>NZ_QUKM01000001.1:0-522817 GCF_003481245.1 Blautia sp. TF10-30
TTGCTGGAGGCAAAAGTTCCTGCAGTAAAGCGTAGAACCTCATGTGTTTATGCGGATTTGAGAGACTTAATTTCAGAAATGGAACTGCAAAAAGTAGCATAAACACAGGCAGATATACCGTGGACTACCTGTTATGTGGAGACCTGCCGTATCCGGCATGGAAGAAGCGCGTATCCGCGCAAGATCTAAGAAACAGGCGTATCCGCCGATATTTTGTCTGCCGCCTAAAGCGGTTTGAAGCACGTGACTTTAGTCATGTGAGGTTCACTTTATGTATGATTTTTTACTTCCAGCTTTTCAGTTTGTCCGCTTCTGGAGTCTGCAGCAGAATTTCTTTACAGGCCAAAAGAGAAGGACTCACATAATCACAAAATGGAAAAAGCTCTTTTGTATACGGTGTCAGATCCGGGATCATGCAGGAGATGGCACCAGCTGCACGCGCGGCCTTCAGACCATTGATGCTGTCTTCGGCTACTATGCATGCAGCAATCGGAACTTTCAGAAGAGACGCTGCTTTTAAGAAAATTTCCGGATCCGGCTTGCTGTTGATTACCTCATCCCCGCAGACTGAAGCATCGATATACTGGTCAATGCCAGACTGTTTCCAATAGTCTTCCGCAACGCGCCGCGTTGTAGAAGTAGCAACGGCAACTTTGATCGAATGCTCTTTGAGCCAGGAAAGAAACTCATGAAGCCCTGGTTTTTCCGGGACACCGTTGCGTCGAATATAATCGTTTAGATACGCCGTGCGGATTGCGCGTCCTTCATCGTATGTCACCTGTCCGTGAAACCACTCCTCAAACAGCTTTCTGCTCCGCGGAAGCGCACTGCCGCGCATCTGCGAAAGATGTTCCTCCGTGAGCGTAAAATTCAGCTCCCGGGCAGCTTTTTGCCAGCCCTCTTTCATTACAATCTCGGTGTCAAACAGGATACCATCCATATCGAATAATACTGCCTTTATCATAAACATGACCTCCAAAGCACTTCTGTATTTTCAGTTGCTTAAAAACTATGTTCAGTATACGAAAAATCCAGAAAAAAGACAAGCCCATGAGACAAACAGAAGACCACAAATTATACTTGACTTCAACCTAGCTTGAAGTGATATGCTGTCAAAAAATGACAAATCAGGAGGAATGACAAAATGGAAAAGTCAACGGTTTATTTTACCGACTTTCGATGTCCGGTTGGAACGAGTCAGCTTGACAAGCTGAAAAAGCTCTGTATTGCTGCTGGCATCAAAGACATTGATATGGAAGGCAAATTCGTCGCAATCAAAATGCATTTTGGCGAACTGGGAAACATGGCGTTTCTTCGTCCGAATTATGCGAAAGTGGTTGCAGATCTCTGTAAAGAGCAGGGAGGCCTTCCGTTTCTGACAGACTGCAATACGTTATATCCGGGCAGCAGAAAAAATGCCCTGGAGCATCTTGACTGTGCGAATCTGAATGGATTCAATACCATTACCACAGGATGCCAGATTATCATCGGAGATGGAGTGCGAGGAACCGATGAAATCGAAGTTCCGGTTGTCAACGGAGAATATTGCAAAACAGCATTGATTGGCCATGCAATCATGGACGCAGATATTTTTATCAGTCTGAGCCATTTCAAAGGCCATGAAGCAACGGGCTTTGGCGGTGCACTGAAAAATATCGGTATGGGATGCGGAAGCCGCGCCGGAAAGATGCAGCAGCATGCCAGTGGAAAACCGGCGATCAATACGGATGTCTGTCGTGGCTGCCACCGCTGTGCAAAAGAATGCGGAAGCGATGCAATTTCCTATGTGGATAAAAAAGCAGTCATTGACTATGACAAATGCAAAGGATGCGGCCGCTGCATCGGTGCCTGCAGTTTTGATGCGGTTTACAATCCAAACAGCAGTGCAAACGAGCTTCTCGACCGGAAAATGGCGGAGTATGCACAGGCTGTCTGTCATGGACGTCCGTGCTTCCATATTTCTCTGGTACAGGATATCAGCCCGAACTGTGACTGCCATGGTGAGAACGATGCTCCGATCCTGCCGGATATCGGAATGTTTGCAAGTTTCGACCCGGTTGCTCTTGATCAGGCGTGTGCCGATGCCTGCCTGAAGGCAACTCCGATCGAAAACAGTCAGCTTGGCGAGCATCTTGCAGAGCCGGGATGGCATTGCCACCACGATCATTTCAAGGATTCCAATCCGAATATTGAATGGCAGGCAACCCTTGACCAGGCAGAGAAAATTGGTCTTGGTACGAGACAGTATGAACTGAAACGTATCAAATAATAATTCAAAAATGCTTTATGGCAGGTAAACAACGTGGAAAGCTCCAGCTTCTCGGATGAAAAATCAACGAGAAGCTGGAGCTTTTTGCGATCAGATTTTATTTTCTTCAGAGATAACAACGTTTTTTTCATCCATTATATGGATAATGGTTTCACGGAAAATCTTGTCACACGGGAGAACGTAAGCCGGGAAAAAGACCGGATTCGAATCGGTGACAGGGGAACCCTAAAAATAGATGGTGTTTCTCCGGAAAAGATTCAAATTATTCCATGGGACTGCATTGCGGTATGAAAACAGAGCAAAAGACTGTGCAAATGAATTTATGATTTGCACAGTCTTTTGCTTTATACGTTGCTGATCATCGAAAGAAATGTCTTATGAATCCTCATATCCGGGTCGAGCTCCGGGTGGAAGGAGAAGGCCATCTGGTTTTTATATTTTACACCGACAATCCGCTCTTCCACAACCGCGAGCACTTCCACGCCGTTCCCCACAGATGCGATATACGGCGCACGGATAAACGTCATCGGCACTGTTCCAATGCCCACAACCGGTGCTTCTGTGTGGAAGCTGCCTAACTGTCGGCCGTAGGCGTTCCGCTTGATGCACATGGGAATCGTGCCGAAATACTGCTCTGGCTGTCCCTTCATCTGTCCGTTGATCGTTTCTGCCAGAAGAATTGCACCGGCACAGGTTGCGAGGACCGGCATGCCGTTTTCAATCTGGCTTTTCATGATATCGAACATGCTAAGCTCTTTTAAAAGCTTTCCCTGAACGGTACTCTCGCCGCCCGGCAGTACAAGTGCATCGTAAGGCTCGGCAAGATCGCGGGCCTGCCGCAGTTCGATGCATTCGGCGCCAAGCTGTTCTAATACTTTTTCATGTTCTGCAAATGCGCCCTGCAATGCAAGCACTCCAATTTTCATTATTTTCCTCTTTCTGCCATCAGTAAGGCGATTTCCTGCTCGTTGATGCCGACCATAGCCTCGCCGAGATCAGCGGAGAGTTCTGCGATCCGTTTGGCATCGGTGTAGTTGGTAACAGCTTTTACGATGGAAGCGGCACGTTTTGCCGGGTTGCCGGATTTGAAGATACCGGATCCGACGAAGATGCCTTCTGCTCCGAGCTGCATCATCAGCGCTGCATCGGCAGGCGTTGCCACACCGCCGGCTGCAAAGTTGACAACCGGGAGACGGCCGTTATCATGAACATACTGAACAAGATCGTATGGAACCTGCAGGACCTTGGCTGCCTCAAACAGCTCATCCTCACGCATTGAGGTCAGTTTCTGAATTTCGCTGTTCATTTTTCTCATATGGCGGACCGCCTGTACGATATCGCCGGTTCCCGGCTCACCTTTGGTACGGATCATAGACGCTCCCTCGTTGATCCGGCGGAGTGCCTCGCCGAGATCCTTTGCACCGCAGACAAACGGTACTTTGAAATTTCGTTTGTTAATATGGTAGACATCATCCGCCGGGGAGAGAACCTCACTCTCGTCGATGTAGTCGATTTCGATGGCTTCAAGAACCTGTGCCTCTACAAAGTGGCCGATGCGGCATTTTGCCATAACCGGAATGGAAACGGCTTCCTGAATGCCGCTGATCATCTTCGGATCACTCATACGGGAAACGCCGCCGGCTGCACGGATGTCTGCAGGAATCCGCTCCAGTGCCATAACGGCACAGGCACCAGCTTCCTCGGCAATATGCGCCTGCTCCGGAGTGGTAACGTCCATGATCACGCCACCCTTTAACATCTGTGCCAGTTCTTTGTTCAGTTTGTATCTCTCATTTGCTGCTGTCATAATAAGTTCCTCCGTGTCTGAAAAATTTTAGTTTCTGTTTTGGCTTTACTTTTGCTCTGCCTCACAGTATACTGGTAAAGTGACTATAAAAAAATTGCCAAAACAAATATATTCAGTAAGGTCAGATGAGAGGAGAGCGGTCGGATGCTGACGTATAATTTTTCCAATATAGGGTCAGATTCCCTGTATGAATATTTATATAAATGTATCAAAAATGACATATTGCTGGGAAATATCCGCCCTGGAGAGAAGCTGCCGTCGAAACGGACGTTCGCGAAAAATCTGGGTATCAGCGTCATTACCGTCGAGAATGCCTATGCGCAGCTTGTTGCGGAAGGCTATCTGTATTCCATGCCAAAGCGCGGATTCTATGCGGCTGATCTGGAAATTGAGGATTCCATGCGGGATGCGGTGCCAAAAGAGATCCTGCAGGTAGCAAACGGGGAGACTTCCTATTTTGCGGATTTTTCCAGTAACCAGACGGACAGCGAGATTTTTCCGTTTACAATCTGGACGCGGACGGTGCGTGCTGTCCTGAATGACAACCGGATCCAGCTCATGATCAATTCCCCGTGCGCCGGGATTTTAAAGCTGCGCAGTGCGATTGCAAAATATCTGCGAGAGTTTCGTGGAATGCAGGTGCTGCCGGAGCAGATTATTGTCGGCGCAGGAACGGAGTATCTGCATAACCTTCTGATTCAGCTTCTCGGAAACGATCTTGTTTATGGAGTAGAGGATCCCGGGTATCACAAAATTGCGCGGATTTATGAGAGTATGAAGGTGCGGTACGAGCCAGTGCCGCTCGACCAGGACGGTGTTTCGGTGCAGGAGCTGGAAAAAAGATCGGTTGATATTATTCATACCTCCCCGTCCCATCACTTTCCAACCGGGACAGTCATGCCGGTCAGCCGCCGTTATGAACTGATCGGCTGGGCAGCAAAATCAGATCATCACTATATCATTGAGGACGATTATGACAGTGAGCTGCGTCTCGGCGGAAAGCCGTTTCCGACACTGCAGAGTATTGACGTTTCGGACAAGGTCATCTATATGAATACGTTTACGAAAACACTTGCCTCCACGGTACGGATCAGCTATATGGTGCTTCCGCAGACATTAGCGGAGAAATTTTATCGCGAGCTGTCGTTTTATTCCTGCACCGTCTCCAACTTTGAGCAGTACACACTGGCAGAGTTTATTGAGAATGGCAGTTTCGAAAAACATATCAACCGGCTGCGAAACTATTATCAGAACAAACGAGATCTGATTTTACAGGAACTCGAAAAGAAGCCGCTCGGTGATTACGTGACCATCGAGGAGGAAGAAGCAGGCGTTCATTTTCTGATGCATCTTCGCACGGATTTGAAAGAAGAGTCGATTGTCACGCAGGCGAAATCCCGTGGTGTGAAATTAAAGCCGCTCTCCGGCTATTACGCGGATGCGGCGGAGGCAATAAAGCAGGAAAATACGTATGTCATGAACTATTCCTCTATCGATCCGGCTGCAATGGAGCGGGCGGCGGGAGTGCTGCTTCATATTCTGCGGGCGCATATGACGGAAAACACATTTGAGGCAGAGATGAAAAAGAGCCAGGAATAATCATAAATTGATCCACAGAAATAACTGCAGGGAATGAGCTTCTCTGATGCCCAGCAGTTTCTATTACAAACTCATAAAGGAGAAAAGCATATGATGAATCGTGAAATGATGGAGCTTGCCATGAGGCAGTCTGCGGAAGATATGGGGTGCCGCGTGGAAGATTTCAAGGCGGACAAAAATGTTGTTGTTCCCATAAAATTAGGAAAGAAGGCCCGCAAATATTTGAAAGAGCCTATTACCTGCAATCTGGTTTCCTATGGAAATAATATCATGGCGGCTTCCATACCGGAGACGATGGATCTGGTATCTGCGTATGTAGACAAATTCGAATTTTACCACTGTTTTGAGACACCAAACATGCATTGGCTGAATGAACGTTTAGCTGAAAAAGGTCACAAAATATGTTTCATGGCAGAATACTATCTGCCGGACATCAGCCGGATACCGACTCTTTCCTGCGCCTATGAGACACGAGTATTGACACAGGAAGATTTTGCGGATTTGTATCGACCGGAATGGAGCAATGCGCTTTGCGAAGATCGGAAGAATCTGGATGTACTTGGCGTCGGCGCATATGATGGAAGTACGCTGGTGGGACTTGCCGCCTGTTCTGCCGATTGCGACGATATGTGGCAGATCGGTGTGGATGTCTTGCCGGAATACAGACGACAGGGGATTGCCTCTGCACTGACAAGCAGACTTACAAAAGAGATCATAAACAGGGGAAAAGTACCTTTTTACTGTACCGCCTGGTCTAATGTCAGATCTGTAAGAAACGCTGTCAAAAGCGGTTTTATACCGGCATGGGTAGAAATGACTGCAAAACCGGCAAATATTGTTGATGAGATGAATTTATGAAGGAACCTTCCCTGTCGATTCCCGCTGAATCAGCTGTGCATGCAACAAATACGTACTGATTGGGATGTGATTGAGAAGACTTGACAATGCAAAAAATCCACTTTTTCCGAGCTCCAGCCGATCTTGTCTGATGGTTGTAAGGGGCGGTGACGTACAAGCAGCAATCGGCAGATCATCAAATCCGATAATGCTGATATCATCAGGAATCTGGAATCCCAGCTGCTGACATTGCGTGAGCGTTGCACTAGCAAGGGTATCCTGGTTGCAAATAATAGCAGTGATTCCGTTTTCCAGAAAACGGGGAAGATGCTTTTCCATACATTCTGACAGATAATAAGAACAGCCGATCGCAGCAGGAGAAGTCTTCAGTCCATGCTGGTGCATGGAACGGAGAAAGGCAGCATGGCGTGCCTGGAGAACCCGGGCACCGAGGGAGCTGCTCAGATAGGCGATCTTCCGGTGTCCAAGTCCGGCAAGATAAGAGACGGCAAGCTCCATTCCCTCCTCATTATCAATACCTACATAAGCGGTGGAAGGATTCCCTACTATATAGTTGTCGAAAAGAACAGCCGGTGTGCGGCTGATTTTAAAGTCTTGAATCCAGGGATCGCTCAGGGAAAAGCCGACCACAAAAGCTCCTATATAATCATGCTCCAGCATAAAAACATCATAATGCTGGTTTCTTTGGGTCTTAATATCAACGGGTACAATTTCAACATCAAATCCGGCAGGTTCTGCCATCTGACGAAAACCCACTAGGATATCATAGGCAAAATGATGCGGTTCCTGATACCGCATATTTTCTTTTTCTATTATAATACAGACTTTTTTCGTTGGTTTCTTATAACGCCGCAGCTTCGTATAACCCAGAGCTACGGCAGTTTCCAAAACCTGTTTCCGTAAAGCATCGCTGATATCAGGCGCGTCATTGAGCGCTTTGGATACCGTGCTCTTGGAAACTCCCATTTTATCAGCAATATCCTGAATGGTAGTCATAATCGGCAATCCTTTCACAAAACAAAAAATGTAAACTCCCAGCTATCATGATGGAGTTCTTTTAACGCTATTATATGAAGATTGCGGGAGTGCAAAGCACGTAGCAATCTGGTATCAAAGGGGTCAAAAAACCTTTTGCCCCCGTATCATTATATAAAAACATAAGATAAAAAGCAATCCATACCGTGAAAAAGAAATGTTTCGCTAAGTTTCGAAAAAAGAAAGCATCCTGCACAAAAATCATCCTGAAAATTATCTGAATTTTACGAAAGCGCAGGGAAAAATGGAAATTGATTGACGAAGAAATAAAAAAGGCTTATAGTAAAGTTACGAAACAATGCGAAACAAAAAGTGATCGTGTTTCTTACAAGGATGCAAAAAACAGCTTTAGAGCTATACGGGAGGAAAATGAGATGGAATTTAGCGGTGTATACCATAAAACTTCAGAACAGATGAGTTATGCCCTGGATGAGGACAGACTGATTGTCAATATCAAGACAGGATATGATGTAAAACAGGTTTTTATCCATTACGGAGATCCTTATGAAGCCGGAATTTTGGGCGGAAAAGAAAAGTGGATCGGAAAAAGAGAGGAAATGATATATAAAAAACGTCTGCCTTATCAGATCTGGTGGACAACAACGCTTCTTCCGGAATACAAAAGATGCAAATATTATTTCGAGCTGCGGACGGAAAAGGAAGTCTGGTATTATTTTGAGGATGGTTTCCTGACAGAAGAACAGCTCCGGATGGATGGCCGTATGCAGCAGTGCTTTATTGTACCCTGGATGAACCCGGCAGATATCAATCGCACACCGGCATGGGTAAACGAAACGATCTGGTATCAGATTTTCCCGGATCGGTTCTGCAACGGGACACCGGAAAAAAACGGAGATGATATCACACCCTGGAGAAATCACGGAACCGTAACAAACGAAGAAAAATTCGGAGGAAACCTGGAAGGGATCCGTCAGAGATTATCGTATCTGCAGGAACTTGGGATTACCGGTATTTATCTGAATCCGATCATGAAAGCAGAATCCAACCACAAATATGACACGACCGATTATACAAAAATAGATCCGTTTTTTGGCGATGCGGATACAATGAAAGTGCTTTGCAAAGAAGCACATGAAAAAGGAATCCGCATTATGGTAGATGCAGTGTTTAATCATAGTGGAAGAAAATTTGAGCCATGGATAGATATCCTGGAGCATGGAAAAGAGTCTCGTTATGCGGACTGGTTTATGGTAGAGGACTGGGAACAGGTTCAAAAAAGGGGAGACACCAGAGACCGACGGTTCTATTCCTTTGCATTTACAGACGGGATGCCAAAGCTGAACACAAACAACGAAGAGGTGATACAGTATTTCTGTAAAATCTGTGAGGACTGGGTACGGGAGTTTGATATCGACGGAATTCGTTTCGATGTAGGAAACGAAGTGTCGCACAGGTTCTTAAAGCGGATAAGAGAGCATTTAAAAACGATAAAGCCGGATATTTATCTTCTGGGGGAAATCTGGCATGATGCAAGCCAGTGGCTGCAGGGAGATGAATATGATTCTGTCATGAACTACCCGCTGCTGAGCGGAATCCATGATTTCTTTCTTGATAAAACAATGAAAAAAGAAGAATTTGAATATATGGTAAACCGTTGTTATACCATGTATATGCAGCAGAATAACGATGTACTTTTTAATCTCCTGGATTCCCACGATACCGAGAGGCTGATGAACCGTTTTCACGATCTGGACAAGTTCTACCAGCAGCTTGCAATCCTTTTTACGCTTCCGGGAAGCCCCTGTATTTATTATGGAACGGAGATCGCAATGGAAGGCGCTCATGATCCGGACTGCAGAAGATGTATGCCTTGGAGTGAAATTGAAAGCGAAGAGAATCAGAAAAAAATTGCAACGATGCGGAAACTGATCATGCTTCGAAGAAATGAAAAAGTGTGCAGAAGCCTGCATTTCCATTTTCCGAATGGTTATGAAAATGATCGGTGTGTAGAGTATATTAAACTAGACGAAGAGGGAAATAAAATCGAAGTTCTGCTCAACGCATCGGATGAGGAGATAAAAGTAAAAGGAGACGGGGAAGTACTTTTTGCCCGGGAATTTGATGGAGAGATACTTGGTGTAAATGGAACGTTAATTCGCAGGATGTAAGGGTTTCACCTGTTAGAAATATGTGCAGACAGGCACAAAAAAAGCATGTTTTCTGGAAAAGCCACCGGAAAACATGCTTTTTTGATCTCTTGACTCGCCAAAAACATAAGTAAGGAGCCATTTTTCGAAGGAAAATGAGCGGATTACGAATGTTTTTGAAGATTGCGTGAGTGCAAAGCACATAGCAATCTGGTATCGCAGTGATCAGACGTTTAAAATACCGAACGACTGCAGCAGCAGTGCGGCAAGGAGCACGGGTGCAATAAACTTCACCATGACGATATACAGCCTCTTTCGACCGAACTTATATCCTCCCAGCGTCACCTCATCGATGATGACCTGCGGCTTTACAACCCATCCGATCAGAATACAGGAGAGAAGTGCGACAAGCGGCATCAGAAGGTTATTGCTGATGAAATCCATGACATCCAGGATCTGAGCCGTTGCGCCATTTGGAAGCTTCAGTTCAAAATAAAGCGCATTGTAGCCGAGGCATACGATGATACCGACGAGACATGCATAAACGGTTACAATAACCGTGCTTTTCTTTCTGCTGATGTGAAATTTGTCGATCATACAGGAAACAATGGATTCCATGACCGATACGGAAGATGTAATGGCTGCAAAGGAGACCATAAGAAAGAAAATGGTTCCGATTACGCCGCCTGCTGCTCCCATGGACTGAAAGACCTTCGGCAGGGAGACAAACATCAGACCAGGGCCGGCAGACATACCCTCTGTCCCCATAAAGGTAAATACGGCAGGAACGATCATCAAACCGGCGAGCAGCGCAACAATGGTGTCGAAAATTTCGATCTGGTTGATCGATTTCATCAGGTTTGTTTCTTTTTTTACGTAGGAACCGTAGGCAACCATGATACCCATCGCAACGCTGATCGAAAAGAAAAGCTGTCCGAGTGCATCGACAAAGACGGTGAAAAATTTCTGCGGCGTCATTCCTTTAAAATTCGGAACGAGATAAATTTTCATACCCTGCAGTCCCGTACGGACGACACCGTCTGCGTCGGTATGGGTCAGGGTCAGAGAAAAAACAGAAATTCCGATGATTAAAATCAGAAGGATCGGCATCAGAATTTTGCTGTAGTTTTCAATTCCCTTATTGACACCACGATATACAACGAATGCGGTAAGAAAAAGATAGATTCCCAACCACACAATCGGCTGCCATGTACCGGTAATATAGCCGGTAAAGTAACCATCCTCGGCAGCAGCAGTGCCATGTCCGGTGAGAAACACAGACAGGTATTTTAATACCCAGCCGCCAATGGAGCAGTAGTAAGGCAGGATGACAACCGGCACGATACTGGCGAGAAGGCCAAGACCGTTCCAGCCCGGGTGAATTTTACCGTAAGCGACAAGCGGACTTTGTCCGGTTTTTCTTCCGATGGCAATATCAGTTGTCAGCAGGGTAAATCCAAAGGTCAGAGCCAGTACGATATAAACTAAAATAAAGGTTCCGCCTCCGTCTTTTGCGGCAAGATAAGGGAAACGCCAGATATTTCCCAGTCCAACCGCGCTTCCTGCAGCAGCAAGCACGAAGCCGATCGATCCGGTAAAGCTGCCACGCGTATGTTTCTTTTCCATATAAGATACATCTCCTTATTGATAGACTGACTGTTTTTAACAGCCGAATACTTCTATTATAAAGTTCGGACGATACTTCGTCAACCAGAAGATCTATAGATTGACAATTTCGATTAGTTGTACTATCATCTAATTAGTTGTATATGCATCTATTTGAAACAGATCGAGAATGGACAGGAGGAACAGAAAAATGGATCCAACAGAACGGAAAATAACAAAAATAGCGCGGGAAGCCGGGAAATTTACGGTGCAGGCAATGAAAGAAGAAGGCATCGGTACGGCAGAATTTGACTTTATCCATCTAGTGCGCCATCATCCGGGCATCACCCAGACGGAAGTGCGCGAACAGTTAAAGATTGATAAAGGAGCCGCTGCAAGGCGCGCTGCAAGCCTTGAGACAAAGGGATATCTGATCCGGAAACCGAATCCGTGGGACGGCAGAAGCCAGCTTCTGTATGCTACGGAAAAAGCAGAATCCTTGAAAAATTCCAAAGCAGAAATTGAAACGGTTTTTTATGAATGGCTGCTTTTGGAGCTTCCGGAAAAGGAGGCAGAAAGCTTCTGCGAAACACTGGACAAGCTGTACTGGAAATCGAAGAGAGAACGGCAGAATCATTTTGCGGAACTTTCAAAAATTTTAAGTGAAAAAGCAGATAAAACAATAAAAGCAACAGCAGAAGGAGGCAGCAGCGATGAAGGATGAAACCTTTCGCCCGAACCGGATGCTCTCTTACTTTCAGGAAGAATGGAAAATTCTCTTTTTTGTTACGGTTTCCGGTCTCATCTATAATCTGGGACTTCTTGCAGGCCCCTGGTTTGAGGGAAAAATGACAGGAAAGCTGGTTGATCTCCTCGGCGGCACAGGAACCTTCCACCAGATGCTGATGCTGGTCACGGCCTATGTCGTGAGTATTGGCATTGTGCAGGTTTCCCGCTATTTCAAACGGTTCTATGTCAGAAGATTTGCCAACAACGTCAACCGGCATATGAAGCAGATTCTTTACGGAACGCTGGTTCGCAAAAGCCGTTTGGAGCTGGAAGCGGAAGGTACCGGAAATATACTGACGAAGGCCATTCTCGATGTAGACGATTGCGTAGAAGGAATGCGGAAATTTACAACGGAAATCTTTGATACCGGTGTTGCTCTTCTCGCCTATGCGTGTATGCTGCTCTGGTACGACTGGCGCCTGGCGCTGCTCTGCATGATTTTCCCACCCATTTCCTACGTGATTGCCGAAAAGATGAAGGTCATGGTACAGAAAACGGGCGCTGCCTATAAGGTACAGTCGGGTGCATTAAGTGCTGCAACCCTGGACCGTGCGACAAATGCCATCACGTATCGTGTCTTTGGCTGTGAGGAGGACAGAAAGGCCGCTTATGAGGAGAATCTTTCGACTTACGAATCTGCCGCTGTGCGCGCCAATATCTGGAACACAGCTATGCCGCCGATTTACCGTATGATCTCGATGACGAGCATTCTGTTTATCCTGTATTTTGGAGGCAGAAACGTCTTGCAGGAGGGATGGACACCGTGGAACATCGCCGTATTTACCACGTTTTTGTCCTGCTACACAAAGCTTGCCACCAAATCATCGAGCGCTGCGAAGCTTTTTAATGCGGTACATAAAGCGCAGGTTTCCTGGAAACGAATCAAACCTTTGCTGCAGAATTCCAAAACAGAACCGGAACTTCCAGGCGCAGCGCCTGCAGAGCTTAACGTCGATCACCTGCATTTTGCCTATCCAAACGGAAAAGAGATCATCCATGACCTGTCGTTTCAGGCGGTTCCTGGCCAGATCATCGGTGTAACGGGACCTGTCGCATGCGGAAAGTCAACGCTTGGAAAGACTTTTCTCTGCGAGTCGCCGTATGAGGGAAGCATCACCTTCGGAGGAAAAGAACTTGGAAAAATGGAAAAAACAGACCGGAACCGCATGGTCGGTTATCTTGGCCATGACCCGGAGCTGTTCCATGGAAGCGTGGAAGAGAATATCCGTCTCGGGGGAAAAGAGGGCGCAGAGGAGATGATCCGAGTCGTCTGCCTGGAAGATGAAGTGAAAGCAATGGAAAACGGAATCCATACCCTGGTCGGAACGGGCGGTGTCCGCCTCTCCGGTGGTCAGGCGCAGCGCCTTGCCCTTGCGCGAACCCTGTACCACAAACGGCCGGTTCTGGTTCTCGACGATCCGTTTTCGGCACTCGACAAAGAGACGGAGGCACAAATTTTTTTAAATTTAAAGGAGCTGGCAAAAGACTCTATTATAATCCTCATTTCCCATCGCCTCTATCTGTTCGACCAGATGGATCAGGTCATCTGGATGGATGAGTGCCATACGAAGGTCGGCACACATGAGGAACTCCTTGCAACGGTTCCGTCCTACGCAGAGCTCTGCAGCAATCAGACGAAGGGAGGCAGCTTTTGATGCAAAAAAAAGAATCTGTATTGCGGGTAATCAAAGAAACCGTTCGAAAACACGGTGTTTTATCAGCCGCACTTTTGGGAGTCGTCTGCGGTGCGGTTATTTTCGCACTGCTCCCGCCTCTTGTGCTGGCACAGCTGATTGACCTTTTGACAAAGAAGCATACCCTCTGGATGGAAGGAATTCTGCTGTATTTCGGACTTCTTGCCCTGACGGGTCTTCTGGAGTCGGCACGAGAGAGTCTTCTGACGGTATTCGGCCAGAAAATTACACATGCACTCCGAAGCAGTCTGATGGAAAAGTTCGGACGCCTATCCGCCAACGAGCTGAACCGCCAGGAGCCGGGCGCTCTCGTATCAAGATTTGTCGGTGACGTCGACACAGTGGAAAACCTGTTTACCTCCGGGATCATCAGTATGTTTGCCGATGCGTGCAAAATCTTAAGCATTCTTGCCGTCATCTGGGTGACTAATCGTGGACTTACGATTGTTCTGATTATTTTACTCCCTGTTCTGTTCCTCTTTACCCGTTACGTCCAGAAAAACACGCTGGCCTCCCAGATTGCCAACCGCCGTGCAGTCAGCCGTGCTTCGGGTCACGTTCCAGAGACGCTGCACAACATCCGTACCATCCACTGTCTGCAGAAAGAGACGTATATGGAGCAGCAGTATGCGCACTATATTGATGACAGCTACAGCGCAATGGAGAAGACCAATTTTTACGATGCCGTCTATTCTCCAGTCATCCTGATTTTAAATGCCATTGTTGTTGCTGTTGTCATGCTGCTTTCGGCCTCCGGCAATTCGACCGTTTTAAAACTGTTCGGCATGTCCGCCGGAACCGCCGTTGCTGTTATAAACTATATTTCCCAGATCTTTGCTCCGGTCGAAAGCCTTGGTATGGAAATCCAGACAATTCAGTCTGCGTTTGCCGGTATGGAAAGAATCAATGAATTTTACAGCCTGGAAGAGAAGAAAGAGCCGGCTGCGCTGACTGAAAATACAGATTACGGCATAGCGGCTGAGCTAAAAAATGTGACGTTTGGATATGACGAAAGCCAGGTCATCTTAAACGATGTAAGTCTGCAGATCAAAAAAGGCGAGCAGGTAACACTTTTGGGACGAACGGGTGCCGGAAAGAGTACTATTTTCAAACTGCTGCTCGGTTTATATGAACCACAGAAAGGAATGGTTCTGATTTGGGGTGTTCCATCTGTCGATCTGCCGGATGCAAAGAAACGAAAGGTTTTCGGCTATGTGGAGCAGTCGTTCCACATGGTGCCGGGATCGGTAAAAGACCAGATTACACTGTATGATTCGAAGATTTCGAATGCGGATGTAAAAAAAGCGGCAGAACTGACCGGACTTGCAAAGACCATCGAGGCGCTTCCGTACCAATATGATACGATCTGTACACAGGATCTCTTCTCACAGGGTCAGTGGCAGCTTCTCTCGATTGCACGTGCAGCCGCAGCGGAGCCTGAAATTCTGCTCCTCGATGAGATTACCGCAAACCTTGATGCAGAGACGGAAAAAATGGTATTAAATGCATTGCAAAGAGTTTCCAAAAACCGTACCGTAATTTCCATTTCCCACCGAACTATGGCAGAAACGGGACGCGTGATTCCAATTTCATAATTTCTTTTCGTTCATTAAATTTTTGAAAGAAAGCGTGCCGGATGCATTCTGACAAAAAAAGATGCGCCGACACGCTTTCTTTGTCCCTCCAGGCAGAACAAAATAGAGCGGAGGAGCGAGTTTCAATTGACACAAAAAAGGGGAGCAAGTACAATAAAAGTAACGAAAAGAGAGGAGGCGGTATTCAGTTGAAAAAGAGAAAATGGAAATTCCGCATCGCAGGCGGCGCTGTCACGCTGCTGGGCATCTATCTGATGGCGGTCGGCTACGGAGAGACGATCACACTCACCATCGCCACGGTTGTCCTGATTTTCGGCATTGCCATCTGGTCCATGGCAACCCCGGAGAACTACAATTCCATGACGGATATGATTGCCATGATCTCCATGGAGAAGCCGCGGAAAATCGAAGAATTTTATGAGGCTTACAAGAACGTCGATACACCGTTCGGTTCTGCATGGCTTGCAAAATTCTACACGATGCGGCAGAAAGCACTCGTTTTCGGACCGGACGCCAAGGGAGAATATCTCTACTTCTGGCTGACCAAAGACGGTCATGTCGGTTATTTGGGATATTCCTTCATCGAAGGCTTTATCAAAAAGAAACTCACCACACCCGTGTATCCGATTCATGAAGATGTTGCAGAGAACCTCGCAGACCATCTAAGCTACCATTCCGATCTGATGATGTTCCAGTGCGAATTAAAAGCGAATCTGGAGCATTTCGTCAAAACCGGAACGGTACAGCCGTTTCAGAAGATTTCGGCGTCCCAGATTTACACTTTCACGGAGGATTACCGCCTGACGGGCCAGCATTTCGATCTGGAGGATACAGACGGAAACCTGGTTTACGAGATCGACAGCACCGTGCCGCTGAAAACATTTTATATCTACGATGCGATGCACACCGAAATCTTCCGTATGACGAAGGAACTGCTCCACGCGCTGCCGACGTACCGTTTTTATCTGTACGGCGAGCCGTATGGTGTGTTGAAAAAGCAGTTTGCACTCGTACGGGATCAGTTCTCGATGGAACTGCCGGAGGGAAAACTGGAACTCCGGGAATACGCCGGCTCCATCGGCCACAATTACTCGGTAAAACTGAACGGAACTATGATCGGCGCCATCGTCGACAATATGGATCTTACCGTCGGAAACATCATGTTCGACAATGCGTTTCTGATTGTCTACGATGCAAAATATCTGCCGCAGCTGACCGCACTCGCTGTGATGGCGGCAAGAGAACTGGCACGCGACAAGGACGGCGGTCTTTCCAATCGGTCCTGACAAAAGAAAGAGAGGGGAATCTATGAGAAAAACGACAAAATTGTTTTTGGGTTTTACAGCAGGACTTCTGCTTCTGTGCGGATGCTCGGCGGCAGAAGAAAAGTTAGGGTATGAAAACGCGGATGTGGCAAAAGAAGCCCTTGCATCGGCTTCGTCCGTCCGCATGCGCTGTGATCTGGATAACGTTGACGCTTCGGGAAACATTTATGCGGATGAAAAGGCTGCCGCGTATATGAAAAACAGCGGTCTCTTTGATCAGACCTGGACGATCTCTATTTCCGGCGAAGAATGGTTCCATATGAAAATTGTGACGGACGAAGAAATCAATAAGATGACAAAATCCGCTACTACCTATGCATTCTATGATCCGGACAACAACCTGCTTGGCTATGCACAGGAGCGCGTGACGACACCGGATCAGATGCCGGAAGCGTATTACATTATTTTTCTCGATGCAGATCTGAACGAAAAACCATATTACGCATCAGAGGATGGACATACCATTTATACAGAGGGCGGAACGGTGATCGGTTCTGCGAAAAAAGAGATGGACTGGTCCGGTTCACAGTGCAATCTCTATGTGAACCTGGAGGATAACGGTACGCAGGTGATGGATTTCCAGGATAAATACGCCTTGCTCGATATGATGTACGATGAGGCAAATGAGTATTACAAAGATAACAAGTAAGGCGGAGGAAAAAGACAGTTGAAAAAGAGAATATATACAGCCGCTGGTCTTTTTCTTGCCGCCGCTCTGGTGCTTGGCGGCTGCGGAAAAGAAAAAGTGCCGGAATCTGAGTTTGCAACTGCGGATGAGGCAAAAGAGGCGCTTACATCGGCAGAAACCATAGAAATCTACTTTGACCTGTATGGAAGTAAACGAAAGACGAAGATTGTGGCAGACGGAAAAGTGGCGGGCTATCTTCAGAAGAATACGGTCTATATCAACGAGGAGGAGTGGTTTTCGATTGACTATGTGGAGGATGAGCCCATCAATGACAGAGAAGGCTCCGGCACGACGTACGGCTATTACGACGCATCCGGTACGTGTCTTGGCTATGCGCAGGAGCAGTATGTGGATACCTCCTATGGAAAAGATACAAGACTGATTTTCCTTGATGTAGATGAAACGCCGCTCGATTACCAGAGTTCGAGAAGCGGCAGGATTCTGTATGATGAAAATGACGAGGAGATCGGCAGCGGAAAGATCGGGCGATCAGGGGTCAGTCTTCTTGACCAGTGGTACACGAATCTTTACTGTGCCGTCTTTAAGACCGAGACGGACGGCACGCGGCAGATTGATTTCATGGACCGGATGGCGATGCTGTGGCGTCTGGAGCGCGATTACCGCTCAATTGACGACAATCCTGTCAACACCGGCGTGCAGATTTATGAAACGGTTGCCGTTGTTTTTGTGCTGATCCTGTTGATTGGTTCGTCTTTCTCAAAATGGAGACAAAAAAAGAAAAATTAAAGGGAATGCTCGCTTCCTGGACGGCTGGTTTTGAGAAAAAACCACTGACAGGAAGGGGGCATTTTATACGCTTGTGAATCTTGCACAATTTCTGGTTTCATGCTAAAATTGTGCAGGTATGACGTTTGTTATACTTCTTATATTTATTCTTGAGAAAAGGTATGAAATACAAATGAACGATACAGAAACAAAAAACACAGCGGTAAAAGCGCCGGCACTGATGTCCACGCGGCCTGTGACAGCACAGGATGCGCTGGATCAGTGTGAGAAGCTTTCGCCTATGATGGTACATTATTGCCAGACGAAGACGGGCTTGACTGACCCGGCTAATACCATTTTGTTTTACCGCTTAGGTGATTTCTACGAAATGTTCTTCGAGGATGCCACCCTGGTATCCAAAGAACTTGAGCTTACGCTGACCGGAAAGGACTGCGGCATGGAGGAGCGCGCTCCGATGTGCGGTATCCCGTATCACGCTGCAGAAGGGTATATCAACCGTCTTGTAGAGAACGGCCATAAGGTTGCGATCTGCGAGCAGATGGAGGACCCAAAGCAGGCAAAGGGCATGGTAAAGCGCGAAGTCATCCGCGTTGTCACACCGGGTACGACGCTGATCCCGCAGGGACTTGATGAGACGAAGAACAACTACATCATGTCGATCGTCTGCATGGAGGGATGCTTCGGTATCTCTACAGCAGATATCTCGACCGGCCAGTGCTTCGTCACGGAAATGGACAAGCCGCGCCGCCTTGTGGATGAGATCACGAAGTTTATGCCGGCGGAAATCATCTGCAATCAGTCGTTCCTGCTCTGCGGGATCGATGTGGAGGATCTCCGGACCCGCCTTCATATCTGCGTGAATGCATTGGAAGACTGGTATTTCGACGATGACATCTGCCGCCGTACACTGCAGGAACAGTTCCATGCTGCTACGATGGAAGGCCTTGGCATCGCCGATTACAACTGCGGAACAATTGCAGCCGGTGCGCTGTTCCAATATCTGCATGAGACACAGAAATCGGATCTGTCTCACATGAATTCGATTACACCGTATGTGACAGACAAATATATGCTGATCGACAGCTCCAGCCGCCGGAATCTGGAACTGGTGGAAACGCTGCGTGAGAAGCAGAAACGCGGCTCCCTGCTCTGGGTTCTCGACAAAACCCGCACGGCGATGGGCGCGCGTCTTCTGCGAAGCTACGTGGAGCAGCCATTGATCGACGAGGATGAAATCAATGCAAGACTCGATGCTGTAGAGGCTCTAACGGGGCAGGCGATGCTACGCGAGGAAATCCGTGAATACCTCCGTCCGGTTTATGACCTTGAGCGTCTCGTCGGAAGAATCAGCTACCAGTCCGCGAATCCGCGTGACCTGATCGCCTTTAAATCGTCGCTGCAGATGCTGCCTTACATCAAGCAGCTCTTAAACTCGTTTGACGGCGGCGCTTTGGCGCAGATTCAGGAGGATCTCGACCCGCTGGAAGACCTCTATCAGCTTGTCGATGCGGCAATCGTGGATGATCCACCGTATCTGATGCGCGACGGCGGTATGATCAAGGACGGCTACAACGAGATGGTCGATAATTACCGTCACGCCAAGACCGAGGGCAAACAGTGGCTGAGTGAGCTTGAGGCAAGTGAGCGCGAGAAAACCGGCATCAAAAATATGAAGGTCAAATACAACAAGGTATTCGGCTATTATCTGGAGGTCACGAACTCGTTTAAAGATCTTGTCCCGGATTACTATACGAGAAAACAGACATTGACGAATGCGGAGCGCTACATTACCCCGCGTCTGAAGGAACTCGAGGATACGATTCTCGGTGCGGAGGATAAACTGTATGCGCTGGAATACGATCTTTTCTGTACGGTGCGCGATACGGTTGCCGGTGAGGCGGAGCGGATTCAGCGCACGGCGCAGGCTCTGGCACGGCTCGATGTGTATGCATCACTTTCCTACGTTGCCGAGCACAACCACTATGTGCGTCCGAAGCTGAACAGCCGAGGAAAGATTGATATCAAGGACGGCCGTCACCCAGTGGTCGAGAAGATGATTCCAAACGATATGTTTATCGCAAACGATACCCTGCTTGACAACGGTGACCACCGCGTTTCCGTCATCACCGGACCGAACATGGCCGGTAAATCGACGTATATGCGCCAGACGGCCCTCATTGTGCTGATGGCACAGATCGGTTCGTTTGTTCCGGCTTCGAAGGCAAACATCGGTATTGTGGACCGGATCTTTACCCGTGTCGGCGCATCCGATGACCTGGCAAGCGGCCAGAGTACGTTTATGGTTGAGATGACGGAGGTGGCGAATATTCTTCGGAATGCAACCTCGAACAGTCTGCTGATTCTCGATGAGATCGGAAGAGGAACGAGTACGTTCGACGGTCTTTCGATCGCCTGGGCGGTGATTGAGCATGTGGCGAATCCGAAGCTGCTCGGCGCAAAGACACTGTTCGCTACGCATTACCATGAGCTGACTGAGCTTGAAGGAAAGCTTCCGGGCGTGCACAACTACTGTATTGCCGTTAAGGAAAAGGGCGACGATATCGTATTCCTGCGTAAAATTGTACAGGGCGGCGCAGATAAGAGCTACGGTATCCAGGTAGCGCGTCTTGCGGGAGTGCCGGAGTCAGTGCTCTCCCGGGCGCAGGAGCTGGTGGAGCAGTTGAGCGATGCCGATATCACTGCTGCGGTTAAGGATCTGACCATGCAGAAAAAACCGAAGGCAAAGCCTGTTCACTACGACGAGGTCGATATGGCACAGATGTCGCTGTTCGATACGGTGCAGGACGATGATATCATCAAAGAGCTCTCGGAGCTTGATATCTCGAATATGACACCAATGGATGCTTTAAATACCCTGTACCGTTTCCAGGGAAAGGTGAAAAACCGCTGGAAATAGGGGAATGCTGGATCAGAACATAAGTTAGAATCAATCCGAAACAGAAAGGAACAACATGGCTACCATAGCAGTACTGGATCAGAATACGATCGATAAAATTGCGGCCGGTGAGGTCGTGGAACGGCCGGCTTCCGTGGTAAAGGAGCTGGTGGAAAATGCAATGGACGCCGGTGCGACGGCGATCACCGTGGAAATCCGCGACGGCGGTATTTCGCTGGTGCGGATCACGGACAATGGAAGCGGCATTCCGGCCGAACAGGTGCCGCTCGCTTTTCTGCGCCACGCGACGAGCAAGATCCGTTCCGTGGAAGAACTCGTGCAGATTGCATCTCTTGGCTTCCGCGGCGAGGCGCTCTCGAGTATCTCGGCGGTTGCGCAGGTCGAGATGATTACGAAAACGCCGGATGCGCTGACGGGAACGCGGTATGTGATTGAGGGCGGCGCGGAGAAGGCCAATGAGGAGGTCGGTGCCCCGACCGGAACAACCTTTCTGGTCCGGAATCTTTTTTACAACACGCCGGCTCGTCAGAAATTCTTAAAAACGCCGGTCACGGAGGCAAATGCGGTGACTTCTGTGGTGGAGCAGCTCGCTCTGTCCCATCCGGGCATTTCGTTTAAATACATGGTCAATTCGCAGGTGAAGCTTCATACAAGCGGCAACCGGAATTTAAAAGAACTGGTCTATAATATTTACGGCCGCGACATCGCGCGGGAGCTGATCGAGATTCACTCGGAAAGCCCGCTGATGACGATTGATGGTTTTATTGGAAAACCGGTGATCTCGAGGGGAAACCGGAATTTTGAAAATTATTACGTGAATGGACGGTATGTGCGGAGCAAGCTGCTCGCCCGTGCGATTGAGGACGGATATCAGACATCGATGATGCAGCATAAATATCCGTTTACGCTGTTCTATGTCCAGATGGATGGAGAGGCGGTGGATGTCAATGTGCATCCGACGAAGATGGAGCTTCGTTTTTCCCATCAGGAGGAGATTTACCGCCAGATGCGTGATATGATCTCGGATGCGCTGAATCACAGGGAGCAGATTGTGAAGGTTTCGCTTTCTTCCGACAGGGAACGGAAAGCAGAGGAAAAAGCGGCACGGAAAGAACAGATTGTTGTTCCGGAACCGTTCGAGCAGAAACGGCAGGTAAAAGAAGGCTTTGCACGGCAGTCCCTTCCGGTGGAGCCGGTTTCCAGCCAGAGCAGAAGAATGCCAATTTTCCCGGAGGTGGAACGAAATGGATACCGCGCAGCGAAAACATATGTGCCGGTTCAGCAGATGACGGGAATGACGCGGGAAGAGGAAGAACTGTTTGAGCCGGGTGCAGGAAACGTGCCAAAGACGGCAGACCTCTCAAACGCGGACGTAATACAGCATCAGCAGGAGCCAGATGCAGCTCCAACGGTATCTTCCATGCCGGAAGAATCCTCATCTGCATCTGCTTCGCCTGAGCCAGAAGGCCAGATGCAGCTCTTTGATGAGCAGTTTCTTACCCCGGAGGCAGAGAAATCGCACCGCATCATCGGCCAGGTTTTCGATACATACTGGCTGATTCAGTACGACGAGAATCTCTACATCATCGATCAGCATGCCGCGCACGAAAAGGTACTGTTCGAGCGGATGATGAAAAATTACCGGGAAAAGAACGTCACCTCCCAGATGGTGAGTCCTCCGCTGATCGTCTCCTTAACGCCGCAGGAAGCGGATCTTGTGACCCGTTACATGGACGTTTTCCAGTCCTTCGGCTACGAAATTTCCCCGTTCGGCGGAAAAGACTATGCGATCAACGCCGTGCCGCACAACCTGTACGGTATTGCGACGGAGGAGCTGTTTATCGAGATTCTCGACAATCTTGAGGAGGTCCGCGAAAAGCCGCTGGAGATTTTAAAAGACCGTCTGGCGACGATGTCGTGCAAGGCCGCCGTAAAGGGCAACAATCATCTTTCCTATGCAGAGGCGGAGCAGCTCATTGCCGAGCTTTTGACGCTCGAAGATCCGTATCACTGCCCGCACGGCCGGCCGACGATCATTTCCCTCTCGAAACGGGAACTGGAAAAGAAATTTAAGAGAATTGTGTAGGTGATTTTTTTGAAAAAACCTTTGATTATCCTGACCGGTCCGACCGCTGTCGGCAAGACGAAGCTGTCGATTTCGCTTGCAAAAGCGGTGAATGGGGCCATTATCTCCGCGGATTCCATGCAGGTCTACCGCCATATGGATATCGGATCTGCCAAAATCCGCCCGGAGGAGATGTGCGGCGTTCCGCATTATCTGATCGATGTGCTCGATCCTTCCGAAGAGTTTCACGTCGTGAAGTTTGTGGAACTGGCGCATGAAGCGATGGAAAAAATATACGCCGCCGGACAGATTCCGATCGTGACGGGCGGCACCGGCTTTTATATCCAGGCGCTTTTAAAAGAAGTTGATTTTACGGAATCGCACGGTGAACTGCCGATCCGGAAACAGCTGGAAGAAAAAGCAGCAACGGAGGAAGGCGCGGCAGAACTGTACCGGGAACTTTCCGAGGTTGATCCTGCTTCCGCGGAGACGATTCACCCGAATAATGTAAAACGTGTAATCCGGGCGCTGGAATATTATCACGAGACAGGACAGAAGATTTCGGAGCACAACGAGGAGCAGAAGCAGAAGGAATCTCCGTACTGTTCTGCTTATTTTGTGCTGAACGACGAACGTTCGATTCTGTATGACCGCATTGACAGGCGCGTCGATCAGATGATCTGCGACGGACTGGTTGATGAAGTTTTCCGTTTGAAAGAAATGGGATACACAAGAGATCTTGTCTCCATGCAGGGACTGGGCTACAAAGAACTGTTCCCGTATCTTGCGGGCGAATGCACGCTGGAGGAGGCCGTCTATATCATCAAGCGGGACACCCGTCATTTTGCCAAACGGCAGCTGACCTGGTTCCGACGGGAAAAGGATGTGATCTGGCTGAACAAGCCGGATTTTGACTACGACGAAGAAAAAATATTATCATATATGCTGGATCGCTGGAACGAAATCGTTTCGGCCGATGCAAAGGAAGAAGGAGAACAATCATGTTGACAGAAAAAGCTGCTATGTACAGCACACTTGGCATTTCCAAAGAGGTTTTCGCATTTGGAACGAAAATTGAGGAAGAATTAAAAGAGCGTTTTGCAAAAATTGATGAAATCGCAGAATACAACCAGTTAAAGGTCATCCACGCCATGCAGGCAAGCAAGGTCAGCGAGGCATGCTTATATGGAACCACAGGATACGGATACAATGACCTGGGACGTGATACGCTGGAGCAGGTCTATGCAACGTGCTTCGGCACTGAGGATGCACTGGTACGCCCGCAGATCGCCTGCGGAACCCATGCGCTTGCAACGGCGCTTTCCGGAAATCTCCGCCCGGGCGACGAACTGCTTTCTCCTGTTGGAAAACCGTACGACACCCTTGAGGAAGTGATCGGCATCCGCCCGTCCGTCGGATCTCTTGCGGAATATGGCGTAACTTACCGCCAGGTAGATTTAAAAGAGGACGGCTCTTTCGATTACGAAGGAATCAAAAATGCCATCAACAAAAAGACAAAGATGGTGACGATTCAGAGGTCGAAAGGATATCAGACCAGACCGACGCTTTCTGTTACCCGCATCGGTGAACTGATTGCATTTATTAAAAATATCAAACCAGATGTCATCTGTATGGTCGATAACTGCTACGGCGAGTTCGTGGAGACGATCGAACCGACCAATGTCGGTGCAGATCTGATGGTCGGATCCCTGATCAAAAACCCGGGCGGCGGACTGGCTCCGGCCGGCGGTTACATTGTTGGAAAGAAAAAGTACGTGGAAAATGCAGCATACCGTCTGCTCTCCCCGGGACTTGGAAAAGAGGTTGGCGCAACACTCGGTGTGAACGGTTCCTTCTACCAGGGATTCTTCCTGGCACCGACCGTTACCGCAGCGGCATTAAAAGGTGCTGTCTTTGCTGCAAATGTTTATGAGAAACTGGGATTTGCCGTTGTTCCAAACGGAACCGAGAGCCGTCACGACATCATTCAGGCGGTAACGTTTGGAAAACCGGAAGGCGTCATCGCATTCTGCCAGGGTATCCAGGCAGCTGCCCCGGTCGACAGCTTCGTTTCCCCGGAACCTTGGGATATGCCAGGCTACGACAGCCCAGTTATCATGGCAGCTGGCGCTTTCGTGCAGGGCTCTTCCATTGAACTTTCTGCCGATGGACCGATCAAACCGCCGTACGCTGTCTATTTTCAGGGTGGGCTTACGTGGCAGCACGCAAAATTCGGTATTCTGATGAGTCTTCAGAAACTCGTCGATGCCGGTATGGTGACATTATAATGGCAAAAAATGTGGTAATTATCGGCGGCGGCGCGAGCGGACTGATGGCGGCAATTTGGGCCTCACGTCTCGGTGCCGCGGTCACCGTTCTGGAAAAGAACGATAAACCGGGCAGAAAGCTTCTTGCGACCGGAAACGGACGGTGTAATTTTACCAATCGTTATCAGGATGCATCGTGCTACCGCACGGGAAATCAGGAGCGTGCATCACGGGTTCTCGAACAGTTTACCGAACAGGACACCGAACAGTTTTTTGAACAGCTCGGCATCCGCATCCGGAGCCGTGAAGGCTGGCTTTATCCGGCCAGCGAGCAGGCACAGTCCGTTCTTGAGCTGCTGATTTTGGAAGCCAGATTCCGAAAGGTAAAAATCAAGACACGGGAAACGGCTGTTGCAGTGGAAAAAGCCGAAAATGGTTATCTGGTGCGCACCGAAGGATGGCAGTACCCGGCTGACAGCGTCATCATCTGCTGCGGAAGCTGTGCTTCCCAGATCGCCGGTTCCGACGGAGATACACTTCGATTTGCCGATCAGCTTCAGCTCGCTTCGATTCCGTTTTTCCCGGCCCTCTGCCCGCTCCGCTGCAAAGGAAACCAGTTTTCCTCCTGGGCGGGTGTTCGGGTGCGCGCGAAGATTACGCTTCTGGTTGAAAATCAGGAGATTCTGACGGAACAGGGAGAGCTGCAGCTTACCGACTACGGTGTCTCCGGCATCCCGGTATTCCAGATTTCCCGGTTCGCTGTGCGCGCCTGCATGCAGAAAAAACGCGCTGAACTTCTCGTAGACTTCTTTCCGGAACTGACGGAATCGGAGCTTACTGCAGAATTTGTCAGACGGCAGGAAATCTGCCCGTATAAAGCGCCAAAAGAGCTTCTGATCGGCCTTCTTCCGGAAAAACTCATTCCGGTTCTGATCGGAAAGAAAAAGATTCCGGAAGAAATGGCAGGCGCCATCAAATCATATCGTTTACAGATCACCGGCCAGACCGACTTTGGAAAAGCCCAGGTGTGTGCGGGCGGCATCACGCTCGACCAGCTTACGGATTCTCTGGAATCGGTACAGCACCCTGGTATTTTCTTTGCGGGAGAAGCCCTGGACGTCGACGGCGTCTGCGGCGGCTACAATCTCCAGTGGGCCTGGTCCAGCGGAAGTGCAGCCGGAAGAGCTGCAGCAGGAGAACATGCATGATTCGGATACAGCAATTAAAGCTTCCAGTCACCCACACACAGGAGGAACTGGAACAGAAAATAAGAAAAACACTGAAAATCGGAAAACACGATCTGCAGGAAATTGAGCTCTTACGCCGCTCAATTGATGCCAGAAAGAAATCCGAATTAAAATACGTTTATCAGCTTGATGTAAAAGTAAAAGATGAGAATGCCGTACTGCGGAAGGCGAAAAATAACCAGATCGTAAAAGCGGAGAAAAAGCCATATGTGTTCCCAAAATCTGGAGAACAGACTCTTGTTCACCGGCCGGTTATTATCGGAAGCGGTCCGGCAGGACTTTTTTGTGCCTATGTTCTCGCAAAGCATGGCTACCGTCCGCTCGTTCTGGAGCGCGGCGAATCTGCAGAACAGAGAAAGAAAAGTGTCGATGCGTTCTGGAAAACCGGCGTTCTGAACCCGGAATCGAACGTACAGTTCGGAGAGGGCGGCGCCGGTACGTTTTCGGATGGAAAATTAAACACTTCGGTGAAGGATCCATCCGGCAGAAACCGTGAGGTACTCCGGATCTTCACAGAATGCGGGGCACCGGAAGAAATTCTGTACGATCAGAAACCGCACCTTGGCACCGATCAGCTCATCGGAATTGTGACAACGATGCGGAAAAAGATCGAGGCATGGGGCGGAGAAGTCCGTTTCGGAGCAAAAGTGACGGACTTTGGGATTGAAAACGGCAGACTCACTTCTGTAACCGTCAATGAAACCGAGAAGATTGCCGCGGAGACTGCAGTCCTTGCGATCGGCCACTCTGCACGCGATACCTTCTTTAAACTCTGCGAAAATAAGATCTCCATGGAAGCAAAATCCTTCGCTGTCGGCGTCCGCATTGAGCATCCGCAGAAGATGATCACGGAGGATCAGTACGGACCGGAGGCACCGGATTTCCTTGGGGCAGCACCGTATAAGCTCACCAATCAGTGTGAAAACGGAAGAGGTGTGTACTCATTCTGCATGTGTCCCGGCGGCTATGTTGTCAACGCATCCTCGGAAGCGGAACGCACCTGCGTCAACGGTATGAGTTATTCTGACCGGGAAGGTAAAAATGCGAACAGCGCTATGATTGTCACCGTAACACCGGAAGACTACCGCCCGTACCATGTAGAGGGAACGCCGGACGTACTCGATGGTGTGGCATTCCAGAGAGCGCTTGAACACGCTGCGTGGGAAGCCGGAAAAGGCAAAGTTCCGGTGCAGCTTTTTGGTGATTTCTGTGAAAACAGAGTTTCTACAGCACTTGGAGAGGTAACCCCTTCCATCTGCGGAGAATGGACTTTCGCCAATCTGCGGGAAGTTCTTCCGACGTTTATCGGAGACTCCCTTGTGGAAGGCATTCGTGCATCTGAGCGGAAAATCCACGGCTTTTCCCGTCCGGACGCCGTTCTTTCCGGCGTGGAAGCGCGTACCTCGTCACCGGTCCGCATTGTAAGAAATGAAACGCTCGAAAGTCCGTCGCTTACCGGTCTTTACCCGTGCGGAGAGGGCGCAGGCTATGCGGGAGGCATCACTTCCGCAGCCATGGACGGATTAAAAACGGCAGAGGAAATTGCAAAAAAATATATGAATTTTTCATAATTCCTATACATCTGCGGAAAGTTGTGCTAGAATGATGGGTGATTCAAACCAATGTATTCCATGAAAATTCCCGGAAGAGTGGTGGGAGGAATACATGAGAAAAAATGGATTACGAAACCTGCCGACGATGGAACAGCCATATGAAAAATGCCTGGAAAACGGCCCGGAAAGCCTTTCCGACGCGGAGCTTCTGGCTGTCATTTTACGATGTGGGGCAAGGGGAAAAACATCCCTGGAGCTTGCAAGAGAAATTCTTTCCCTTCCCGGAAAAGAGGAGGGCCTGTTAGGACTCTATCACTGTACAAGACAGGAACTTCTGCAGATCCGCGGAGTCGGGGAAGTAAAAGCGATCCAGCTCCAGTGCATCGGTGAGCTTTCCAAACGAATGGCCGCGGCCGGAGCAAGAAAAGGTCTCTGCTTTCATGATCCGGCTTCCATTGCGGATTATTACATGGAACGTCTCCGCCACGAGGATCAGGAGGTTCTTCTCTGCATGATGCTGGACACAAAAAATCAGCTTCTCGGAGAAAAGGAAATCACAAGAGGAACGGTCAATGCGACGATGATTTCGCCGCGGGAGCTTTTTCTTGCGGCACTGCAGTTCCGTGCGGTTCATATTCTGCTGGTTCACAACCATCCAAGCGGAATCCCGGAACCAAGCGGTGACGATATTACCGTGACACGGCAGATCCGGCGGGCGGGCGAAATGCTCGGCATTACCCTGCTGGATCACATTATTATCGGGGATCACTGTTATACCAGTATGCTGGAACAGGGAATCTGATCCCGAAAATCCGAGGCAGAAATGCCCAAAGGAAGGGAACAAGTTAAAGGAGCACGATGCAGATTCGAAATGTATACGGCATAGACCTTGGCACCAGTACCGTCAAAATCTATGACCTGAAGAAAGACACAATCACAAAAGAAAAAAATATGATTGCCATACGCAACCGCGAACAGGTGATTGCCGTTGGAAATTACGCATATGAAATGCACGAGAGAACGCCTTCCAATATCGAGGTAATTACCCCCATGAGCAACGGACGCATTGCGAATGTATTGATGGTAGAAGCCGTTTTGCACACGCTTCTCCATCGCTGTACGCGCCACATGGGATACCGCCCGGAGCTGTATTTTTCAGTTCCCTGCGATATGACAGAGATTGAACGGCGTTCTTATTATACGATTGCACATAAGGGAGCCTTAAAAAACTGCCGCATGTATCTTGTGGATAAACCAATCGCGGATGCGCTGGCACTTGGCATTCCGATCAACCGCACGAAGGGTTCCATGATTGTCAACATCGGAGCGCAGAGCACAGAGATTTCTGTTATCGCCAACGCGAGGGTTATTTTTTCCAGAATCATCCCGGTAGGCGGAAAACAGTTCAACGAATCGATATGCAATCTGAACCGCCGCAAAAACAATTTCCAGATTGGCTCCAAAACAGCCAAACGTGTCAAGATTGCGCTGGCGGATCTTGGAACAGACAAAAAAGAGGCGCGGAAGGTGCGCGGCGTAGATGGTGCATCCGGTCTTCCAATGGAAGGGATCATTACTTCTTCCCTCGTAAACGAAGCACTCCTTTCCGGTGTTAATGAGATCGGCGAGGAAATCAAGCATGCGCTGGAGCGTACACCGCCGCAGATCCACGATCATATCCAGAAAGAGGGTATTTACATCACCGGCGGAAGCACAAGGATTCCGAACATTGACCGCTATCTTTCGAGACAGCTCGGCTGTCCGGTGCAGCTTTCCCAGTATTATGACCTCTGTACCATCTGTGGGCTCAAGGAACTGATCACGCACGATGCGCTGCATCGCTGGGCTTACACGGTAAATAAAAAGAAGTAAATCTATCAAAAAGGACCCGCTATGAATAAGAAGAAAAAATTTCAGCTAAAAAGCAAACATTTACTTTTCATCATGACGTTCCTGTGTCTCTCCGGCATTTTAGGCAGTGCAGCAGACAAAATGCCGGTCACGCCGATCCGGGAAGCCGCAGGCTTTGTGATCATCCCGTTTCAGAACGGAATTAACCAGATCGGTGCGTATTTGACAGACTGTCTGACCGGTTTCCAGAACGTCAAAAAACTGTCTGCCGAGAAAGAGGAGCTTGAACAGAAGGTCACGGATCTGACTGAGGAAAACAATCAGCTTGTACAGGAGCAGCAGGAGCTGCAGCGTCTTCAGGAGCTGTATCAGCTGGACCAGTCCTACTCGGAATATGAAAAAGTAGCAGCACAGGTCATCTCAAAGGATCCGGGCAACTGGTATGATACCTTTGTCATCAACAAAGGATCAAATGACGGGATTCAGAAAGATATGAACGTTATTGCAGACGGCGGCCTTGTTGGACTTGTTGAGGAGGTAAGTTCCAATTCCGCTACTGTCCGCTCTATCATTGATGACTCCAGTTCCGTGAGCGCCATGACAGCATCTACCTCAGATACGTGTATTGTATCGGGTGATCTGCGCCTGATCAGCGACGGAAAGCTTGCCTTTTCCCAGCTGAATACAACCGACACGGTAGCTGAGGGCGAAAAGATTGTGACATCGAACATCAGTGATAAATACCTCCGCGGTATTCTGATCGGCTATGTCAGTGAAATCACCGAGGACTCCAATCACCTGACGAAAAAGGGATACATCATTCCTGTTGTGGATTTTCAACATATTCAGGAAGTTCTCGTGATCAAAGAATTAAAACAGCAGGGAGGAGAGTAAATGCGCAGAAAAATCACGCTTGCCTTTCTGATTCTGGCAGCTTTCCTGTTACAGACAACTGTATTTCAGTATTTTCAGATCGCGTCCGTAACGCCGAACCTTCTTCTGATTCTGACGTCCGCCTTTGGGCTGATGCGCGGAAAAAAAGAGGGACTGATGGTCGGATTTTTCAGCGGTCTGATGATTGATCTGTTCTACGGCAGCCTGTTTGGATTTTACGCACTGCTCTACATGTATATCGGTTATCTGAACGGCTTTTTCTGCAAAGTCTTCTATGACGATGATATTAAGGTACACATTGTACTGGTCGCTGCCAGCGATCTTGTCTACAGTCTGCTGATGTATGTGCTGCAGTTCCTGCTGCGCGTGCGCCTGCACTTTTTCGATTATCTGGCGCATATTATTCTGCCGGAAATGGTATACACGGTAGTGCTCTCCATTCTGCTTTACCGGCTTTTATTTATCATCAACCGTAAACTGACCGAAAATGAAATGGAAGGACAACAGTCGCCATGGCTAAGAAGATAAGAAAACTTTTCCGCAGACTCGGTGAAAACCGCACCCTATTGCTTGGTGTGGTTTTCCTTGCTATGTTTGCCGTCCTGATCGGAAGACTTTTTATCCTGCAGGTGGTGCATGGAGAAGAGTATGCGGATAATTTTGAACTGCAAATCACAAAAACCAGAACCCTTGATAGTACAAGAGGAAATATTTATGACCGGAACGGAAAACTGATCGCTGGAAATAAGGTTTCCTACTCCGTAACCATCGAGGATAACGGAACGTACAACACGACAAAAGAACGTATTCTCTCTCTGAACGCAGAACTCTATCGTCTCTGTAAGCTGATTCGTGCAAACGGAGACTCGATTGACACCAGCACCTTCCCGATTGAAGTGGATGAGAACGGTGCGTTTGTTTTTACAGGTGAAGAGGGAACGACCCGCGACCGTTTCCGTGCAGACATTTATGGACAGAAGAAAATCGACGATATGACGGCAGAACAGAAGAGTTCCAGTGCCGAAACGCTGATGACATTTCTTGCCGGACCGGACGGCTTTGGCCTGGATGCCTATTCTGACGATGAAAAATACGCATATTCTGCCAAAGATTTTGAAGAGTATGGTCTTCCATACCAGACAGACGAATCCGGAAATGCGGTCCTTTCTCTTTCCAATCAGGAGCGTCTGGAAATTCTGGTGATCCGCTATAAGATGAAACAGACGAATTATCAGAAGTATGTCCGCGTGACAGTTGCTTCCGGCGTCAGCAGCAATACAACTGCATCGATTGCAGAGAATGAAGATGTTCTGCAGGGTGTCAGCATTTCGGAAGATTCCGAGCGTGTATATTATGACGGAAAGTATTTTTCCTCTCTGATCGGTTATACGGGCCAGGCGTCCTCAGACGAGCTGACAGAACTGAATGAAGAGCTGAAGAGCCAGGGAAAAGAAGAAACGTATTCCACGGAATCCATCGTCGGAAAATCTGGTCTGGAACAGTATATGGAGACAATCCTTCAGGGAACCGACGGATCAGAAGAGATTATCGTTAATAACGTCGGAAAAGAGCTGGAAACGGTAGAAGGATCCCTGGTTGAGCCAAAACAGGGAAATAACGTCTATCTTTCGATTGATTATGACCTGCAGATTGCGGTATATAAAATTCTGGAACAGAGAATTGCCGGCATTCTGAAACAGTATCTGAGTGATGTAAAATCTGTTGATACCTCAACACTTGCCAACACGGATGCCGTTCCGATTCCAATTTATGATGTATACAATGCACTGATCGAAAACAGCACGATTGATATTTCCCATTTCTCGGCGGCGGATGCCACGGAGCGTGAGCAGCGGATCTATGCACTGTTCCAGCAGAAGCTCCAGCAGGTGCTTGCCGAGATTACGCAGGAACTGACCGTTGAAACAGCAACCGTTTACAACGACCTCAGCGATGAAATGCAGGAATATGAGACCTTCATCGTGGATAAGCTGCTTTCCAGTACGATGGGTATTCTTTCTTCAACAGCAATTGATGAGAAAGACGCCACCTATCAGGCATGGAATGACGGAACGATTTCTCTTCGTGATTATCTGACGTATGCGGCAAGCCAGAACTGGATTGATGTCTCAGCACTGACGCAGGATGATGCCTACCTGGATTCTCAGGAGGTTTATCAGAAGCTGACGGAGGTTATTCTGGACCGTCTGGCAAACAATACAACATTTGCAAAAAAGATGTATCACTATATGCTGCTGCAGGATATGCTCGATGGCTATGATATCTGCAATCTGATGTATGATCAGAACCTTCTGACGAAAGAGGATGACGATTATGCCGCTTATGTTGCAGGAAATATGACACCGTTCCAGCTTCTGTCCGATAAAATCGCCAAACTGGAAATCACCCCGGCACAGCTTGCACTCGATCCGTGTTCCGGTTCTGCTGTCATTACGGACCCGAATACCGGTGCTATTTTAGCCTGTGTTTCCTATCCTGGCTACGACAACAACCGCCTGGCAAACCAGATGGATACCGCATACTGGGCAAAATTGAATACCGATGAATCCAGCCCGCTGTACAACAAAGCAACCCAGCAGAAGACGGCTCCTGGTTCCACCTTTAAACCGCTGATGGCGGTTGCCGGATTAAGCGAAGGCATAATTACTCCGACCAGTACCATCAACTGCAACGGTCTGTTCGGGGAAGGACTTGTCAACGAATCTGACTATGTCCACTGCCATCAGTTGAGCGGCCACGGAGATCTGAACATTGTCGGTGCCATCCAGAACTCCTGCAACGTGTTCTTCTGTACGCTTGGATATCGTCTGGGACTCGATGAGAACGGCACCTTTAAACAGAAGCGCTCTCTGGAAATGATCCAGAAATATGCCGATATGTTTAAGCTGGATGAAAAGACTGGAATCGAAATTTCGGAAACCGATCCGAATGTAACCGATTCCCTCCCGATCCCTTCCTCGATTGGTCAGGGTACCAACAACTATACGACGACACAGCTTGCACGCTATGTCACAACGATTGCAAATTCCGGTACGGTTTATAATCTTTCCCTTCTGCAGAAAGCAACGGATTCGGATGGCAATGACATCGATATGGGCGCAGATTTCGGCCCGACGGTAAATTCAGAAATGGATGTTGATTCCAGCATCTGGGATCTGGTACACGAAGGCATGCGAAAAGTAATCAGCGTATCCAATGCGGCCATTTTCCCGGAATCCTGGCCGGTAGAGCTTTCCGGAAAAACCGGTACCGCGCAGGAAGACCGTACACGTGCAAACCATGGACTGTTTATCGGCTTCTCTCACTATGAGAGCAGAGACGATATTGCTCTTGCCGTCCGCATTCCGTTTGGATATTCTTCTATGAACGCAGAGTTGGTAGCTAAGGATATCTTAGATTATTACTATGGCCTCTCAGACGATATTCTGTCCGGTCAGGCAAACTCCAACGGTGTTGCAAGCGTGAGAGCAGACTAAGGAATTTTTCCGGCAGAAACGAAGCCTGGGAAGAAAGCTGCAAAAGAGAAAGGATGCGTTTTTAAACAAAGGTTTGGACGCATCCTGCGGCATGAAAATGCAGAACAGTTTTCAACAAGGAGGTTCCAGATGAGTGAAGTCATTGTAATTACATCAGGAAAAGGCGGCGTCGGAAAGACGACAACCGCAGCAAATATCGGAATCGGGCTGGCACAGCTTGGAAAGAAAGTTGTGATGGTAGATACCGACATCGGTCTTCGAAACCTGGATGTCGTGCTCGGCCTTGAAAACCGGATTGTCTACAATCTTGTGGATGTTGTGGAGGGCAACTGCCGGATGAAGCAGGCGCTAATCCGCGACAAACGGTACGAGCAGCTCTACCTTCTCCCGTCTGCCCAGACGAGGGACAAGACAAGCGTAACGCCCGAGCAGATGAAAAAACTCTGCGATGAATTAAAACAGAGCTTTGATTTTGTTCTTCTTGACTGTCCGGCAGGCATTGAGCAGGGATTTGCAAATGCAGTTGCCGGCGCCAATAAGGCAATTGTTGTGACTACGCCGGAGGTTTCGGCCATCCGGGACGCGGACCGCATCATCGGCCTTCTGGAGGCGCAGGATCTGAGGGATATCTCTCTTGTCATCAATCGTATCCGGCCGGATATGGTAAAACGCGGTGAAATGATGTCGGTGGATGATGTACAGGAAATTCTTGCTGTTCCGCTGCTCGGCATTCTGCCCGATGATGAGCAGGTAGTAATCGCCACCAACCAGGGCGAAGCGATCGCTGGAAGCGGTTCCAAGGCAGGAGAAGCCTTTACGAATATCAGCCACAGGATCCTCGGGGAGAGTGTTCCCTACTTGGATCTTGACAGCAAAAAGGGATTTTTCCGCCGCGTATTCGGGCGATAGGAGGGAACTGGTATGGGTTTATTTTCAGGCAGAAAGCCGCACTCCGGCCTCGTTGCAAAAGAACGTCTGTCCAATCTTTTAATGGCAGAACGTCTGAACTGTTCTCCGGCATCGCTTCAGATGCTGAAAAATGATCTTTCTGCTGCTGCAGGAAAATACCTTACCGTTGAGGCGGATGAAATTTCCGTCACCATTACACACACAACCCCTGTCATACTGACAGCGAAAATACCATTGAAAAGAAACGAGGAGTATCATGTTAAGACGATATAAGCTGAAAAATTATAATTTCCGGCTGGTCATTCTTCTGATTGCCATCAGCATTATTGGTGTGCTTCTGATCGGAAGTGCAGACAGTGCAGACCAGAAAAAACAGGCCATCGGAGTCGTATTGGGCGTAGTCATCATGATTATTGTCTCTTTGCTTGACTATAGCTGGCTTCTGAATTTTTACTGGGTTCTTTACATCGGAAATCTAATGATGCTTGGCGTTCTTTATCTCGGCGGTTCTACCGCAAAAAACACGTTTGGTGCGACCCGTTGGATTCAGATCGGAAGCTTTCAGTTTCAGCCGACCGAGCTGTCAAAAATCTTTCTGATCATGTTTTTTGCGATGTTTCTGATGAAGCATGAAGAAGATCTGAATACGGCGAAAACCATTTTTACCGCGATCGGGCTTCTGATTCCGCCGCTCGTTATGATTTACCGTCAGCCGGATTTGAAAAATACGATTACGGTCATGGTTCTGTTCTGCTTTATGATGTATGTGGCGGGCTTAAGCTACAAAGTTATCGCCGTTGTTCTGGTTTCCGGTTCAGCACTGGTACTTGCGCTTCTGCTTGTCATTACGCAGGTGAATTTCCAGCTTCCGGCGGCTCTTGACAAGACGATTGGTTATCAGCTTGGGCGAATTCAGGACTGGTTAAGCGATGATGCCGACAACGCCGACGGCCGTCTCCAGCAGCAGAATTCCATTACAGCCATCGGTTCCGGAAAGCTGACCGGAAAAGGACTCAACAACAATAAAGTTTCTTCCGCAAATAAGGGAAATTTCGTTTCCCAGAACCATAATGACTTTATTTTTGCAGTGGCAGGAGAGGAACTTGGTTTCTTTGGATGCTGCGGAATCATCCTGCTCCTGTTCCTGATTCTCGTCGAATGCATCCGGACTTCCCGGAAAGCAAAAGATCTGTCAGGAACGTTGATCTGCTGCGGTATGGCAGGACTCATTGCCTTTCAGAGCTTTCTGAATATCAGTGTTGCAACCGGAATCCTGCCGAACACCGGTACACCGCTTCCGTTCGTCAGCTATGGACTGACCTCCCTTGTAACACTTTACATCGGAATGGGGCTTGTCCTGAATGTCGGACTGCAGAACCGGGATTTTGTAACCAGAAACTATGAATTACTAAGGAGGAAAACCATCAATGAACATCGGATTGATCGCGCATGATGCAAAAAAAACGCTGCTTCAGAACTTGTGTATCGCCTACCGCTCGGTACTTGCCAAGCATACTCTTTACGCAACCGGAACTTCCGGCCGTCTGGTAGAAGAGGCAACCGGACTTAACGTCCGCAAATATCTGGCTGGACACGTTGGAGGCGTTCAGCAGATGGGTTCTCAGATTGAACAGAATGATCTGGATCTTGTGATTTTCCTGCGGGATCCGGAACAGCCGAAACAGCATGAGCCGGATGTCCATCGGATTATCCGTCTCTGCGACGTACACAGCATTCCGCTTGCCACCAATCTTGCAACGGCAGAAATGCTGATCAAATCATTAGACAGAGGAGAAATGGACTGGCGTGAAATCTACCGGAGAAACGACTAATACTACAGAAAAAGAACAGAAACTGCCTGTAACGGAGAAAAACGGGACTGCTCCGGAAAAAACCGAACATATTTTAAACCGCCTGATCATCGGCGCGGGTGTCTGTGTTGCTGTTATTGCGGTTCTGATCGGTGTGAAACTGTACCGTCAGGACCGCCAGATGGACATTACAGAGCCGTTTGCGCGAAGTATGGTGCTCGCCTCCGATCCGCTTTCGGCAGAAAAACGGTTTCAGGCTGAAACGCTCTCTGCCGATCTCTGTGTCGGTGAGACGAGCGTACCGCTGAATGATATCTCGTTTTCTTCACAGGTAAAGGCCGGACTGTTTGATCTGGATCACAAAAAAGTATTGTTCGCGCAGAATATGTATGATCAGATCTACCCAGCCAGCATCACGAAGATCATGACGGCTCTCCTTGCCATGGAATACAACCAGCCGGATACGCAGGTAACGATCACAGAAGAGGATCTTGCGCTGGAAGATGGATCCCAGATGAGTGGACTGGCCGTGGGCGATACGGTAACGATGGATCAGCTTTTCCATGCATTGTTGATTTATTCTGCCAACGATGCTGCTATGGCGATTGCCCGCCAGGTAGGCGGAAGTGTAGAGAATTTCGTTCAGATGATGAACGATAAGGCAGCTTCCCTTGCCATGACCGGTACGCATTTTGCAAACCCGCACGGTCTTCACAATGAGAATCATTACACTACTGCATATGATGTTTATCTGATGCTGTATGCTGCCTATCAGCATACGGAATTCCAGAATACGATGTCAATGTCTTCCTACACGCTGAACATGACGCATGCGGACGGTACGGCGGGAACGATCTATTTAAGCTCCACGGACAAATATCTGACCGGAGAGAAAAACGCACCGGAAAATGTGACGGTGCTCGGCGGAAAAACCGGAACGACCGATGAGGCCGGTTCCTGCCTGGCACTGGTATCCCAGAATGCATACGGAGAACCGTTTATCTCTGTCATTCTTCATGCATCAACAAAAGTGGAACTGTACGAGGACATGAACACTCTTCTTTCCAATATCAACTCCTGACGTAATCTTTTTGCAATCCCCCGGACGGCGTTTTTTCTGCCTATCCGGGAGATTGTCGTATCCGTTTAGAAAAACAGAGCTCCTTTCCCTGCGAATTAGAAGATTTTTCAGAATTTTTTCATTTTACCATTGAAAACGTTGGTGAATTGTACTATAATTAAACCATGAACTTAAAGGTTTTTGGTGAAAATATCTTATTCTAATCTAAGGAGGAAACTGCTATGGTTCAATTAATTGTAGGCAAGAAGGGAAAAGGCAAAACAAAACAGCTGTTAGACAAAGTAAATGCAGAGGTAAAAACCGCAAACGGAAATATCGTGTATATTGACAAGAGCACAAAGCACATGTTTGAATTAAACAACAAAGTACGTCTGATTTCCGCAACCGACTATCCTCTGAAAAACAGTGATGAATTTATCGGATTTATCTGCGGTATCGTTTCTCAGGACCACGATCTCGCAAGCGTTTATCTCGACAGCTTCCTGAAAGTAGCAAAACTGGAAGGAGAGGACATCACAGATTGTGTTGAACAGCTGGAAGGCATTGGCAAGCAGTATAACATTACCTTCGTATTAAGTGTCTCCATGGATAAGGAAGAGCTTCCGGAAGGCATGCAGGATAAGATTATCGTTGCACTGTAACCGAAACTGTATTATAATAATTGCATAGCGACAAAACCAAAGGACGGCGCTTACGGCACCGTCCTTTTAGCGCATGGATTAAACAATAAAAGGAGCATACATTTTGTCTAAGCAGAAAAAGAACAGCCGCCGGCATTCGAGAATCCGTTTCCCTTTTCCGGCGTTGAATATTGGAAATATCATCTTTGGAGCCCTTTTTTTCTATATGGCAGTTTCACTTTTCTTTTACCTGACCGCCGATCATATCAAATCTTTTCAGGTTGTGCAGGGAACTTTATCCCGGAATGATACCTATACCGCATTCGCCATGCGGACAGAGAGCGTGCAGCTTTCCTCCGGCAGCGGATATGTTCAGTTCTATACCCCAAATGCATCGAAAATCAGCCGCGGAAGCGCTGTTTATGGGATTTCCGCAACAGAAAATGCCGATACCTCTGGTATTTCGGCAGATGCGGCAACGAGAACGTCGCTTCGTTCCTCGCTCGCACGTTTTTCTTCTGATTATGATTCCAGTTCCTTTTCCGGCATTTATCAGCTGAAAACAGAACTTTCCGCAAAGCTGCTTGCCGCTGCCGCTGAAAACGGAGATTCCTCATCACAGACGATATTTTATGCAGATCAGGACGGTGTTGTCGTCTACGGCAGTGATGGATATGAAAGCTATACGGAGGACAGCCTTACGCCGGAGCTTTTCTCTACGAAAGCCTCTGTGGTTTCCTTTGATTCCGGCGCGCAGACGGAGCCTGGAAATGCAGTATACCGTCTGGTGACAGATGAGCAGTGGGAAATTGCCGTTCCGGTGACGAATAAGCAGGTCGTTACACTTTCCAATTTCAGTACGATAAAAGTTAAATTTCTGAAAGACGGAAAAACACAGACGGGAACACTGAACCTAAAGTCCATTAACGATCAGAACTATGCTGTCATTTCGTTTACAAGCGGGATGATCCGTTATGCGGAAGACCGTTTTCTTTCAATAGAGCTGGTCACAAACACTGGAAGCGGACTGAAAATTCCAAATACTGCCATCACGGAAAAAGATTTCTATAAAATCCCGGCGCAGATGCTCGTACAGGGCGGAGACAGCAATTCTTCCGGTTTCCTGCGGGAAAAGACCGATAAAAAAGGAAATGTCATGCTGGATGATAACGGACAGCCGGTGACAGAATTTGTAAACGCCACGATCTATGAGCAGGTCAATGATGAAAATGATAATCCGGTCGAATATTACGTCGACATGGCCGCTTTTAATGATGGAGATATACTTCGTGCACAGGATTCCGCCACAACGTATCAGATTGGAGAAACGGTTTCGCTGCAGGGTGTTTACTGCATCAACAAAGGATATGCTGTATTCCGCAAAATTCAGATCATCGATCAGAATGCGGAGTATTCTATCATAAAAAAACAAACGCAATACGGCATTTCGCAGTATGATTATATTGTGGAAAATGCATCCACCGTCAGTGAAGAAGATATTGTGCATTAAATACTGGAGGTTAGAAAGATATGCTGAAAGAGAACTATGAAGAAGTCCAGAAGAAAATTACAGAAGCCTGCAAAAGAGCCGGACGGAACCGGGAGGAAGTTACCCTGATTGCGGTCAGCAAGACAAAACCGGTCGAAATGCTTTCCGAAATCTATGATCTTGGCGAACGCAATTTCGGTGAAAACAAAGTGCAGGAGCTGACAGAAAAAGAGGAAGTGCTGCCAAAGGATATCCACTGGCACATGATCGGTCATCTGCAGCGGAATAAAGTAAAATACATTGCAGGAAAAGTTGCCCTGATTCATTCTGTCGATTCTCTTCGTCTGGCAAAAACGATCAGTGAGGAAGCGGTAAAGCACAACTGCGAAATCCCGATCCTGATCGAGGTAAACGTTGCCGGCGAGGAAAGCAAGTTTGGTGTCTCCGTAGAGGAAACCCTTCCATTGATTGAAGAAATCGCAAAACTTCCGGCAATTCATGTGGAGGGACTTATGACCATTGCACCGTATGTGGAAGATCCAGAAGAAAATCGTCCGGTTTTTCGCAAATTAAAGGAATTAAGTGTTGACATTGCCGCCAAAAACATTAATAATGTACGTATGGCCATTTTGAGCATGGGCATGACCGGCGATTACGAAGTAGCAGTAGAAGAAGGCGCCACTTTAGTACGGGTTGGAACCGGAGTCTTTGGCGAACGGGATTACAGTAAAAGATAACAGGAAGCCTTTCCAAGAAGAGTGACCCCGCGCATTCTGCACGGCTGTCTGGCCAAATGCCACAGGACTAAAAATAGGAGAGTATAAGAATGAGTGTTTTAGACAAATTTCTGGATGCCATCCGGCTGAACGACGATTACGAGGAAGAGGATGCTGATTCGGATAGCTTCTTCGATGAAGAAGACGATGATATAGAAGAAAAACCAAAGAAACGTTTCTTCCGTAAACTGGAGAACGAGGATGAGGACGAAGAGGAAGAGCTGCAGGCGAAACCGGTTCACACTGCACCGCGTAAACAGCCGGCGCCAAAGACCACCGCTTCAAGCCAGGCTGCTGCTGCACGAGCTCCAAAGCCAGCTGCCCCGGTTTCCTCGAAAGTTACTCCAATGAGAAAGAAAGCAGGTGCATTAAATATGGAAGTATGCGTCATCAAACCGGCTTCCATGGAGGATACCCGTGAAATCGCGGATACGCTTCTGGCCGGATGTACCGTTGTCCTTAACTTAGAAGGCATTGATGTGGATATTGCCCAGAGAATCATTGATTTCTGCTGTGGTGCATGCTACTGCATGAGCGGAAGTCTGCAGAAAGTTTCCAGCTATATTTTCATCCTGACACCGTCCAGTGTAGAAATTTCCGGCGACATCCAGGATATCTTAAGCGGAGCTTTTGATCTTCCAAATATCCGTACCGATTATTAAAGAAAATTATCTTTGCAGTAAATTAAAATGGATCCACTGGATCAATTATTGATTTACTTAGTAACAAAGGAAAAGCATCAGATGCAGGATTCTGATGCTTTTTTCATGAAAGAACATACAGGAGGCATAATTTATGAAAACACTTACCGTTAAAAGAGAAGGCACATCTACTGAATTTTCTTATGAAATTGTCTGGGACGGCAGCTACGAACGCCTCGCCGGCTGTGTGGAGAACTTAAAACTCCCTGCAAAAAAGGCCTGCATTGTCACAGACAGCACGGTTTCAGAACTGTATCTGGAAGAGGTAAAAAATGTACTGTCCCCGCTGTTTGAGACCGTAACCGCATTTGTTTTCCCGGCTGGTGAAGCAAGCAAAAATCTGGATACTGTCAAAGATCTGTACACGCATCTGATTGAAAACCACTTTGAGAGAAAAGACATTTTATTCGCACTCGGCGGCGGTGTCGTTGGGGATCTGACCGGCTATGCGGCGGCAACGTATCTGCGCGGCATTGATTTCATCCAGCTTCCGACGACACTGCTTGCACAGGTAGATTCCAGCGTTGGAGGAAAAACGGGCGTCGATTTCGACCAGTACAAAAATATGGTCGGTGCATTCCATCATCCACGTCTTGTCTATATGAATATGGCAACCTTAAAATCCCTGAACGGCGATCAGTTTGCCTGCGGTATGGGAGAAGTCCTGAAAACAGGTCTGATCCGCGATGAAAAATTCTACATCTGGACCATCAATCACATGTCTGAGATCGAAGAGCGGATTGAGCCGGTATTAACGAAAATGATTCAGAAATGCTGCGATATCAAACGCCAGGTTGTAGAAAATGACCCAACAGAACAGGGAGAGCGTGCCGTTTTAAATCTTGGCCATACGATCGGCCATGCCATTGAAAAACTCAAAAACTTCGAACTGCTCCATGGCCAGTGCGTTGCACTTGGAACCGTTGCTGCTGCCTATATTTCCTACAAGAGAAGTTATCTCTCCGATGAAGAGTTTTACGAGATTCGTGATATGAACGTCGGTTTCTATCTGCCAATCACTGTGGACGGCCTGAAATCGGAAGATATTCTGGCTGCAACAAAATCGGACAAGAAAATGGAACAGGGTACGATCAAATTCATCCTTCTGGAGTCTGTCGGCCATGCTGTGGTGGACCGCACGGTTACAGATGAAGAAATGCTGGAAGCTATCAATTCTATTAATGGAGATCTGATCGATGAAGAGTAAAAAACTTTCTCCGCTGGCCGTTTATCTGGTTTGCGCGGCAGCGATTGTCCTTCTGCTTGCAGCAGATCAGTATACAAAATCACTGGCAGTGCAGTATCTGAAGGACCAGCCGTCGATCGAGCTCATTCCAGGGGTTTTGGAGCTGTTTTATCTGGAAAACCGCGGTATGGCATTCGGACTTCTGCAGGATCAGTACTGGCTGTTTGCTATGATGACGGTATTGTTTCTGATCGTCATGGTGATTGTCTTTTACAAGCTTCCAAAGACACGCCGCTTTTTACCGCTTTTTGCCGTGCTGACTGTTCTGACGGCTGGTGCGGTCGGAAATTTTTACGATCGTTTTCTGAATCACTATGTCGTTGATTTCATCTACGTTTCGCTGATCAACTTTCCGGTTTTTAACGTAGCTGATATTTATGTCACCGTATCGGTCGCTGTCTTTTTACTGCTGTATCTGTTGTACTACAAGGACGAAGACTTCGCATTTCTGCATAAAAACGCCAAAAAGGAGGAGTCCGATGGCTGAAGAAGAACGGATTTTGGAAGTTACACCGGATTTTGACGGAAAACGGATTGATCAGTGCCTGGCCGCATCTTTTTCGGACTGTTCCCGTTCTTTTCTGCAGAAGCTTTTAAAAGACGGAAAGGTTTCGATCAACGGAAAAACGCAGAAAGCAAGCAGTAAGGTTGCCGCCGGTGATGCCGTTCTGGTGCTTCTGCCGGAACCGGAAAAACTGAACGTGGAGCCAGAAAACATTCCGCTTGATATTCTGTACGAGGATGATGATCTTCTGGTCGTCAATAAGCCCAAGGGGATGGTCGTACATCCGGCGGCAGGCCACAGCAGCGGAACACTGGTCAATGCGGTTCTGTATCACTGCCGCGGAAATCTCTCCGGCATCAACGGCGTTCTGCGCCCCGGAATCGTCCACAGAATCGATATGGACACAACGGGTGCCCTGGTTATCTGTAAGAGCGATTTCGCCCACCAGAGCCTCGCAGAACAGCTCTCTGTACATTCCATTACCCGAAAGTACCGGGCAATTGTCCATGGGAATCTGAAAGAGGACGAGGGAACCGTGCGCGGTGCAATCGGCCGCCATCCGACAGACCGGAAAAAGATGGCGATTAATGAACGGAACGGAAAACCGGCGGTCACACATTACCGTGTGCTGGAACGCTTTGGAAATTATACGTATATTGAATGCCAGCTGGAAACCGGCCGGACGCATCAGATCCGTGTCCATATGGCAAGTATCGGGCATCCGCTGCTTGGCGATGCGGTTTATGGCCCGAAGAAATGCCCGGTGAAAAACCTGCAGGGACAGACGCTGCATGCGATGGTACTTGGATTTATCCATCCACGGACCGGTGCCTATATGGAGTTTGAGGCGCCGATTCCGGAATATTTTTCCAATCTGTTGCTGCAGTTTCGAAAAAATGTCTGAAACTGCTTAAAAAGAATGATATTTCAAAAAGTATATAGTTAATTTGTATAAGTTTTATCAAAATGTTCTGTACTTTCTGTGAATTCTGTAGTATACTGGATGTAACGAAAAAACGCGAGTTACTACATCTGTGAAAGCAGATTATTGTGACGGAATGGAAAGGAGCGGATTATATGAAAACTATCATAACGATTGGACGTCAGTACGGAAGCGCCGGACATTCCATTGGTAAGATTTTAGCGGATGACCTGGGAATCAAGTACTATGACAAAGAGCTGCTGGAGAGAGCAGCAAAGGACAGCGGATTATGCCAGGAATTGTTCGAAAACCACGATGAAAAACCAACCAACAGCTTTTTATACTCTCTGGTTATGGACAGTTACTCCTTCGGCTATGGATCTACCATGATGGATATGCCGCTGAACCAGAAGGTATTTCTGGCACAGTTTGATGCCATCAAGAAGATTTCGCAGGACGGTCCGTGTGTCATCGTAGGCCGCTGTGCAGATTATGCACTGGAGGAAAATCCGAACGTGCTGAGCATCTTTATTAAAGCTGATATGCAGGATCGCATCCGCCGTATCGCAAAGCTGTATGATCTTTCCGATGCAAAAGCAAAAGACAAGATCACAAAGATCGACAAACAGCGTGCAAGCTACTACAATTACTACACCAGCAAACGCTGGGGCGAGGTAGACAGCTACGACCTGTGCCTGAACAGCAGTGTATTCGGTATCGATGGAACCGTAGATATGATCAAACAGGCAATTGAAGTTAAAGAAGCGGGAATCCGCAAGATTTTCAGCACCTGATCAAAACAGAACATAGGAGAAACGACCCTCCTCTTAAAAATAAGAGGAGGGTCATTTTATGAAAGGATTTTAAAGATGAGAATTGTTATACAACGTGTAAAAAGAGCAAGTGTTTCGGTGGAAGAGAAGGTTGTCGGATCGATTCAGAAAGGTTTTCTGGTTCTGATCGGTGTCGGCCAGGGGGACGATGAAGCAACAGCAGACAAGTATATGAAAAAACTGCTGGGACTGCGTATTTTTGAAGATGAAAATGGAAAGACGAACAAGTCCCTGGCAGATGTGGATGGACAGCTTCTGATGGTTTCACAGTTTACCCTGTATGCCAACTGTAAAAAAGGAAACCGTCCAAGCTTCACGGAAGCAGGCGAGCCGCACAGAGCAGAAGAACTGTATGAATATATGGTCGCGAAAGCACGGGAACAGGTTCCTGTTGTCGAAACGGGAGTGTTCGGGGCTGAGATGGAAGTATCACTGGTGAATGATGGGCCGTTTACGGTGATCTTAGAGGATCTGTAAATAAAATTTTTTTGTTTGCCGAATCGGTAAAACAGAACGTGGTTTGCGAGATCTGTGAAACCTGTTTTTGTCTAGAGATAGTGTACCATCATCGTACTGAATTGTTTGTATTTATATAGTTTACATAAAATGATTATGTGAACTTGTGAAGAGGAGAAAATCTTTTATGCCGCAATTTGACTATCAGCAGCTGTGTCACTTTGTCCTTCCGGAACAGGGGGGACTGTCGGTGGAAACAATTCTAAAACGTTTTCTGCACCTGACACCACGTGAAATCCGCCATGCCAAATATATTCCGGATGGAATTCAGAAAAACGGTGTTTCCTGCCGCACGAATGCAGTCGTTCAGACTGGAGATACAATCACTTTTCGATATGAGCAGAAGTGTCCCCACCTTTCCGAAGATCAGGTTCTGCCGGTATCAGGTGATTCTGCCGGCGTACGGATTCTCTATGAGGACAGTGATCTCTGTGTCGCAGACAAGCCATCCGGTATGGTCTGCCACGCTTCCCACGGCCATTATTCCGATTCCCTGACACATGCTGCCGCATCCCTGTTAAAAACACCGACAGCGCCTTCTGAACTCCGCTGCATCGGCCGTCTTGACAAAGATACATCGGGTCTGGTACTATTTGCAAAGAATCAGCTGGCTGCTGCCAGACTGTCCCGGCAGCGGGAGAGCGGCGCGCTGAAAAAAGAATACCTGGCTCTGGTACACCATCCCTTTTCCGAAGAAACGCAAAAAGAAACCATTCGTCTTTCCATGGAGCAAATTCCAGGAGATGACCCTGATTCTTTCGATCCGTCTGGGAAACGTATCACTAAAATGCGTATCTGTAAAGAAGGGAACGGCCTGTGGGCTATTACACACTACGAGGCTGTCCTTCAGGATCCTTTCTGGGCCGTCGTGTGCTGCCGTCTGGAAACCGGCCGCACGCATCAGATCCGCCTTCACATGGCATCTATTGGACATCCACTTTTCGGAGATCCGCTCTACGGAGTCCGCGACGGCGGTACCCGTGCCGCGCTCCATGCCTGGAAACTGCACTTTCTGCAGCCGATGACAGGAGAACCAATTGATCTGGAAAATATTCGAACGCACATGTTCGATTAAATATATTTGAAGTATAAGGAGAACATTTTATGGAAGAACAGAAAGAACACAAACGCCGCGTCCGCTACAAAGGCACACATCCGCGGAATTACAATGAGAAATACAAAGAACTGAATCCGGAGAAATATCAGGGGACCATTGAGCATGTGATCCAAAAGGGAAGCACACCGGCCGGCATGCATATCCCGATTCTCGTAGATGAAATCCTCGATTTTCTCAAGATCGAGCCGGGACAGAACGGACTTGATGCAACACTCGGATACGGCGGCCACAGCTCCCGTATGCTTGCATGCCTGCAGGGAAAAGGGCATCTCTGTGCGCTGGATGTCGATCCGATCGAGATGGCAAAAACAAAAGAACGACTGGCCGCGCAGGGGTACGGCCCTGAGATTTTAACGATTCTTCATCAGAATTTTGCCAATATTGATCAGGTTGCTGCCAAATACGGCCCCTTTGACTTCATTCTGGCGGATCTTGGTGTTTCCTCCATGCAGATTGATAATCCGGAGCGCGGCTTTTCCTACAAATATGATGGACCGCTGGATCTTCGCCTGAATCCGGAGGCAGGAATTTCCGCGGCCGAGCGTCTGCGCACGGTTGCACGCGATGAACTGGAAGGCATGCTCATTGAAAACGCCGATGAACCGTATGCAAAAGAAATTTCCCAGGCTGTTACGCGGGCACTTCGGAAAGGAAAGAAAATTGACACTACGTTTGCACTGCGTGATCTGATCGCTGAAGCACTGGATTTTCTTCCGAAAGACGAGAAAAAAGAAGCCATCAAAAAATCCTGCGCCCGCACCTTCCAGGCACTGCGGATCGATGTAAACAACGAATATGAGGTTCTGGAAGCATTCATGGAAAAACTTCCGGATGCTCTTGCTCCGGGCGGCAGAGCGGCAATTCTGACGTTCCATTCCGGCGAAGACCGGCTTGTGAAAAAGTCCATGAAGGGACTGTATCAGATCGGTATTTATTCCGAATATTCAAAAGAAGTCATTCGTCCTTCCAAAGAAGAATGCATCCGCAACAGCCGTGCAAGTTCAACGAAAATGCGCTGGGCAATTAAGGCGGAGTAACTTAAAAAAAGCAGGAGAGAAGTCGTCTCCATAAAAAAGAGGAATCAACGAATGGGATATAATCCCTGTTGATTCCTCTTTTGGTTTCTGATATGTTTTTATTCCTCATGCTCCGGCATGGACTCCCGCAGCCGTACCGCTGTGGCAGCCTGACGGCGCCTTGCATCGTCCATGGCAGCATAATGCTTCTTCGTCGTATTGACATCCTTATGGCCGAGAACATCCGCAACAAGATAAATATCGCCTGTTTCCTGATACAGCGTCGTACCGTACGTACTACGCAGTTTATGCGGCGTAATTTTCTTCGTTGTCGTCACCTGGGACGCATATTTCTTCACCAGATTTTCCACCGTCTTGACGTTGATCCGTTTTCTCTGCGCCGAATAGAAGAGTGCGTGTTCGTGTCCTGCCACAGGCGTAATACCTGCGCGGACTTCGATATACTTTTTCAGTGCCTCGGCAACTTCATCTCCAAAGTAGACAAACATTTCATTTCCACCTTTTCGAAGCACTTTGATGCCATTGTTTTTAAAATCGACATCCTCAATATCTAACCCGACACATTCCGACACACGGATTCCCGTGCCAAGCAGAAGAGTAATGATTGCAAAATCACGTTCCTTTGTTTTTTCATAGTAGGCCCGCTGATGATTGCTCAGCCCGTCGCCGCAGGATTCAATAAAATCAAGAAGCTCCGCAACCTCATTTGGCTCCAGACGGATAATTTCTTTTTCATGGAGCTTCGGCATATCGATAAGCAGCGTAGGATTTGTCTCAATCAGTTCCTTTTTGAAATAATAGGAATAGAACGTCCGAAGTGCCGACAATTTTCGTTTCAGTCCTTTTTCCCCGTTGGTGGTATAAGATTCCTGGGAACCGATATAAGCCTTTAAATATTCTGTGTATTCCTCAAGATCAAGTGCAGTGACCTGGTCAAGCACATCAACGGACATCTGATCCATGGGAATTTTGGCAAGTTCCGGATTTTCTTTCTGCAGATACTGAAAAAAGATCCGAAGGTCATATGCATATTTGATTCGTGTGCTGGTCGATGTCGTTGTGCTGATGCCGCGGAAAAATTCGGAAGTAAAAGAGGGAAGCGTCTTCAGAACCTCGCGGAGCTTCAGTGTATTTTCCATATCGGTTTGTTCGTGATACGTAATTTTTGATTTCATAACTGCAAATGAGCCTTTCTAAACAGAAAAACCGGGAAAATGAAAGAAGTATTTCTTCTATATAACTATTCGGGAAACGCAGGTTTTTCGAATAGTTGAAGAGTTACTTTCAGAAATCACCGGTTTTTCCTCTGAAACCGCCGAATTTTACAGGCCGATTTCTTGTTCGTTTTTTCACAACATTTTTTATTTTCTTCTTTTATTTTTCAGGATAAAAATCTTAATACTCCGATTACCTTTCCTACGATCTGCAGATCATTCACAAGGATCGGATCCATCTCATCGTTTTCCGGCTGCAGGCGGAAATAACCGTCTTCCTTGTAGAATGTTTTTACTGTAGCGGAATCATTGACCAGAGCGACAATTTTTTCTCCATTTTCCGCAGTTGCCTGTTGTTCCACAAGAACAAGGTCACCGTCTAAAATACCTGCATTTACCATGCTTTCGCCCTGTACCTTTAAAAGGAACGTTTCTGCGTTTGGCAGACGGTCTACCGGCATCGGGAAATATCCTTCAATATTCTCTACCGCAAGAATCGGTTCTCCGGCAGCTACTTTGCCGATCAGCGGAATCTGTGCAACCTCACTCTGGGATGCGGTGTCTTCCGATGCAATTCCCTGGATTGCACCAAGGCGGCCGGTATGGAATCCTTCATCGCAGATTTCAATGGCTCTCGGTTTTGTTGCATCTCGTTTGATATAGCCTTTCCGCTCCAGTGTTTCCAGATGTGCATGTACCGAGGATGTAGAACGAAGGGAAACCGCTTCGCAGATCTCACGCACAGACGGCGGGAATCCTCTCTGCAAAATTTCCTGTTTTAAATATTCGAGAATCTGTCTCTGTTTCTCTGTCAGTTTATTTTTGTCTCCAGCCATCGTATGTTCCTCCTGTCGTTTCGTTTTTTATATGAATTAGGGTAGTCCCCTCTTTCTATACGATATTTGCTTAAAATATACCAAATAAATTTTACCATAAATCCCACCGGAACGCAAACAAAAGTTTCGAAAATTTGTTCGTATTTCGTATTGACAAACATACGTTCTTTTATTATAATGAACATATATTCGAAAGAACAAATGTTCACGTAGCACAACTACTCTTCTATCACAAATCAAGGGGGAATTTTACATGAGTACCAATGCAAAGAAAAGAAAATCACTGAGAGAAAGACGAAAAATCCAGAGAAGAAAACTGCAGATCCGCGCAGCCGCCGCCCTCCTGTCTCTGGTTGCCGTCACATTTCTTTTAATCTTCCACTTCACGCCGCAGAATACGCAGGCAGACAGTGAGCCGAAAGCTCCAACCTACAAATACTACACCAGTATCCGCGTTTCTTCCGGCGATACACTGTGGGACATCGCCAAAGAATACCGTACAGAAGAATACTCCGATATTTCCAGTTACATTGCTGAGGTCCGTGAGATCAATCACCTGAGTTCCAACCAGATCACGGACGGTATGTATCTCTGCATTCCGTATTACTCCGAGGAGTATAAATCATGAAATTCAAGAAATGCTTTACATAATTCGGTTATGTAAACAAAGTAAAAAAACAGCTTCCAAAATGCACGGAACCTTCTAAAACAGCATGTTCGGGAAGCATGGTTTATCAAATAAAGAATGAATGTGAAAAGCAGAAACGTCCCGCAAATGAAATTTCTCATCTGCGGGACGTTTCTGCTATCTTATGCTTTTTTTAATCCTCTTCAATATGCTCCTGTCCCTGTGCGATGATTGTCCGTACATGACCATCTGCAAGAGAGTAGAACACCGATTTTCCTTCTCGTCTGCTCTTTACCAGCTTATTCTGCTTCAGAATGCGAAGCTGGTGGGAAATTGCGGACTGTGTCATGTGCAGTGCTTCTGCCAGGTCGCAGACGCATACCTCTGCCTCAAACAGGACAAACAGGATCTGGATCCGCGTGGAATCACCAAATACCTTGAAAAGCTCTGCCAGATCGTAAAGCTCTGTTTCATCCGGCATGGTCTCATTGACAATCTTTACCAGATTTTCATGAACCTCACAGGAGTCACAGCACAGATCAGCTTCTTCCGGATTGATTTTTGCCATTTTGTGTCCTCGTCTTTCTATAGATTTTTCACAAACAGAGCACGAATTGCATTCAGAACCGCCAGAATCATAACTCCGACATCTGCGAAAATTGCCATCCACATGTTAGCGATACCGATGGCTCCCAGAAGCAGGAACAATACTTTGATACCAATTGCAAAATAAATATTCTCATAAACAATGTGAATACATTTTCTGGAAATGTGAATTGCTTTGGAAATCTTGAGCGGATCGTCGTCCATCAGAACGATATCAGCTGCTTCAATTGCTGCGTCGGAACCAAGTGCTCCCATCGCAATACCGATATCGGCACGGGACAGTACCGGTGCATCGTTGATGCCGTCACCTACGAAGGCAAGTTTTTCTTTTTCTGTCTTTGCAGCAAGCAGCTCTTCCACTTTACTTACTTTGTCACCAGGAAGCAGTTCGCTGTAAACTTCATCAATTCCAAGATCTGCAGCTACCTGATCGGCTATCCGCCTGGAGTCTCCGGTCAGCATAATCGTCTTTTTAATACCGGATTTCCGCAGCGCCTGAATCGCCTCTTTCGCATGCGGTTTGATCATATCACAGATCAGGATATGTCCGGCATACTTGCCGTCTACAGCAACATGGACGATGGTGCCGACGCTGTGGCAGTCGATATAATCAACGCCAAGGCGCTCCATCAGTTTTGCATTTCCGGCAGCGACATTTTTACCGTCTACCTTTGCTGTTACACCGTTTCCGCTGATCTCTTCGATGTCCGTGACACGGCTTCGGTCGATCAGTTTTCCATATGCTCTCTGCAGACTCTTGCTGATCGGATGGCTCGAAGCACACTCAGCAAGTGCTGCGTATTCCAGAACATCTTCCTGACTGATCGTATTGTGGTGAATACCGGCTACTTCAAAGACCCCCTGTGTCATGGTACCGGTTTTATCGAATACAACGTATTTGGTCTGGGAAAGTGTTTCCAGATAGTTGGAACCTTTCACCAGGACACCTTCATGGCTTGCGCCGCCGATACCGGCGAAGAAGCTGAGCGGAATACTGATGACCAGTGCACAAGGGCAGCTGATAACCAGGAAGGTCAGCGCACGGTAAATCCATACGCTCCACTCAGGAGCGGCACTTAAAAACAGCATCCGTACCAGCGGCGGCAGGATTGCCAGCGCCAGCGCACCGTAGCAGACGGCCGGTGTATAGTATTTCGCAAATTTGGAAATAAAGTTCTCGGATCTTGATTTCTTGGAGCTGGAGTTTTCCACAAGGTCCAGAATTTTGGATACGGTGGACTCTCCAAACTCTTTCGTTGTTTTTATTTTAATCAGACCGGACATATTGATACATCCGCTGATGACTTCGTCTCCCTCCCGGGCGTCACGCGGAACACTCTCTCCGGTCAGGGCACTGGTATTCAGTGTGGTGTTTCCTTCTTCGATCACACCATCGATCGGAATCTTTTCACCAGGCTGTACAACGATGATTGTGCCAACCTCAACTTCATCCGGATCAACCTGCTCGAGTTTTCCGTCTACCTCGATATTTGCATAATCCGGGCGGATATCCATCAGTTCGCTGATGTTCCGGCGGCTCTTTCCGACAGCATAGCTCTGGAACAGTTCGCCGATCTGGTAAAACAGCATAACGGCTACGCCCTCCGGATACTCGCCAAGCAGAATGGCACCGACCGTTGCAACAGCCATCAGAAAGTTTTCATCAAATACCTGTTTGTTCAGGATTCCCTTCCAGGCCTTTTTCAGGATATCGTATCCGATGACCAGATAAGGAACCATAAAGGTTGCAAATCGCACATAGCCGGTTGTCGGCAGTACCGCGCAGAGAATCAGAAGAACCGATGCAACGATGACGCGGATGAGAACCTTTTTCTGTTTCTTATTCATACATATGCCTCCTTTGTTCTTACCGCCGGATGAAAAAATCCAGCATTTCATCCCAGAGATTTACAGATCCAAATCCGCTGCTCCAGAGAGAAAATACTGGATTTTTCTCGAGCTGAACCGCAGACAGGTTTTAGAATCTATTCTGCTCCAGCTTTTTCTTCCATCCGCCGATGAAAGTTTTTTATTTTAGAGGAAGATCTCGCAGTCATCCTCAACTTTTTTGCAGTTTTTCAGAACATCCTGCATAACGCTCTTTGGATCCTGTCCGTCTTCGAACTCAACGATCATTTTGAGCATCATAAAGTTTACGGTAGCATCCTTTACACCTGCTGTGTTTTTTGCAGCCTCTTCCATTTTGTTTGCACAGTTTGCGCAGTCAACATCGATCTTATACGTTTTCTTCATCGCTTTTGATCTCCTTTTTCATTTTCACTGTTCATATGAACATTTATTCATATGTTTGTTTTTATTATAGCACCAGTGATGCAATTGTCAATGGAAAACTGAAAAAAATCAAAAAAATCTGCCCGTCGGATTTTTTTGATTCCTGCGGGCAGATAGATCTGTTATTTATTCCTCATAAAGAAACGTTATGTTCTGCTATTTTTCACTTTTCCGAATCACAATCTGTCCGAACCGTGCACATCCGTCCAGAACCTCTATTTTCAGAATGCCTTCTCCTGTAACGGTACCGAGTGTGAACCGTTCGAGTGTGTTCGGTGCTGTTTCATATGCAAAATATGGATGAACATCCGAAGTTACTTTCTCACCGGCAGGAGGCATTACCCCTTCAAAAAGAGTCTCTCCCTGAATAGCTGCCTGTACCTTCACCTCTTTGTCTGCACAGTAAGTTACAGAAACGGTATAGGTTTCTTTTTCACGGATTGTATAGGAAGCATACTCTCCTGCTCCCAGCTGAAGCTGTACATGATCTCTCGGATGTTTGATCGGACCCGGTGCGGCAAACCCGGCCGGTTCAGGATGATATCCTTTTTCATAAACCAATTCAAACCGGTCATACAGACGATATCCTGCAGCATTCGGAAGATCACTAAGACCACGGTGTGAATCCATCGGCAGCGCGTTGTAGCCGATCGCCGGGATCTCAAAATCGCCCTCTCGAAGCAGATAAGGATGATACTGCGTATTTTCTTTGCATTTATCGACCGCCAGGCATTCCAGGTAGCTGTCCCAGATGGCCTGCGCATGCTCGTAGGACGGTTTTGCAGCTCCATTAATTGCATAATCGGTAATCAGATGCCATTCATCCGGAACATTAAAGTTCAGAATCGAAGCACATCCTGCTCCCTCTACCGTTTTCCAGCACCACAGATTATAACCGGCGTGGTACTCGGCAAGAATCTCATACATCGTTGTCTGCCATGCGTGCTCATTTCTTCCTCCTGTCTCGCCCATCCACAGGCAGATCTTCTGTTCCCGGCAGGTACGGAGAACACTGGCAAGAGAAGCTACCTCCGGAACAACCATCTCATACGCATGAAGACTGATGCCCCAGTTGTGGTATTCCGGGTCAAACTCATGATTAAAGAAATATGTAAGAGAGGAAAACTGTGTACCATTCAGCAAAAATAAGTGTTTCTGGTCGATCTTTCTGCAGCGGCGGATCATTTCCTCGTAAAAATAGACCAGCTTCGGTGTCAGCTCCTCGCGGCGCGGCGTCATGGAGATCGGCTCGTTGATACAGTCATATGCGCCGATGATCCAGCGGTCTTTGTATCTTCTCATAAACTCTTCCATCAGAAGAAACATCCGCTCCATCGATTCTTCATCGTCATACAGATGCTGTCCATTGTCCACGCCGTCATCACACGGAATTCCGGACTGGCCTGCCGTTGCCGCATGGAAATCTACGACAGCATAAACCTGATACGTCTCACACCAGTCGAGAACATCATTCAGCATGGCAAAGGAATCTTCATTATACGTAATCCCCGGCTCCTCATACAGAAAGCTTCCTGCGCGGATCGGCAGACGCACGGAATTGTAACCGCGTCTGGAGAGAAGTGCAATATCCTCCTCCGTCAGATACAGCCGTCTCCAGCGTTTCCAGAACTCCTCCGCATATTTCGTTCCGCAGGTCTCCCGTAGAATCTGGTCCATACTTCTTCCACGGTCCATACGTCCCATCGGCGCATATTTTCCAGGCTCGAACAGTCCAAAGCCGCTCTGGGTGCCGAGCATAAATCCTTCCGGATTATCCCAGTTTCCCATGCCCCAGCCGCGGAGAATCACCTCTTCTCCGAAATCATTCACAATAATACCGTCCTGATTGTGCAAAAATCCCCTTACACGTTCTTTGTCATAATACCCCATACAAAAATACCACCTTTCCGCAGAAGCCTTCTGGTTCTGCGCTTTTTCTTCTATTATAAAAATTCTGGTTTTCTGTGTCAAGAAATAGATTTTTACTATTTTCAGGGAAAAAACATGATATTTTTTTTAAAATTGCTTGACAAACCGAAAAATGAGACTATAATGCAAAGTGTTCAAAAGAAAAAAGGGATCAGAAAAAAGCAATGAGCAGGACAACATTTTTCGGGTGAGCCTTTGCAGAGAACCATCGGCTGGTGCGAGATGGCAGGTATCCCAAAGAACAATCCCCTGTGAGCTGTACAGACGAAACCAGAAATGGAAAGTAGTCCGGACCGGCCTCTCACCGTTAGCAGAGAAGAGATTCACCGGAAAGTGTATCAAATGGTTTCGGGGATCTTGTCTGAGTGATCGACCAAAAGAAACAGCCGATAATTAGAAGTGGTAACGCGGAGCGTTTTTTGAAAGCTTCGTCTTCTTGCATAAGTCAGGGAGACGAAGCTTTTTTTATTTCCAAGCATACCAACACAATTGCCTTTTCCCTTTTCTTTTTCCATTTGAAATCCATGTAAACTGGAAATATCATTTTTGAACGAGGAGGAATTTTATTATGAACACGTTGGTTATTGTACTGATCGCCGCCGTATGTCTGATAGCAGGTTATACCTTCTACGGAAGCTGGCTGGCAAAGAAATGGGGCATCGATCCTAAAGCAAAAACACCTGCCGTTGCAAAAAATGACGGTCAGGATTACGTCCCTACCGATGGATGGACCGTATTCGCCCATCAGTTTTCTTCAATCGCAGGTGCAGGCCCTGTCACCGGTGCCATTCAGGCCGCTGTCTTTGGATGGGTTCCCGTCCTTTTATGGATCCTGATCGGCGGTATCTTCTTTGGTGCTGTTACCGATTTCGGTGCGCTGTATGCGAGTGTCAAAAACGAAGGAAAATCCATGGGACTTCTCATTGAGAAATACATCGGCAAAACAGGAAAAAAACTGTTTCTTCTCTTCTGCTGGCTCTTTACACTGATCGTTATCGCCGCCTTTGCAGATATGGTTGCCGGAACATTTAATGCTTACGAAACGGTTGACGGCGTCACAAAGCTTTCTGCCCAGGCAACTGTAAACGGCGCTGCCGGAAGCATCTCCCTGCTATTTATCGCTTTTGCTGTTGTCTTCGGACTGCTCCAGAAAAAACTGCAGTGGAAAGGCTGGAAAGAAATGGTACTCGGCCTTGCCTGCACTGTTGCAGCCTTTGCAATCGGCATGAATGTACCGCTTGTAACAAGCAAAGCAACCTGGACTTATCTGGTATTTGCCTACATCTTTCTTGCCGCTGTCCTTCCGATGTGGCTTCTGATGCAGCCGCGTGACTTTATGACAACCTTTATGTTTGCCGGCATGATCCTTGGCGCTGTTGTCGGACTTGTTGTTGCACACCCGAAAATGAATCTTCCAATGTACACCGGTTTCCACAATGCGGCATCCGGAGATCTGTTCCCGATCCTGTTTGTCACCGTTGCCTGTGGTGCTGTTTCCGGATTCCACAGCCTGGTATCGTCTGGAACCTCTTCGAAAACCATTGCGAATGAAAAAGATATGCAGAAAGTCGGATACGGAGCTATGGTTCTGGAGAGCCTGCTTGCCGTCCTCGCCCTCTGCGTTGCCGGTGCTGCTGCTTCTGCAGACGGTACGGCTGCTGTCGGAACGCCATTTGCGATCTTTTCTTCCGGTGTTGCCGGATTTCTGGAAATGTTCGGCATCCCGGTATACGGAGCACAGTGCTTCATGACGATGTGTGTATCGGCGCTGGCACTTACCAGTCTTGACTCCGTTGCACGAATCGGCCGTATGTCCTTCCAGGAACTGTTCACTGTCGATGATATGGAACATGCTGCCGGATGGAGAAAGCTGCTCTGCAATAAATATTTCTCTACCATTGTTACTCTGCTCTGCGGCTACATCCTGACCCAGATCGGATATGCCAATATCTGGCCGCTGTTCGGAAGTGCAAACCAGATGCTGAGTGCACTCGTTCTGATCACGCTCTGTGTCTTCCTGAAAGTCACCGGCCGTGAAAACAGAACCCTGTTCCCGCCGCTTATCATCATGCTCTGTGTCACCTTTACCGCACTGGTAGAGCGTGTCATTGCACTTGTAAAAGCGTATGGAGCAGGAACCGCTGTCTTCCTCGTTGAGGGACTGCAGCTCATCATCGCCATTCTGCTGATGGTTCTTGGTGTCATCATTGTTATCAGCTGTGGAAAAGAACTGTTCCGGAAGAAAGCGGGACAGGAAACGAAATAATATAGATGTTTCTTCAAAGAGCTTCCTAACACAAAACGCCGTCAGACTACAACAAGTCTGACGGCGTTTTACATGCCATAGTTTTTTACGAAACAATTGCCGCCTTGGTCGCACCGATAATCGGGGAGCTGACTCCCTTCGCCCATTGCCATGCCAGTGCGGTCATACATTCGGGGCTTCCATTGTTTCCTCAATCGGAGTTTCGTAGTCAAAACGGTGAATGATATACAGATCCAGATACTCTGTTCCCAGCCGTTTCAGTGTACCGTCAATCTCTCTGTGAATGGCTTCTGCCGACAGATTGCCAAAATTTTACTCCGTATAATACTGTGCCTGCGCATTCCAAAGCTCATAGTATTTGCCGTTTGTATCCACAAATCCCCTGTTCCATAAGGTAGCATCCAGATACTTCGGGATCTCCCGGCTGTCCTGCTGTAAAAGTGACATCCTCCACCACCTGTAGAGGTGGGGGAGGATGTCACACTTCATGACCTTATTCCTTCTCCAGAAACATACTCTTCAACAGATGCGTTCCCGCTTCCGTCCGAAATACTTTTCTGCAGAAATTTTCAATCGCCTGTTTTGAATATTCGCTCTCGCCGGCATTGACCAGAAAATCGGCTTCCAGCAGGATCTGGTAATCCATTCCCTCTACATTTGTATAGGTATGATGATGCGTAACCAGCCATGTGATGCGTTCGACATCCAGTTCTCCTGCCGGTACATCTTTGAAAAATTCTGCAACGAGCGGCGCACTTTCCTCTTCCTGATGCTTTCCGCTGGTATTTCCGTATTTTTCCCGACACAGCGGGCAGGCAATATCATGGACAACAGCTGCCATCTCCAGCGTTTCCTGTGTTTTTGGATCCAGTCCTTCCGCCTCGCCGATGTTCTTTGCAAAGGCCCATACCTTCAGAAAATGATAAATATCATGAATATTTCCCTTATAAAAATCTGTCATTTTTTCAATTGCAGTAGCAATTTTCATATCGTGTTTCCTCCTTCGCATCCTGTCTTTCTTCCCATTATATCACATGTTTCACGCATTTGAGTATCAGATTATCATCTGATCTTATCACAAAATATGCAAAAACAGGAGGCAGAACCTGCCTCCTGTAGCTTTTTAACACTATGATATTCTTTATGCCAGCGGTTTTCCTGTCAGCATCTCATATGCCTGAAGATATTTCTCGATCGTCTTGTCTACGATTTCCTGCGGCAGAGTCCAGTCGTGGTTTCCATCGTTGGCTTTGAGCCAGTCGCGCGCGAACTGTTTGTCAAAAGATGGCTGACCATGGCCTGGTTCATAACCATCTGCAGGCCAGAAGCGGGAGCTGTCCGGAGTCAGCATCTCGTCGCCGATTACGATATTTCCGTTTTCATCAAGACCAAACTCAAATTTTGTGTCTGCAATGATAATGCCTTTGCTTAAAGCATAATCAGCACATTTTTTATACAGAGCGATGGTGTAGTCGCGAAGCTTCTCTGCATACTCGGCTCCTTTTCCCGGGAAGTATTTTTCCAGATGGGCGATGCTCTGCTCATAAGAGATATTTTCGTCATGATCTCCGATTTCAGCCTTTGTGGACGGAGTGTAGATTGGCTCAGGAAGCTTGTCAGATTCTTTTAATCCTTCCGGAAGCTCGATGCCACATACTTTTCCTGTTTTCTGATAGCTTGCCCAGCCGCTTCCGGTAATGTAGCCGCGGACAATGCACTCGATAGGAAGCATTTCCAGCTTACGGCACATCATGCTGTTTCCGTCAAATTTCTCCTGCTGGAAAAATTCCGGCATGTCTTTTACGTCTACAGAGATCATATGATTCGGAAGGATGTCTTCTGTCAGATCGAACCAGAATTTGGACATCTGGGTCAGAACGGTACCTTTTTTTGTTACCACATTGTTCAGAATGACATCAAAACAGCTAATACGGTCGGTTGCTACCATGATCAGGCTGTCGCCGTTATCATAAATCTCGCGTACCTTACCCTCTTTGATTGGCTTTAATTCTTTCATCATGAATACCTCTTCTTTTCGTATAGGATAGTGAACGGAATTACACCCGATCCGGTGAAATTCCTTTGACACCTTTACCCTACACCACTCCTTATAAATTGTCAAGTATTTATTATTAACGCTACTAAATAAAACAGGCAAAATGATTGCTGCTCCGGTGCGCAAAAAAGTGCTTCAGGCGTGTGCAGTTCTCCTTTTGCGAAGCAAAACTTTTCATGATGGCTGCGAATGAGCAAATAAAATCGGCCGTCTGCCTTCCGAAAAATAAACAGTTGGCCGATTTCTTTCTTTTATGCGAAATGGAAACGGAACGTATAGCTGTATCTTCCCTTGCATACACGATATTCCGGGTGAATATTTTTCGTCCAGCCGGTATCTCCGCCAAGGCCTGCGTGCGCTGCATCCAGGATCAGCCAGGTTCCTGTTGTCTGCTCCGGAAGTTCTTCCTCATATGTGGCTTTTCGATATTCTGCTATAGAATAAGGAAGTGCACTGAAATGGAAATCATCACTGCCCACAATCTGAACGGTATGTGTTCCATCCGAAAGAACGGCAAATCGCGTATCCTCATGGCCACCGCATTCGCAAGGTACTACAAACGGAACGTGCTGTTCTGCTACAGAAGATGTGTAAAATCCGGTAAAAGCTGCGTCCTTTCGGTCTGCATACGTCTCCCAGGGACCTTTTCCATACCAGGTGAGCGTATCAAACGCTGCAGGGAAGCGGAACGACTGTCCGACTCTTGCGATGGTCTCAAGGCCGCTGTTGTTTGTTACTTCGTTTTTCAGCTCCATTCCCTCACTGCCGATGCGATACAGAGTATGAGCGGTAAAGAGTACTGCGTTGTCCGGCTCCGCGGTATAGGAAGCCTGCACTTCAAGAAGCACCTGATTTCCGGCACTGACAGCCGATACTGACTGTACTTCCTTTTTCAGACGATCCAGACCTTCCGCGCGCCAGATATCATCGTAATCACTTTCATGGGTTCCCTCATCAATACCGGTTGGGGCACGATAAAATTCATCTTTTCCGCCGGTCATAAAAGAAACGCTCTTTGCCTGATATCTGGTAAATTCACCTGTCTTTTTATCAAAGATAATTTCGGTCTCTTCGCCGGTGATGCGAACATGATTTTCATCCTCCGATACGGTCAGTGGTTTCCCGACAATCGTTTTCTCGTCTGCCAGATAAACACCTGAAGTAACCGGAATCTGACGGCGGTATAGTTCTGTTCCCGCCGGTGCATAGAAGGTATCTTGGGCAAGCTCAACGTAATAATTTACATACGCCTCGCCATGCAGTTTCGCCGGAAGCTCCGGAAGCGGAAGCGTCTCTGTTGTTCCGGCTGCCGTGTAAAATGCCGGATAGCTGCCTTTTGCAAGCGTTTCGCCGTTCTGCACAATTTCATAGCGCACCTGCAGATGAGAAAGATCGAGGGTATGGTAGCGGTTTGCCAGCACCCATATAGTTTCGCCGGTATATGGATTTTTCACCTGCTCAATCGTAACCGGGGACTGGCCGTTTCTCACCTCATAGGCGCCCGGTTTATAGGAAAGATCGGCAAAGACAACACCATTCAGACACATATCCGGAACCGGATCGGTCACATCCTCTCCGAACGCTCCGCCGTAGCCGTATTTGATATTTCCGTCCTCCTCGTGGATCGCAATCGCCTTGTCCGCGAAATCCCAGATAAAGCCGCCCTGGAAACGCGGGTATTTATTGACATAGTCCCAGAACTCCTTGAAGTTTCCGTTGCTGTTGCTCTTTGCATACGCATATTCGCACATGATGAACGGGCGGAGATCAGAATCGTCTGCCATCACATCCGTAAGCCAGCTCATCGTCGGATACATCGGGCAGATGACATCGGAAATATTACTCTTTGGGTTGCCGGACTCATACTGAACGTATCTTGTCTTGTCGTATTCGCGGATCCAGCCGTGCATCGCAGCATGATTCGCCCCGGCACCGGATTCATTTCCAAGGGACCACAAGACGATGGAAGGATGGTTTTTATCACGCAGTACCATACGGGTTGCACGCTCCAGATAAGCGGCTGTCCACTCAGCGGATGCACTGAGCTGTCCGCCGTAACCGTGCGTCTCAAGATTTGTCTCATCGACAAGGTAAATGCCAAGCTCGTCACACAGATCATACCATTTCACGGAATTCGGATAATGGCTGGTACGAACAGCGTTGAAATTCAGGCGTTTCATCACAGCAATTTCTTTTCGCATCTGCTCCTCAGAAACGGTACGTCCCGTCTCGGCGCAAAAATCGTGGCGGTCAACACCTCGGATCACAAGGCGTTTGCCATTCAGGGTCAGAACACCGCGGCTGTTGATTTCCACCTGACGGAAGCCGACCTTGCAGCTCTCGATATCAACCGTCTCATTCTCTTTGTTCTGTAGCTCGACAACGAGGGTGTAAAGTGTCGGAGTCTCTGCAGTCCAGAGTGCCGGGTTCTCTACCGGAGCAGTAACGGTTGCGATGAATTTCGGCATCAGATAGAAGCCGCACTCAGCAAACGGTCTCGAATCCATCTCGGTTACTTTGTTCTGTTCTGCATCATACAGCGTCACTTTGGCATGATACTCGCCGTACAGCGGTTTGGAGTTGTCCGGCCAGATCGTGACAGAGAGGGTAGCTTTCGTGTAATCCGGGTGTGTGAACAGTGTCTCTGCCTTATAGTCCAGGATGTGCTGCACCGGTTTCGATACGAGGCGGACATCGCGGTAGATACCGGACAGATGCCAGTAATCCTGATCTTCCAGGTAAGTACCGTCACAGTAGCGCATTACCTGTACGGCGAGGGTGTTCGTTCCCTCCTGCACATATTCAGTGATGTCAAATTCCGCGTTCACTTTGCTGTCCTGGGAATACCCCACCTGTTTTCCGTTGACCCAGAGATAGAAGCAGGACTCCACACCGCCGAAATCGATGAGAAGCTGTCGGCCGATATAGTCTGTTGGAACCTCAAAGGTTCTGAAATAGCAGCCAGTCAGATTTTTCTCCGGTACGTACGGCGCATTCAGCTCGTAGGTGCCTTCGGTAATCTCGATCTCAAATGCTTCGCCGTTTGCCTCCCGTTTGAACGGATACAGCATATTGGTGTAAACCGGCTTTCCATATCCCTGCAGTTCCCAGTTGGACGGCACCGGAATCGCATCCCATGCTGCGTGATCGAAATTCTCTTCATAAAATGCTTCCACCGCTTCCGGTGACGGATACATTTTGAATTTCCAGTCTCCGTTCAGATCCATTACAAAGCGGGACGCGTTCCGATTTCCGGCGAGCGCCTGCTCTACCGTCTCATACGCACCGTATGGTGTATGCATCGGATAACGATTTTTCTGCGTTATATACTGATTTTCCCAGTCTCTTGTCTGTCTCATGTTCTTGAAACCCTCCTTGCCTTTGCTTTCGCATTTTCCGACTGTCTCTCTTCTTTTTATCCAGATTGGTGTTCCTTTTTTGCTTTCCTGTGATATAATACATCTGTGGATTTTCAGAAGATTCATGCAGTTATCTTATGATTCAGTATAAAACACTGCACGTGGATGAGAAATAGTTGATCTGGTGTTTCTTTTATCCAAAATGGGAAAGCAAAGGAGAAGTCGTATGATACCGGAATATCTGCTTGCAAAAATAGAAAAGAGCGATGTTATCTATCGCTGTATTGGAAATGAAATGAAGAACGGGATTCTGGCGTGCGGTTTTATGCGGAAAGAGACGGCGGACCGCTCGCAGTATCATTTTTCGAACGAGTATTACAGCTGTTTCGTGCTGCTGCGCGGGAGCGGGGAATATATTGCCGAGGACGGCACCTCCTATCCGCTGCAGGCGGGAAGCCTGGTCCAGCGTCTGCCGGGTGTGCCGCATTCCACACGCGTAGACCCCGATGGGAAATGGCTGGAATTTTTTATCTCGATTGGGAAACCGTTTTTTGATTCTTTCTGCTCGCTTTCGGTTCTGAACCGGGAGCCGGTGCTAAAGGCAGAGCTGCTTCCCGGCGATCTCGAGCGGTATCAGAAGCTTCTGCAGTCGTTAAAGGCCACACCGGACAGTCTGCTGCCTTTGCGGATTCCGGAGATGGAAAAAGAGATTCTGCGAATGTACGGCTACCATGCGCACCGGGTGAATCTGCAGCGGGATCCGATCGAGGCCGCCTGCGATATGCTCTCGCAGAATCTTGATGAAGAAATTTCTCTCGAAGAGCTTGCCCGGTCACTCCAGATCGGTTATGAGACGTTTCGAAAAGTATTTAAAAAACAGACCGGCGTCTCTCCTGCACGGTACCGCACTAGGAAGAAAATGGAGCAGGCCCGTATTCTTCTCGAGGGCGGCGTACCGATGAAGGAAATTGCCGGTCTTGTCGGATATGGCGATGTCTATGCGTTCAGCAAGCAGTTTTCCCGGTTCTTTGGATTCCCGCCTGGAAAGTACCGCGCACGTCTTCACACGGATGCGCCGGATTTAGAACAGTTTTAAGATATCGTCCACGGTTTTACGTTTCGGCTTGTCCGGGTTGATGGCACGGTAGCCGACAGCAATGACAGCACCAAGGAGCTCATTCTCCGGAATGGAGAGGGCTTCACGGATAGCTTTCTCATCACGGATTCCCATAATCAGAGTATCAAGGCCGAGTTCTCTTGCGCGCAGGATCAGGTTTTCGTCATGCAGGCCAAGATCGTAATAGCCCCAGCCGTTTCCGACTTCATTGTCCGGTGTTCCGTCCTGCGTGAAGCCGGAGCGGTCTTTTACGAATGCTGTTACGACAAGTGCGGCTCCCTTTGAACTCTTCTGATTGAATTCTGGAAGGCATTTTGCGGAAAATTCTTCGACTTTCTCCGGTGTTACAAGGGCATAGTACCGTGTTGTCTGTGAGTTTTTCCAGGATGGTGCCTGAATCGCTGCCTGTACGATCTCCTGGATCTGCTCTGCGGTTACGTGTTTCTCCGGAGCAAACGCGCGGATGCTTCTTCTTTCTTCCAGCAGTTTTGTAAATTCCATGGTGTATATCCTCCTTTTATTTATAAAGCCTCGTAATCTTCCCGTGAAAAACGGTGATACGTCAGGCCGAATTCATTTTCTTCGACACAGTAACAGTATTCATCTACAGACGGGTCTGAAAAAGAAAATACATGGCCCATCTCATGCTCCTCGGATGCGTTTTCTTCCACGGTAGTATGCATTTTCTCTGCATAGGAAGAAAAGCAGTTTCGAACCTGTTCCATTGTGTTTCCAGGCGTTGTGATCACCTGCAGAAGGTTCTGCAGGAGCTCCGGAACAGGAATTTTCCGCTCGATATAAGAACATCCCTCCTCCGGGATTTCCATGCAGTAGCGGTCCTTGACCGCTGAAATCGCAAGTGTTCCAAGACGCGGCTGTACTTCCTTACAGAACGCGGCAAGTGCCGCATCCAGGTCTTCTGTTTCGTCTAAAGAGAGGGAACGGCGCAGGGACTCCACCGGGTAGTAGAGCTTCATCGTACCGCCCTCATAGCCGATCTTCACCTGCCATTCCCGAATCGTATCGGTAATATGTTTTTCCAACAGTTTTGCTGTCATATTTTTTCAGTCACCTCCATTATGCTGCATGTGCAAAAAATACAGTATTATTATCGCATGAATTGGGCGTTGTGTGAACACTTAATTTTTTGTTTTTTACAAAAAGAAAAGAATCACTTTTTTTACTCCTCGAAACGTCAGAAACCTCCGCCAGAAAAGCTGGAACAGAGGTTTCTGTGATTTCTTATGTCAGAAGAATTTCTCAGTCATTTTGTTCTGAATTACTCTTCGTCGTCTTTTTTCTTTCTGCCGCGGAGTTTGAATCCAAGTCCGCCAGCGCCAAGAGATGCAACTGCCATGCTTACCCATCCCCAGATGTTGGTAGCATCACCGGTCTTTGCATTATCACTCTTCTTGGAAGTAGAGGTATTGGATACTTTATTACTTGCAAGCGGAGTAGATGTTGCTTTCGGGGTGCTTGTCGGGGTCTTCGTCGGCTGCGTCGTAGGTATTGTGGTAGGAGCAGTCGTCGGGGTTGTGGTTGGTGCTGTTGTAGGTGTAACCGTCGGAGTCTCAGTTGGGGTAACCGTCGGAGTCTCGGTCGGGGTTACGGTTGGGGTCTCTGTAGGAGTAGGAGTCGGCTCTTCTGCTGATTTCTTCCAGGTGAAGCTAAGATCCTGATATCCCAGTGAAGAAACTGTAATTTCAAAGGAATCGCCCTCTGCGAACGGTGCTGCATCTGTCTTTAAGGAACCATCCTCATTGAACAGTACAACAGCTCCTCTTCCGCTTGCTGCATATGCTTTTCCATTTACAGTAACAGAGGTAATGTTCTTCAGATAATCTGCAAACTCTTCATCTGTTGCATCCCCTTTCTTAAGCAGACCCGGTGTTGTCGTATCTTCGTTAAATGCTGCCGGCATCTCTTCCGTGTAAAGGATAAAGTCTGCGGAAAGATCTGCATATTTACCATTCTTATCGCTGACAGTCAATGTATAAGAACCTTTCTCTGCATTCTTGAAGTACAGAGTATCACCGGACACGGTTCCCGTCAGACCTTCTACTGTATAGACAGCATCGTAATCATCCGGCAGGCCTTCCAGTTTAACAGAAGCATTTCCAGATGTGACAGACGCATTCTCTACAGAAAATTCATATGCAAACTTAACCGGTACATATACATCTGCGTCGACTTCGTAAATTCCCTTGCTGGTGTAATAGGTAATTTTGTTGATGGTCTGTCCCATCATACTCTTGTAATGTTCAGAAGAAGTCGGGCAATTATGAACGCTTGTGGTAAATCCAGTGCTCCATGCCAGCTTAGACACTCTCCAGATATTCTCCAGATGACGCATTCCGTAATCGTTGCCCTCTTTTGTGCTGACAACAACACCATATACGGTATCTTCGCCTGCTTTGATGGTATCAGTAAGACCATCCAGATCCAGCTGATAATCACCGTATTTGCTGTTAGTGGAGAGCTCTGCCGTTACATTTTCCAGCTTTGCTGTCTCGGTTCCCTGAACAGCACCAAAGGTTACATTGCCGTCTGCATCTACAGATGCTTCTTTGTAATAAGACGGAACCTCATGTAAAGTGTAATATGCATAGCTTGCATTCTCATACAGTGCATCTTTTCCGGTATACGTTGTGGTGGATGTCTGTCCACGGTTGGTAACGGTGATTTCTACAGAATCCTCATCTGTCACTTTCGTGTATTTGCTCAGATCCATACCCTCTGTTACTTTTACTGGGAAGGTGATACCTGTAATATCGCTTCCGTCTGCATTCACATGGTAAGATCCGCCAGAAAGGGAGGCTGTTCTTGTTTTGTTCTTGGTTGCGGAAGTAAATGCATCTACTGGAATATCGTTATGAACCTCTGCCTGATAGAACTCAGCATACGGAATGTTCATTAATACATACTGGGACTGAAGTGCTTCGATTGCTGCATTCAGATGCTCTGTTGCTTCGTCTACGGTTCCCTGGCTCTGTTTTTTCTCCAATGCTTCTTTTGCTTCTGCCAGTTCTGTCTGCATATTATTCCAGGAAGTTTCCGTGTAAAGATCTTTATTCAGTGCATCTGCCTTTGCAATTGCCTCTTCCAGTGCTGCTGTGCTCTCTACCGGATCAGCTCCTACAATATTCGCTTTGGTTGCTTCAAAAGTGTAGGAAGCATCTGCATAGCCAAGTGCATGAATCGTAATCTTCCAATAACCGGTTCCATCCGTTCCCTCCGGTAAAGTGCAGCGCAGGGAATCGGTAAGGCCAAGCTGGATTCCCATTACTTTATGCATCCAGTTATCTGCTGCGAATTTTGTTCCATACGTTGCTTTTGCATTCGTATAAGTGGAATCATCACCGTAATAAGTCCAGGTTACGGTCTGCAGATTAGCAGCCAGATCGCCGTAATCTCCCGTTAAATCTACGCGAAGGAATTCTCCATAAGAACCATTGGCTTCTTTCACGGTCAGTCCTACGGTCTCAGCATCCGGAGCTGTCTTCAGCGCCTGATCTTTGATTCCGGATTCACTTCCTGTTGTTCTTGCAGAGAAGGAGAAGCTTCCATCTGCATTTTTCACTGCTATCTTCAGACCGTTTGTGTTTTCTGTTACATCTGCAACCAGGCCTGTATAGCTCTGCAGTTTATTTTCAGAAAATCCACCGGAAAGTGTTCCGCCGTTTTCTACCACAACATACTTTTTGCAGAAATCTTCGTAATCATCTTCCGAAACTTTTACAGGCACATATTTCAGACCTTTTACTTCATAATGATCAATCTGGCTCTTATCGTAAGTTACGGTCTCGCCGTTCGTCAGAACTGCCGTGGTTGCTGCGGTATAATATGCTACATCATAGGTTGTGCCATCTTTCATGTAGATAGTCGCTGCGCACTGGAAGCTTCCTCTGTGCAGTCCATGGTTTGTAGTCGCACGGGTTACAACATCAAAAGCGCCTTTATCACTTTCTTCGCGACTGTCAGTTTCATCCGAACCAGCGTCGCTTCCTGCCGCCTGAACTCCTTCTGCTGCCCAATACTCAGCCCAGGTAAGACCTGCATATACATATTTATATGTTGTTTCTTTCTTCTCATAAGTAAAGGAAAGCGTCTTGTAACCTGTTGCAGTTACTTCGATTTCAAATTTATTTCCTTCTGCAAAAGCGGCAGCTGTCAGATCAAGCGTACCGTCTTCTTTGATCAGAATTGTTTTCCGTTTTCCAGTTGCTGCATATTCTTTTCCATTTACTTTTACCGAAGTGATGTTCTTGATATAATCAGCAAAGTCATCTTCTGATGCATTCTCTGCTTTTACAAGCGCCGGAGCACTTCCTTTTTCGTTGTAAGCAGCCGGCATTGCATCTGTATACAGAGTAAAGCTCTGTGTCAGATCTGCATAAACACCTTTTTTATCATGAATCGTCAGAGTATACATTCCTTTTTTCGCATTTGCGGAATAAGAAATGGTATTTCCGTCTACTGCAAATCCATCCAGACCATCTACGGAATATTCTGCATCATAATCAGCCGGAAGTCCGGTTACGGTCATCGTTGTCTTTCCAGCGGAAAGAGAAGCGTCTTCTACGGATACACTTGCCTCAAATTTTGTTGGAACAAAAATATCATTCACTGGAATCGTGTAGATTCCTTTGCTGGTATAATAAGTAACCTTATTGATATGCTGTCCCATCATGCTCTTGTAATGTGCAGAAGAAGTCAGGCATCCATGTACCTGTGTTGTAAATCCAGTTGACCATGCCAGCTCTGTTCCGCGCCAGATATTTTCCACATGACGCATACCATAGTCATTGCCTTCTTTCGTGCTGACAATAACACCATAGATCTGATCGGTTCCAACATCAATCGTGTTCTCCAGTCCGTCGAGATCCAGCTGATAATCTCCATATTTTGATTCAGTCATAAATTCCGGAGATACATTGGTCAGTTCAATTGCAGTTCCAACTGTTTTTCCAAAAGAAAGAGAGCCATCTGCATTTACCGTTGCTTCTTTGTAGTAAGAAGGTACTTCGCTTAATACATAATATGCATAGTCTGAGTTTTCAAATAAGGCGTCTTTTCCAGTGTATGTCTGTGTAGATGTCTGACCACGGTTTGTTACTGTAATACTTACAGAGTCAGAATCTGTTACTTTCTTAAATTTGGAAAGATCCACTCCTGTTACTTTAACCGGGAAGGTAATTCCATTGATTGCACTTCCATCTGCATTGGTATGATAAGAACCACCGGCAAGAGTGGCTGTTCTTGTTTTGCTCTTCGTTGCGGAAGAAAATACATCCACTGGAACAGAGTTGTTTACATCTGCAGCATAAAATTCATCATACGGAATGTTCATCAGAACGTAAGCCACCTGCTCAGTTGGAGTCTCGGTCGGGGTCGCCGTTGGGGTTGCGGTTGGCGTTGCTGTCGGGGTCGCCGTCGGAGTCGGTGCTTTAACAAGGCCTTTTACTGCAGTATTCAGCGCATCTTTCGCGGTATCAACAGCGCTCTGGGATTCTTTTGCAGAAAGAGCAGATTTTGCTGCGGTAAGAGCAGTCTGGACAGCTTTCCAGGAGTCTGCGGTGTAGTCAGCTTCCTTTAATGCTTCGGCATCTGCGATTGCTTTTTCAAGTGCTGTGGTGTCTACTGCTTCTGGAGTCGGGGTTGCTTTTTGGGTTGCTGCAAGAGCCGCGGTTTTTACTGCATTCGAAGTTCTGGTTGCACCCGATACAATATCCCATCCTTCAATGTTTTCAATCGTTGCATCTTTTCCAAGAAGTTTCGTTTTGAATCCTTTGCTGTTTGTAGCTGCTTTTTTAAAATATGTAGCATTTTCTATATTGTATCCAGAACCAGGTGTTACTGCAATATCAGAAAACTTACCGTCTGCAACTGTGATTTTGACATTAACGTCATATTCATCCCATGCATTCTCATCCTCATCGTCTTCTGCAGTTCTGGTAACATGAGCCGTAGACTCATAAGTGCCATCTGCCAGCACGCCACTTGTAGCATCCGCCAGTGCGGTTCCCGGGAGCAGGCTCATGGTCATGGAAGCTGCCATTACGGCTGCTAATGATTTTTTCTGAAGTTCTTTTCTTTTGATCATAACTTCCTCCTTTTTCCTTTTCCACAGTTTTGCAGGAAAAACAGGGGCAAAACTGTCCTTCATTATTATATTAGTTTTCACTAATCAATAATTGTTTTAACTAACCGTAGATTATTCTACTAATTTTTGATCGTTTTGTCTAACTCTTAACTGATTATTTTTTCTCAAAAGAGGCACAGATTCTGCTTATTGAGTATTTTTACTATTTAATGATCCGATACTGTGAAGTTTGTGGGATGATTTTCGTTCCCACACAGAAAAAATTCCGTAGATATGGAGTTTTCACCGCGAAGAACTCTTTCGTCCATCGCGTTTTACCGCAGAAAGAATGCGGTCCGAAAGGATTCCGATCAGCATTCCGGTGATGACTCCGGCCACGAGAAGCGCCGGCAGATAATAGAACAGTTTGCGGTTCTGCACCACGAGAGCCGCCACGCAGATCTGCGCGACATTGTGCGTCACGCCTCCTGCAATACTTACGCCGGTGATACTAAAGCCCTTGATGTGTTTCAGCAGAAGCATCACAAGAAAGCTCAAAAGCCCGCCGGCAAGGCTGTAAAGGATGGACATTCCATTTCCGAACAGATACCCCATCAGAAGAATGCGGGCGACGGAAATCATCAGGACTTCCCCTGCCGGAAGGAAAAAGAGGCCGACGACTACAACCAGATTGGCAATGCCGAGTTTGATTCCAGGAACACCGAGGTTGATCGGGATCAGTACCTCCACATAACTGAAGATCATGGCAAGTGCCATCAGCATGGCGCATAAGGCAATTTTTCTGCTTGCAGTGCGGCTGTCTCTCATAAATTCCAATTCCTTTCTTCTAAGCTGGTATTATTTTACAATCACATCCGGCGCATCGTCGGCGTCGTCCGTTGTGGATCCGTCACTTTCTACCTCCGCAACCAGCTTATGCGGCAGGCACACGATCGTCTCATTTACCCGGGAAATCGTACCCTGTCTTTTGCAGTAGCCGTCCGGGCAGTCAGCTTCTTCCATATGGACACTTCCGTTTTCGATCACCAGGACATTCGTTCCGTGACCCGTCTGAATTTTCACGGTCTGATTTTCTGCGAGTGAATACGTTCCGTAGACCTCGCCGTCCACCGTGACTTTCATGGTATTTCCATTTTCCGTTTTCGGCAGCCGAAGCGCCAGGGCAAGGATTCCAGCCAGGAGCAGAACGGCGCCTGCCAGAATCAGATCTTTTTTCTTCATATAGTTTTCCTTATTCTGAATCAGATGCCAGCCCATAACAGCAGTGTCAGCAGGAATACAGCACGGAACAGCGTAAAGAGGATTTCATTTCCGTGAAATTCCTTTACCCCGCAGCGGATATTACCTTTCGGACACGTATCAATACATTTCTGGCACTGGAAACAGTCGCCGGAGATCTCCACGTATCCATCGGATGGCAGTTCCACCGCTGACGGGCACTGTCTCGTGCAGGCGCTGCAGCCGCGGATGCAGTTTTCGCGTTTCCGGTGCAGAGTAAAGAACGGCAGGATCGGAAGCAGAGAAAAGACAGCTCCCATTGGGCACAGGAAATGGCAGAAAAAGCGCTCCTCAAAGAACATGCCGACCAGGATCAGCACCAGAAGAACAATGCCTGGAATATAAGAGGAAAGTCGGAAATTTCCCGCATGCAGCATGGAAAAGACATCCCACGGGCTTGTTCCTCTTGCTTTCTGATAAACTCCTGCAAAGCAGCAAAGAGCAATCAGAAGCAGAATGCCGTATTTGACCAGCGCCAGTTTTTTTGCCAGTTCCGGTTTGATGCGTATGGGCTTCTTTTTACGTTTCTTACAGATTATACCATAAATTGCATGCATTGCATCCCCCAGACTTCCAAAAGCGCATGCAAAACCGCAGAAAAATCTTCCGAATACGATCGTAAATGCACAGACAAGGAGCAGAGCCGACACAAACGCGGTCATCTCAATTTTTTCACCCTGTCCAAGCTGCGTAAAAATGTATTTCACTCCGTTAAATGCAGCGGTAAATACTGACGGAAGAAACAGGAAATATAAAAGCTGGATTCCGGCACGCAGGCAGGAAACGATCTGTTTTCTCTTCTTTGCCGGTAATGTGGATAGATCTAAATTTTTCATGTTATTTCTCCGCCTTTTCTATTGCTTCCTGCGCCGCATTTCTGATACCGGTGGAGCTGAATGTTGCTCCGCTGATCGTATCAACATCGGCGGACTGTGCCTCAATAATCTTTGGAATGATCGCCTCCGCGTTTGACAGATACGCACTGTCCTCGCCGTCGGCGGATGTGATGGCAAGATCGGTAATCTGGCCGCCCTCTACGGTTACTTCAACTGCAATGGTGCCGCCGAAGCCGTCAGCTTCACCGTCATACGTACCGTCCACGTACTGCCCTTCTGCTTCTGCTGCTTCACTTGCGGCCGTATCCGCCGTGTTGGATGCAGCTGCTGCGGCCTGCAGATTTTCCTTCTGAAGCTGGGTCGTCTCAAGCTCTGCCGAGAGCCGCGCGATCTGATCCTCTTTGTCTCTTTTATCGAGTACGGTATTGTAGCCGATCAGAACAGCAGCAATGACAGCGACATTCAAAAAACGAACAATCAATTGTCTCATCTGTTTTCCCCTTTATTGCGTTACTTTCGCAGCATCCAGCGCATTCCGGCATGCCTCAAGAATGGCTTTTGAGGAGCAGGTTGCACGGGAAACGGTGTCGATGTTTTCAAGCGTTCCGGTTTCCAGAATCTGAGCGGAAACGCCTTTGATTTTGGAGGTTCCTTCGGATGCGCGGCGGATGTAGGAGGCATTCTGACTGTCTCCGTCACCGGTGATGTTGCTTAACGCTACGATTTTATCGTTTTCAATTGTTACCGTCACAGAAAGCTGATAAGCGGTAAAATCTTCATCTTCATCCGGCTCGCAGACGGCAATCGCTGTGTATTCGCCGTCCTGATAGATCTTTTGTTCCGGAGTTTCCGTCGGGGTTGGTGTTGGCGTCTCAGTTGGCTCCGGGATTTCGGTCGGGGTTGGTGTTTCCGTCGGTGTCGGGGTTGGATTTTTCTTTTCCTCAGTTACGCGTTCTGCCTCTTTTAAAGCTTCCTCGATTGCCGCAAGAATTCCCCTGGAGCTGTAGGTTGCGCCGGAAACGGTGTCAACTTCCAGTGTCTGGTTTTTCACAACGTCCTTTGCTGTCTGTTTTGCGCGTTTTAAGAATGCTTCGTCATCTTCACTCTCGGTCACGAGAATTGCCTTGATCGTCTCATCCTGAATGACAACTGCCGTTGTAATGTCTCCCAGATAGCCCTCGCCGGTTCCGTAGTAAATGCCTTCCTCGTATGGGAATTTTCCTTCCGGAATCGTTGTGGTTCCGCCGCTGCTCGTTCCGTTATCCGGAACGGTCTCGCCGTTTGTTGCCTTCTTCGCATTTTCCAGCGCCTGTTTTACTGCGTTCTGGATGCCGCAGGAGCTGTACGTTGCGCCGGATACGAGATCCACATCGGTTTTCTGTCCGTCTACGATGCGGTCCGCTACGACTTTGGCACGGTTGAAGAATGTCTCGTCATCTTCGTTTTCCAGAATCAGTACCGCTTTGATCGTCTGATCCTGCAGGGCTACCGCCACTTTGATGTCTCCCTGGAAACCGGCGGCCGTTCCGTAATAAATTCCGTCCTGATAAGGAAAACTTCCCTTGGATGCAGACGAGTTGTTATTGTTCTGGCCGTTATTCTGACTGTTGTTTCCGTTGTTTGTATTGCCCTGGCTTCCTCCGTTTGTACTGGAAGACCCGTTCACTGCCGCCTGACTTAAGGCACTCCGCACAGCTTCAATAATACCGCGGGAGCTGTATGTCGCGCCGGAGACCGTATCCACATTCGTACTCTGTGTTGAGATAATCGTCGAAATCAGAGAGGAAGCGCTGGAAAGGTAGCTTGGCGTATCGCTGTTTTCCACAATATCAATCGAAGCAATTTTTCCGCCGCTGACAACAACACAGACTTTCATTGTGCCGCCAAATCCCGTTCCAGTTCCGTAATACGTTCCATCCCGGTAGGCAGCCGGCTCTTCAATTTTAGATACCGTAACTGTTCCGCCGCCTGCCGCTCCTGATGCGGATGCCGGTTCTGAAGTGTCCTCCTGACCGGTCAGTGCATTTTTCACGGCTGCAAGGATACTTTTTGAACTGAAAGTTGCACCGGAAACCGTGTCCACATCCACACTCTGGGATGCGATGATACGGTCGATAACTCCCTTTGCACGGTTCAGGAAAGCTGCGTCCTCGCCGGGAGCGCTTACAATCGAAATCGACTGAATCGTTTTGTCTTTCAATACGACAGAGACTGTAATCGTACCGCCAAAACCTGTTCCGCTTCCTTCGTACGTTCCGTCCGCCAGCTCAAAGCTGCCGGAACCGACGGCTGCGACAAGTTCTGCTTCGGTATCGGTTGTCTTTTTGGTATCGTCCTTCTTTTTTGTATCATCTTTCTTTTCCGCTGCATCGGTATCCTGTTCCGGCTCCGGTGTCACCAGTGCCTCCGGCTGCTCTACGGCGTAAACCGGTGCAGTGTAGCCATTCAGCGAAATACCGGCGCAGGCTGCTACGATAACTGCCGCGAGAGCCGGTGCAAATGCTGTCAGTTTTTTCCATTTTCCCATGGTTATGTATCACCGTCTTTCCTGATAATGTTTGTCTCGTGATCGGATGCGAAATCATCGGCAATTCCTTCGGTTACATACAGAACTCCGTCCTCATCCTCCAGAATGGTGTCAAATTCATCGCTGTGTGCACGCCAGTATTCAGCTGCCTTGTCCTTTCCCATGATGAAAAGAGAAGTAGAAAGGCCATCCGCCAGTGTTCCGTCAGCACTTACGATCGTCACCGACACCAGACCGTTATTTGCCGGATGACCGGTCGATGGGTCGATGATGTGATGATATTTCATGCCGTCCTGTTCGAAATACCGCTCATAGCCGCCAGAAGTAATAACCGCCCGGTCGGCCGTCGAGAGAATGCCGAGATAATCATCCTCCGCTTCCGGACTCTGCACGGCAACACGCCATTTGCTGCCATCCGTTTTCGTGCCGACAACCTGAACGTTTCCACCGAGGTTGATGAGCCCGCTCGTCACACCGCATTCCCGGTAAATATCGGCGATTCTGCCGGAGGTATAGCCTTTTGCAATTCCGCCGAAGTCGATTTTCATGCCGTCCTTGGCAAAGCTGATGGATGCGCTGTCCTTGTCGTAAAGGATATCATTGGCATCGGTCAGCGGAAGGAGGCTTTCGATCGTCTCATCCGAAGGAATCGTATAATTTCCGGTTGTAAAACCCCAGGCGTCCATGATCGGATAAATTGCGATGTCGAAAACGCCGTTTGTGCTGTCATACAGATCCAGCGAGCGTTCCAGCAGATAGGTGGTATCCTCCGATAAGGTTCCGCCGCCGTTTGCATTGATCTGCGCTACTTCACTCGTCTCCTCTCCGGTCGACAGAAGTGCATCCAGCCGCTCAATCTCCTGCTGTGCCTGATCCACCGCCGTTTCTGCATTCGGACCATAGGCAGTGACCGTCATGTACGTATCCATAGCAAAAATATCTCGGCTGCTCGATGCATCTGCGGCATCGGAAGAAGCTGTGGATGATGCGGATTTCTGCGTGGAATTCTCTTCCGAAGCGTCAGAACTGCTCGAAGACTCCGAAACAGACGCCGGCTGTGTCTGACTTTCACTGCTCTCCGGCTGCGCTGCTGTCCCCGCACCGGAACATCCGCCGACCGTCATCACCATGGCAAGACAAAATGCTGCAACAATTTTCTTTTTCATAAATAAAACTCCATTTTTTCTTATGTTAGGAAATCCTAACTTTGGTATTATAACATTAACTCGTAACTTACGCTATGAATTACTTGATAAAAGTTTTTCAATTAGCGTTCTGCATCTGATAAATTTTCTCATTTTATGTACTCTAAATCAAGTGGATTTTACTGGAATTCAAGCAGCGATATACAAAAAGCCCCCACAGCCGCATTGCTGCGGCCGCGGGGGCTTTAGAAATAACATTTTCAGAAATTACATATGATCGTGGCAGGTACGTGCAATTACGTCCATCTGCTGCTCTTTTGTCAGGTCGATGAATTTAACTGCATAGCCGGATACACGGATTGTGAAGTTTGCATACTCCGGTTTCTCCGGGTGCTCCATTGCGTCGATCAGTTTTTCGGTTCCGAATACGTTTACGTTCAGGTGATGTGCACCCTGCTCGAAGTATCCGTCCAGAACGTGTACCAGGTTCTCGGTACGCTCTTCGTCGTTGTGGCCAAGTGCGCCCGGGTTGATGGTCTGGGTGTTGGAGATTCCGTCCAGAGCGTCCTCATACGGCAGTTTTGCTACAGAGTTCAGGGAAGCAAGAAGTCCGCTCTTCTCTGCGCCGTAAGACGGGTTAGCTCCCGGAGACAGAGGCTCACCGGCTTTTCTTCCGTCCGGCAGAGAACCAGTTGCTTTACCATATACAACGTTGGAAGTAATGGTAAGGATAGAGGTAGTCGGCTCAGAATCACGATAGGTATGGCAGTATTTCAGTTTGTCCATGAAGGTACGAAGCAGCCATACAGCGATCTCGTCTGCTCTGTCATCGTCGTTGCCGTATCTTGGGAAGTCGCCGGTTGTCTCGAAGTCAACAGCCATTCCTTCTTCGTCACGGATAACTTTAACTTTAGCGTATTTGATTGCGCTTAAGGAGTCTACTACGTGAGAGAATCCTGCGATACCGGTTGCAAAGGTACGTCTTACATCGGTGTCGATCAGAGCCATCTCTGCTGCCTCATAGTAGTATTTGTCATGCATGTAGTGGATCATGTTCAGAGTTCCAACGTACAGATGAGCCAGCCAGTCCATCATAACGTCGTATTTCTTCATAACCTCATCATAGTCCAGATACTCAGCAGTGATCGGCTGATATTCCGGAGCAACCTGCTGTTTTGTCTTCTCGTCTTTACCGCCGTTGATCGCGTACAGAAGGCATTTTGCAAGGTTTGCACGAGCGCCGAAGAACTGGATCTCCTTACCGGTCTCGGTAGCAGATACACAGCAGCAGATGGAGTAATCATCGCCCCATACCGGACGCATTACATCATCGTTCTCATACTGGATGGAGCTTGTCTGTACAGAAATATGAGCTGCATATTTTTTGAAAGCTTCCGGAAGGTGCTCAGAGTACAGAACAGTAAGGTTCGGCTCTGGGGACGGTCCCATGTTTTCCAGTGTATGCAGGAAACGGAAATCGTTCTTTGTAACAATAGAACGTCCGTCGATTCCCATACCGGCAACTTCCAGAGTAGCCCATACCGGGTCACCGGAGAACAGCTGATTGTAAGACGGAATTCTTGCGAATTTAACCATACGGAATTTCATTACCAGATGGTCGATCAGCTCCTGAGCTTCTTTCTCAGTCAGGATTCCTTTTTCAATATCTCTTTCGATGTAGATGTCAAGGAAAGTAGATACACGGCCAACGCTCATTGCAGCACCGTTCTGAGTTTTGATAGCTGCAAGGTATCCGAAGTACAGCCACTGAACAGCTTCTCTTGCGTTCTTAGCCGGCTCGGAAATGTCATAGCCATAGGACTGTGCCATAACTTTCATATCCTGCAGTGCTCTGACCTGGTCAGCGATCTCTTCTCTTAACTGGAAGTCACCACGACGCATTCCCTGACGATTTGTTGCAGCGAAGTCTGCTTTTTTGCGCTCGATCAGGTAATCAATACCGTACAGAGCAACACGACGGTAGTCGCCTACGATACGGCCACGGCCATAGGTATCCGGCAGACCTGTCAGAATTTTATTGTGACGGGCTTTCATCATCTCTGGTGTGTAGATGTCGAATACACCCTGGTTATGTGTTTTGTGATATTTAGTGAAAATTTCATGAAGCTTCTCGCTTGGTTTGTAGCCGTAAGTCTCGCAGGACTGCTCAGCCATTTTAATTCCACCATACGGCATAAATGCACGTTTCAGCGGTTTGTCTGTCTGAAGACCAACTACCTGCTCCAGATCTTTCATGCTGTCATCGATATATGCTGCGCCGTAAGCTGTGATTCCGCTTACAACGTCTGTCTCCATATCCAGAACGCCGCCTTTTGCACGCTCTTCTTTCTGGAGTTCCTGTAATTTGCCCCACAGACGGTCTGTAGCCTCTGTTGGTCCCTCCAGGAATTTCTCATCTCCGTCATATGGAGTATAGTTGTTCTGAATAAAGTCACGTACGTCGATGCCTTCTTTCCAGAGTCTTCCGGTAAAGCCATCCCACTGTTCAAATTCTCTCATTTGCTTTGTTCCTTTCTGGTGTTATTTTGTTTCGTCACGCTCCGGCATCTTCTTTGCACCGGGCATGAACACCTCCGCATGCATAATATAACAAATCTCTGCTTTCCGCGCAAGATATGCACTTGAAAAAATACAAGGAAAACCACAAAATCTTGTATTTTTATAAGAACAAAATCTACATGTGGCGCTTTTCTTTTATTCCCCGTATCCGATTTCATATATCTGCTCTGCAAAGTCACAAATAACATATGTTCCATCGGAAAATTCACTCTTCTGTACGCTTCCGTCCGCCGTCATACACTCGTGGCGTACCAGTTCCAGGAGTGCCGTTTTTTCATGCAGCTCCGTTACAACGCGGCATCTTTCTGTCATCTCTTCCAGACTGATTTTCTCCCCGTCAAATGCACCATCTGTATTCGGATATGCGCCGTCCCGTACAAGATACGGTGCACCGCCTGCAAGAAGCGCATACAGCATATAGTCCTCGTCTTTTGAAACATGGTCCATCATCCACGGCTCGATTACGCAGTCATGATACACAAGATTAAAGAGCGGCACCGGGATTCCTTTTTTCGGTGTCTCTGCCGGGCGCAGCATAAAGTCGTACGGCGCATAATGGCAGAATACCAGATACGGAACGGCCCAGTCGCTGACCTCCTCGGAGCTTGAGAGAATCCCCTGTGATAGCAGCCAGGAGAAGCAGTTTCCGCGGTACGTATAGCAGTCTCTTCTCGTCATCACATGCTCCGGATTTGCGCACTCGTCGCCCTCGTTGCACGTAAACACATCGAGGTATGCACCGTCAAGCCGGATTCCGTTTTTCTTCAGCTCGGCAAAATTCCGTTTCACATAGAACGGTGCCTGCGTTGCACAGAGATAGCTCTGCGGTCCGCCCGCCCAGTAACTGTGTCCCGGTATCGTTCTATCCGGAAGGCGGCAGGCATAATTTTCATCGTAGCTCGGCGCTGCATGGTAATAATCGCGGTACTGGTCGTGAATACCGAATTTGTAGCCGAAATCATGCATCGTATCGACAAGCGATTTCATGTCTTCCCATCCGCCGGCCGCTTGGCATGCCGGTGTGTAGTCCGGATGCTGGTTGTCATACCCCGGTTCTGCCCAGCCGTCCAGATGAAGATAGACTTTCTCTACGCCGAGATCATGAATTTCGCGGATCTGCTGTTCGCGCACGGAAAACGGCACTACGCGGTTATTTTTCTCCGGATTCTGCGGATCGAAAAAGCCGGACTCCGGCTGCACAACCGTCTTGATTCCCGTATGAACAAAACACGTTCCCACAAGATCGTGAATGGACGGATTCTGTACTGCCTTTTCTTTCAAAGTGCGCAGATGGCCCTGTTCCCGTACATACTGACGGTATATTTTGCAGAGGTCGTTATAATCGCAGTCATTTAAAAACGTATAACGGAATACGCGGCGGTAATTCATTGTTCCAAGGCTTGGCTCCAGCCATGCCCCCACGCTGGTATACGGGCCGCCTGCCGGGTGCTCTGCCTGATAACCGGCGTTCCACGGTGTTGTACAGATCGCTGTATAGCCGCATCTTTCCTTCACCTGGCCAAACCACGGCATATAGCCGCCGGAGGTCTCAAATCTGCCGTCAAACGAAAGCTTTCCAAGTTCCGTCTTCCAGGTATTCGGAATCAGAAGTCCCTGTCCCTCGGTAAGGAGTGTATACCAGTCATCGCGCCCGTTTGTAAACTCCATTGCCGTCGGCCACAGCACCTTTACCGGATGCAGTCCCTCCTCGCAGAGCGGAATCCACTCCATCCAAAATGTTTCATCCACAGCTTCGATCCAGATAATCGTCTCGAAGGCATACGGTGTTCCCGCAAATCCCGCATAACGGCTCCGGATGCCGCATCCGACGCCGAAGGAATAGACCTCATGGGAAATCTCCTCTGCATCCAGGAAACGGTATGTTCCCTCTGCAAAAATCAGTTCCGGTGTCTTTTTCGGATCCGTATTCCAGACAACGCCGTCTTTTTCGATCCTAAGTCCCAGCGTCTCTTCATCGAGCATCACAGCAAGCGATCCGCTTTCTATTTTTTTCATCGTGTGATATTCCCCTTTTTCTTTATCATATGCGTTCCAAACACCAGAAAGGCGCAGAGAACCCGTCCGCCTTTCTCTGCACGGTTCCGGATTTTCTGCGCCTTTTTCCACCTAACTTACATAATCTCTTCTTTTTCTACGACTTTACCGTCTCTCCAAATTCTCTCCAGATCGTAGAACAGGCGGTTCTCCTCATCAAAGATGTGGATGACAACATCGCCGTAGTCCATCAGAATCCAGTTTGCGGTCTGATAGCCTTCGATCTGTTTTGGATGTACGCCGGCTTTTCCGAGTACCTCCTCTACGTTGTCTGCCATCGCCTGTACCTGGTTACGGTTGCTTCCGCTGGCGATCATGAAATAATCTGCCAGGGTAGAAACATGGGTAATGTCCAGAATGCGGACATCCATTGCTTTTTTATCTTCCAGTGCTTCCAGTGCAAGTTTTGCAGTCTGTTTTGCTTCGCTCATTTATACTTCCTCCTTTGCCGTCCGTTCCCGGTGCAGTGCCTCATAGAACTGATATGCCTGCTCCGTCATCGGGTCCATCGTCTTCGGGTTTTCCGACAGATACGCCATACTGTCTTTTAAAATTTCATACATGCATTCGTCGATATCGGTGAATGCCAGCTTCCGAAGGCGGGTAAGATGAGGCGCCTTGTTTCGTGCCGGCTCGATATAATCTGCGATATAGATGATCTTCTCCAGCAATGTCATATCTTCTTTTCCTGTCGTATGCCAGGTGATGGCGCTTAAGATCTCCGGATCTTCCACCTTATACTTGTCCTTCGCCAGAAATGCACCGAGCTTGGCATGGATCAAAAACGGATTGTTCCGCTCAAACTCAGTGATTTCAATCTTATTTTTCTCACACATGGTGATTTTTTTCTTATTCGGAATGCATTTTGCACAGTCGTGAAGCAGTCCCGCGACACGGGCTTTTTCGAGATCCTCGCCCCATACCATCGCCATGGATGATGCGGTAAACATCACACCGAGCGTGTGATGATAGCGGTCTTCATCGACTTCCTTCTGGAGTTTTTTGTCCAGTTTCCATAAATCGTACTGTTCCATCCTGCTCTTCCTCTAATCCTGATAGATTTTCTGCTCCTGAATGTAGGAAATCACAGAATCCGGCAGATAGTATTTCACGGATTTTCCTTCCCGGATCCATTCCCGCAGTTCGTGGGAAGAAACATCCAGATTCGGTGTGTCGAGTTTCAGAAAGGTACCGTGAAGTTTTTCTGCATTTCGTTCCATACAGGCCAGAAGCTCTTCCTCTTTTGCCCGATCCCTGGTCGCCACAAGGATCTTTGCCGCGGCGCAGATCCGCTCTGGATTTTTCCACTCATCAAAATAGAACAGGGAATCCGCTCCAATGATAAAGTAAAACTCCGTGCCCGGATGTTCCTTCCGCATCGCCTCAAGCGTCCGATAACTGTAGGTATAGCCCTCATCTTTCATCTCTTTGGTGCAGAGCACAAAATGCGGATTGGATGCGATGGCACGGCGCACCATCTCGACACGCTGTGCATCCTTTGCCTGTCCCGCCCGGTTCCGCTTATGTGGCGGATTTCCGGCCGGAAGAAACCAGACTTCATCAAGCCCGAACTGCTCGTACGCCGCCTCGCCAAGGATCAGATGACCGATATGAATGGGATCGAATGTGCCTCCCATAATGCCAATTTTTCTGTTTTTCTTTTCCATACGTTTTCCTCAAAAAGCGCCGGAACTGCAGCGGTATGCTCCGGTCCCGGCGGTTCTTTCCTGCGGATTATTTCGGAAGCTGAATTTTCTTTTTCTCTTTTTTGCCCTCTTTGTACAGCACGATCTTTTTGCCGATCACCTGTACGACCTGGGAATTGGTGCGTTCTGCCAGAACTTCTGCGATCTCTCTTGGATCATCGAGGCAGTTCTGCAGTACATTGATTTTAATTAGTTCTCTCGCCTCAAGTGCCTCTGCTACAGCAGCGGTATGCTCCGGCGTGATGCTGCTTTTTCCTACCTGCAGGATCGGTTCCATGGTCATGGCAAGGCCTTTCAGGTATGCTCTCTGCTTGCTGGTCATACGTCTCCTCCTTCGTTATTTATTCGTTCTATTTATAATAATCAAATTCAAATCCATACATCTTGACGGTATCGCCTTCCTGGATGCCGGCCTGCTCGAGTTCGTCTAAGATACCGGTATCTTTTAAGAACCGCTGGAAGAAAGCAAAACCTTTCTCGGAATCCAGATTGGTGTAGCCGAGCATTTTCTCGATCTTCGGTCCCTCGATGATGAAGCGGTGCTCGTCCTCCGGGTCCTGCTCGACGGTGTACGGCAGGTTCTCGGCAAGAAGCATATCCTCCGGGAAGAATTCCTGCTCGAAGACCATACGCTCTTTCGGAAGCTCATCGAGTTTTTTCTGTACGGCATATAAAAGCTCTTTTAAGCCTTTTCCGCTGACGGCAGAAATCGGATAAACCGGGATGCCTTTCGGCTCGAACTCTTTTTTCAGACGTTCCACCGGATCCTCTTCGCCCTCTTCTACATAGATCGCATCGGTCTTATTGGCCGCGATGATCTGCGGGCGTTTTGCGATCTCCGGGTTATAGGCTTCGAGCTCTTTGTTGATCTTGTTGATATCATCCACCGGATCTCTTCCCTCGGTCGATGCAACGTCTACTACATGGATCATCACGCGGGTTCTCTCGATGTGGCGCAGGAATTCATGGCCGAGGCCGACTCCTTCCGATGCACCCTCGATCAGTCCCGGGATATCTGCGATAACAAATCCGCTGCAGCCCTCAAGGTCTACGACACCGAGGTTCGGGGAAAGTGTGGTAAAGTGATAATTTGCGATTTTCGGTTCTGCATTTGTCACACGGGAAAGAAGGGTCGATTTTCCAACGTTCGGGAAGCCGACGAGTCCGACGTCCGCGATGACTTTCAGTTCCATTCTTACTTCCAGCTCCTGTGCCGGCTGGCCTGGCTGGGCGTATTTCGGAACCTGCATGGTAGCGGTTGCGTAATGCATATTTCCGTTTCCGCCTTTTCCGCCTTTTAATACAACCTGACGGCGGTTTTCACCGGACATATCTGCGATGACTTTTCCGCTCGCAGCGTCCATAATGACGGTTCCTTCCGGTACTTTCAGGACAATATCTGCGCCGTTTCCGCCATGGCATCTGCGTTTTCCGCCCGGCTCGCCGTCGGTAGCAGAAAACTTTCTTCTGTGGCGGTAATCAACCAGTGTATTCAGTCCTTCGTCAACTTCAAAAATAACGTCTCCGCCTTTGCCGCCATCGCCGCCGTCCGGCCCGCCGTTCGGTACAAAAAGCTCTCTGCGGAAACTGACATGTCCGTCTCCGCCCTTACCGGAGCGGATCAGAATTTTTGCTCTGTCTGCAAACATGGTATTCTCCTGTCTTGTTTTATCTAAATCCAAATCGGTCTGTTGGACCTTTAATTATTATTAACAAAAACGGCTTCAAACCTCTTAAGATTTGAAGCCGCACCTTTGTCTTACTCTTCTGTTGCTACCGGATATACGGAAACCTGTTTTTTGTCACGTCCTTTTCTTTCGAAAGCTACGCGTCCGTCAACCATAGCGAATAAGGTATCGTCTTTTCCGATTCCTACGTTCACGCCTGGATGAATCTTGGTTCCACGCTGTCTGTAAAGAATGTTTCCAGCCTTTACAACCTGTCCGTCAGCTCTTTTTGCTCCTAATCTCTTGGACTCGGAATCTCTACCGTTCTTGGTAGAACCAACTCCTTTTTTATGAGCGAAAATCTGAAGGTTCATATTTAACATGGTATTACACCTCCTTGAATGCGATCTCTAAGTATTGTGCTCCATAATCGCGGCGGATACTTTCGAGGCCCAGCAAAAGTGATTTTACAAGAAGTGCGGTACTTTCAGAATACCCATTCGGGAATGAAAAATACACGTATCCATCTCCAGCTTCACTTATAATCAGATCCTCTGTCAATGTTTCCACGGAATTTACGGTGTTTACAATCAATGCGGAGACAGCGGCACAGATGATATCCTGCCCTTCCTCTGCATAGCCTGCATGACCGTTTGACTCCACGGAGATGTACTCGCCGTCAGACTCTGTTACGGTTATACAAATCATAAGACTTAAGCGTTGATTTTTTCAATCTTCACTTCAGTGTACTGCTGTCTGTGACCGTTTTTCTTATGATAACCAGTTTTTCTCTTATACTTGTAAACGATAACTTTTTTGCCTTTACCGTTTCCAACTACAGATGCGGTTACGGATGCATTTTTAACGTCCTCGCCAACTTTCAGTCCGTCATTGCTTACTGCAAGTACCTGATCAAAAGTTACGGTTTCTCCAGCTTCAACGCCAAGTTTCTCTACTCGGATAACATCGCCTTCAGCTACCTTGTACTGTTTACCACCTGTTGCAATAATTGCGTACATATGGCACCTCCCTATCAATTACTCGCCAGATTCGGTGGTCTTTCGACTCTTTTACCTCTCTGTGCGGCATACTTCTACAATATATCATCACGTCTGCTGTTTGTCAATAGTATTTTTCAGGAAATTGCAGATTTTTTTTCACATGCAATTGCCAGTGCGCCAGGTCCGATGTGGCAGGCAACGCTTAAGGACAGTGGATGCGCATCGACTTCAAAATCCGGGAAGGCTTCTTTTACTTCGACAATCCATCCATCGATTACTTCTTTGTCGTTTGCGGTATAGGCAATGTGAAGTCCCATGATGCCGGCTGCACGTTCTTTTGCGAAGCGTTTGTCCATATCTTTTTTCATAGCCTTGATCATGGCTTTCTTTGCCTGTTTCACACCGCGCGCTTTTTCAAACGCGTCAAGCTTCTCTCCCTGGATCGTCAGCACCGGTTTGATATTTAAAACGGTTCCGATCATGGCTGCTGCCGGCGTAACGCGGCCGCCTTTTTTCAGGTATTTTAACGTATCTACCATAATATAGATACTTGCATCCAGCGCATCCTCTTCCAGAATTGCTTTGATGTCTTTTGCTGCCACGCCGCGGTTTGCCATTTTCTTTGCATCCAGAACAGACTGCTGCTGCGTAACGGAGATTCTCTGGTTGTTGACAACCTGCACTTTTCCTTCGTAGTCCTCGGACAGCACGGTCGCTGTATCACAGGAGGTGGAAAGGCCGCTTGACATCGGAATGTAAACAATGTCATCGTACTCTTCGAGAATTTTGTTCCAGAAATCCATCAGATCTCCCGGAGACGGCTGAGATGTGGAAACAGCCGCATCCTCTGCCAGAATCTCGTAAAACTGTTCCTGTGTCAGGTCGATATCCTCAAACTGGATTTTTCCGCGCATGAAGAAAGGCATCGGAAGGACAAAAACGCCCAGCTCTTTCGCCTGACTCTGTGTAATACCGCTGTTGCTGTCGGTAGCAATAGCTGTTCTTGCCATAGTTCTTATTCCTGCTGTCTCTTTTTAGAGAAACAGCTTTTCCTTTCTGTAATATCGTGTAACGCTTGATTTGCTGTTATTCTATCATAAATCGTACCTGTTTTCTACCCGGCTTGGACATTTCTGCAAAATTGCCCAAACTGCTTTTGATTCTTTTTACATCATACCAATACCAAGGAAAAACAGTCCGCCAAGGATCAGCAGAATGGTCGGAATTACGATTTTTGCAATGGTCTTTTTTCTTCTCTCCTTCGGGAAAAATCCTTCGCTTTTTGTCTGCTGGTACATCAGAAGACGGCTTCCCATATAAAGACCGATCGGCATCAGCGCCGCTTCGATCAGATACATGCCGATGTACGTTTCCGTTGCGTATCCGCTGCCTGCTGCTGCGTTCCCCTGCGAGAACATATAGAGGAAGCTTGCCGCAATGCTCGCCACAATCGTCGATGCGTTATGGACGAAATGAAACAGCGAGCTGTAAAACATGTTGTCGGTCTTCATCCGCACATACGAGAGAACGATTCCCATCATCATCATCGGAAGAAAACGGACGATGCTCATGTGGAAAGCGCCAAAATAAACGCCCATCAGAAGCAACATCACCCATTTCTTTTTGATTCCGCGCAGGCTGTACTGCAGAAGACCGCGGTGCAGTGCTTCTTCACAGATGGCCGGTGTCAGCGCAACGACAAGCAGCTCGCCGAAACAGGAAAGGCCCGCCATACTGCTGTCCATGGATTCCGAGAGGCTTGCGTATTCCTGCGGGAAAATCCATTCCATCAGAAGGAAAAGGGCAAGCACACCGCGGTACGTCACATACCACATCAGAATGGTTCCGAGGATTCCGGCTCCATCCGGCTTTTTTAATGGGAACACTTCTTTTAACGGAATATGAAGTGCCCGTACGACGAGAATGGATCCGATCAGGAATACAATGATCTCGTCCAGCGCATTTCCATACATCCCTCCTGCAAGAACCAGCGGGATTCCGGCGAGATTAAAAAGAACCATCAGAAAGGCAAACACAAGCAGGCCCTGCCATGGTTTCAGTATCTTTTCTTTTTCCGCCGGATGCGGCCGTTTTGCCGGCATCTGGTTTCGAAAGGGTTCGTAAAGATATGGGGTATCATTTTCATTGAGGTGAATCGGTTTCTTTTGTGGTTCCATATTCATTCCTCCTTTGTAAGGTCACTGTCATTTCATCTGTTCTGCCAGCGGCCGGCGGATTTTCTTTCTCGTCAGTTCCACGAGATGAAGCGCCGTCATATCCACAACTTTGGTCGGAACGGGATCTTCCCGCACAAGACCCTGCAGGAAGCCGAGAAGGCGCTCCTCCTGCTCTTTTTCCGGCATGTTGATAAAGTCAACCAGGATCAGACCGGAAATCCCGCGCAGGCGGATCTGGCGGGCGATTTCGCGGGCTGCCTCCTGGTTTACGCTGTACAGAAACGTATTTTTCCGTCCGCCGAGCTGCTTTCCGCTGTTCACATCGATCGCGGTCAGCGCTTCGGTCGGTTCGATCACGAGGAATCCGCCGGAAGGCAGATCCACACGTTTGTCGAGTGCCTGTTTTACGTGATTTTCGAGATTTTCTTTCTTTGTCAGTGTGGTAAGCTGATCCTCATACCAGGTCAGGCGGCAGTCGTGAAAATCATGGCGCTCCAGATATTCTCTGCAGATCTCATACGTTTCTCTGTCATCTGTCACAAGTTCTGAAACTGACGGTGCATACCGTTTGACGAGCTCCGGCACGGCATCTGACGCCCGATACAGGCAGGAGTACAGGCTCCGCATCGTTCCATACTGGACAATCCGCGCGAGTTTTTCGGACAGCTCGAGATATTCCTGCCGGATCTCTTCTTCCGAAGCATCAGCGGATGCGGTGCGGAAGATCACGCCAAACGGAAGGCTTCCGCCGGAAAGCTCTGGAAACATCCGGCTTCCCAGTTCTTTTAACCGTTTTTTCTGCTCCGGCAGAAGGCGTCCCGAGCATGAGATTTCCGGCTTTCCATAATAGAGCGCCAGGGCACTTCCCGAAAGAGAAAGTTCTGCTGTCGCCGACGGAAGCTTCGTTTTCTGCGCTTCCCGCTGGATCTGCACGACAATTTCATCTCCGACATGCAGTTCCGTTCCCGGTGCTTTTTTCAGAAGATACCCTTCTTTTACACGGGACAGATCAAGAAAACAGCTCTGCTGCTCCGCAAACGAGACAAATGCCCCGCGGATCCCGGGCGCCAGTTTTTCCACCCGGCCGACATAGATATTGCCAAGCAGCGTTTCCTTCTCCCTGCAGAGGGCCGTCAGTTCGACCGGTTTTTCTCCTTCCACCAGCGTGTGTACCAGGTAATCTTTTCCCTCCCACGGCAGATGGGCAATGACAACTCGTTTACTCAACTTCTTCTCCTAATGCTTCCAGCGGAACCAGCTTTCGCTCTTCTTCCGTTCCGATGTCTGCGTAAACTTCCTCGCGCAGAATCGTGTATGCAAACGGCGGCAGTTCAACCCCGCACCATTTGCAGAACGCTTCCATCACGAGCTCCGGTTTCAGGTTCGAAACACTTCCGGTGGAGAGCTGCATCCAGACACCGCTTTTCTTTGCTTTCATATCGTAAATCCATGGGCGGATATCGGTCAGCTTTTCGCTTCGTTTTGTCTTTCGCATGATCTCAATCTGCGGAAGTGCAAAAAACACCGGTACTTTCGTTTCCAGATCAATCTCCGGCATTTTTCCCTCGCGGAACTGCACGAGATAATCGGCTCCTGCTACGAGAGACATTGCCTTGCTTGCTTTTCCATCCGGCACATGGCGGGCGGAAAGCACTTCCATTCCCTCAACCATCGTCGCATTCAGACGTTTTACAATCTCGTCGGTTTTCATATCTTCCGCGAGCACCATATCGAAATATTCACCGGTGCTGCTGATGCCGACACCGAGCGGAGAAGCAAACGACAGCAGCATGTGCGGGCTGAAGCCCTCGGAATAAGCGATCGGAAGTTCTGCACGGCGGATTGCTTTCTGGAAGTAACGCATCACATCCAGATGACCCACAAATTTCATCACACCTGTTTTGGCAAACTTAATTCTGATTTTCATAGCAGACACCTCCTCCGAATGATTTTGCTCCGCAGCCGGAACACTGCATCTTACAGTTCGGGGTAACGGTTTCTTTCTGTGCCCGCTCCCATTCGCGGATCAGGAATTTTTTCGTCACGCCGATATCAAGGAAATCCCACGGAAGGATCTCATCGGTGCTGCGCTCACGGCAGGCATAGAACGAAACGTCAATGCCGGTCTCTGCAAACGCTTCTTCCCAGGCATCTTTCCGGAAATACTCGGACCAGGCATCGAAAATAGCACCTTTTCTGTACGCTTTTTCAATAACTTCGGCACATTTCCGGTCACCGCGTGCAAGGAATCCCTCCAGAAGGGAAATATCTGCCTCATGATAAATGTAACGGATGCTCTTCTGATTCAGCTGTGCGCGGACCTCTGCCTTTACAATCGCCGCTTTGTCAAGAAACTCCCTCTCCGTGTTCATCGGTGCCCACTGGAACGGGGTGAACGGCTTCGGGATAAAGAACGAGGAGCTTGCCGTAATCTGGCATTTTCCGTTTCTCTGGTCTTTCGGAATCTCATAGTAACGCTCTGCGATCTTTTCCGCCAGATGCGCAATTCCTTTGATATCATCCTCGGTCTCGGTCGGAAGGCCCAGCATGAAATACAGTTTTACTTTATTCCAGCCGCCCTCAAACGCTTTTCCGGCTCCGTCGAGAATGACTTCCTCGGTCAGACCTTTATTAATAACATTCCGCATCCGCTGGCTTCCCGCCTCCGGTGCGAAGGTCAGGCTGCTCTTTTTGATATCCTGTACCTTGCTCATGACATCGAGGGAAAATGCGTCGATTCGAAGAGACGGAAGGGAAATATTGACACCTTTTTCCGGGCAGCTGTCGATCAGATAGTTGACAAGCTCCGGAAGATGGCTGTAATCACTCGAGCTCAAAGAACTCAACGAAATCTCATCGTGGCCGGTATTGCGCAGCATATGGGTCGCAAGTTCTTTTAACTTCTCCACATCGCGCTCTCTTGTCGGACGGTACACCATACCCGCCTGGCAGAAACGGCAGCCGCGGATACAGCCGCGCTGGATCTCCAGAACGACACGGTCCTGTGTTGCCTTGATAAACGGCACGACCGGTTTCTCCGGATACGTTGCCTCGGTCATATCCATGACGAGCTGTTTTTTGATCTTTTCCGGTGCTTCCGGAATGGACGGCGTAAAGGCCGCGATCGTTCCGTCCTCGTGGTACGTTACTTCATAAAACTGCGGTACGTAAATACCAGGGATCCAGCATGCCTTTTTCAGGAAATCCTGACGGGTTCCGCCGTTCTTTTTATTTTCCAGATACGTGTCAAAAAGCTTGTCGTACACAACCTCGCCCTCTCCGATGTAAAACAGATCGAAGAACGGAGCGATCGGCTCCGGATTGTACGTACACGGGCCGCCGCCGATAACGATCGGGTCCTCGTCGGTACGCTCCACCGCATGCAGCGGGATTCCGGCAAGGTCGAGCGCCTGCAGAACGTTCGTATAACACATCTCATACTGCAGGGTGATAAACAGGAAATCCTCGTTTTTCACCGGCTCCTGGGATTCCAGGCCGAACAGCGGAATGCTCTGTTCCCGCATCACGCGGTCCAGATCCGGCCATGGGGAATAGACACGCTCACACCACATGTCCTCACGTTTGTTAAACATATCGTACAGGATCTGGATGCCAAGGTGCGACATACCGATCTCATACACATCCGGGAACAGGAAAGCGCCGCGTAAGGCTACTTTTTCTTTGTCTTTTACGACACTGTTGAATTCATTTCCAATGTATCGCGCAGGCTGCTCAATCTGGAGCAGCACTTCTTCTGGCAATGCTAATTTTCTCATGCAATTCTCTCACTTGTTCTTATTTTTATTTGTCCAGATACGCCGCAAGCAGTTCCAGCGTATTCTTCACGCCGTCCACATGGCTTCTCTCATATCCATGGGATGCGTACACACCGGCGCCGATCAGGGCATGGCGTGCGTCTGCGCCGCCGCGGAGCGTTGCCTCCACGTCAGATCCGTAGTGCGGGTAAACATCCGCCGCATAGTCGATTCCGTTTGCTTTTGCTGCCGCAATCAGCTCACCGGTAAAATCGTAGCTGTAAGGGCCGCCGCTGTCTTTGACACAGATGGATACCTGGTGTTCCTTACACTCCAGTCCATCGCCGACACATCCCATATCAACGGAAAGGATATCTGTTACACCCTCCGGAACGGAAGCAGATCCGCCGTGGCCGACCTCCTCATATACAGTGATATGCTGATAAACCGGGCGGGACAGTGTTACGTTTTCTTCTTTTAAATACTTCGCATAGCCGAGCAGGATTGCAACGCTCAGTTTATCATCGAGAAAACGGCTCTTGATGTAGCCCTTCTCCGTGATGCGGGTTCTCGTCTCAAAGCAGACGATATCACCGGTCTCGATGCCGAGCGCCTTTGTCTCCTCTTTGGAGAAGACCATCTCATCCAGAACGACCTCCATATTGTCGTAGGTGCGGTCCTGCTGGTCGTAGGAACCGTTGACATGGATCGACGGGTTGTTCATCTGGAAGCAGCCCTCGTACCGTTTTCCGTCTCTTGTGATGACAACGCAGTTTTCCGTCTCCGCATTGTTCGGATTCATACCGCCGAGCGCGGTGAGACGAAGACGGCCGTTTCCTTTCACTTCCGCTACCATGCCGCCGAGCGTATCGGTATGTGTCTCCACGAGGACACCGCCGTTTCCTTCACAGCCTTTGGCAAGCTGCACCAGAAGGCCGCCCTTTGTGGTGATCACCGGCGCATAGCCCATCGCTTCGTACTCTGCTTTCAGCCATGCAATGGCATCTTTCGTGTAGCCGGTCGGGCTGTCGATGGAGAGCAGTTTTTTCAGTTTCTCTGTTATAAAATCAACATAAACCTTTGTATTTTTCATGTTTCTTCCTCCATTTTTGTTTCTGTTTTTTCTTCTTTTTTCGAAACATTTTGAAACAGAAACTGCAGATTTTTTCTTTCCGAAAAAAGATCCTGCCCTTCATCATACCACAGAAATAAATTGGATACAACCATCGGAAAACGGAAAAATGGAAATAAGGAAAATGTAACTGGACAAACTACCATATGCCATGCTATGTTTGAAGAGGGGGATACATTATTAGCTGTTATTCAAAAAAGTTTCTTCTATAATAAAATAAAGGTCGCCTCAAATTCAAATAAAGGAGCAAAAAAATGGACACAAAAGAACAGGCATCGCAGCCTGCATTACAAACGTTAAAAGAATATGCTGTCATTACCGCAGCTGTTCTGATCATGGACATTGGAATTTATGTTTTTAAATTCCCCAATAATTTTTCTTTCGGCGGTGTATCCGGTATGGCCGTTGTCATCTGCCGGTTTCTTCCGTTCACTGCCTCACAGATCAACCTTTTTATCAACCTGCTGCTTCTGCTGGTTGGTTTTGCTGTGCTGGGGCGGAACTTCGGCGTCAAGACAGCCTACGTGACCGTGCTTTCCTCGGTTCTTCTGAACATTTTTGAAAAGCTGTTTCCGATGGCACATCCGCTTACCGATGAGATCATGCTGGAGCTCTGCTTTGCCATTATTCTTCCGGCACTGGCGGCAGCACTGCTGTTTTTTGAGAATGCCTCCGGCGGCGGCACAGACATCATCGCCATGATTATTAAAAAATATTCTACAATGAATATTTCCACTGCCCTGCTGGTGACCGACCTCATCGTTGTCATCCTTGCTTTCCTGATTTTCGATACCTTAACCGGACTTTGTTCGGTTCTCGGTCTGATAGCGAAAACACTGCTGATTGACAAAACGATTGAGCGGATGAAGCTGAATAAATTTTTTACGATTATCTCCAACAATCCGCAGCCGATCTGCGATTTCATCACAAAGGATCTCAATCACAGCGCAACCCTTTACGACGCCGTCGGCGCTTACTCCGACCAGCAGCGGACAGTCATTCTCACGGTTGTGGATGTCAAGCAGGCCGTCTATCTTCAGCGATTTATTCATGATACCGAGCCGACCGCGTTTATTGCGATCACAAAGAGCAGCGAAATTATCGGAAAAGGCTTCATGAGTTATATCTGATCGATTCAAACCATATTTTTCACGCAAAAAATCCGAAGGTTTTTGACGCCTTCGGATTTCTTTGTATGTGCTTATTCTGTTTATTTCTCTTCTGCTTCTTCGGTATCTTCTGCCGATGCTTCTACGTTGTGGGAAGCCATCAGACTTACGACAATGGATTCCGGATTGGTCTTTATGGTGATATCCGGGTCAGCGGCCAGGGACAGATCTTTGACGCGGATGACATCACCGATCTTCATCTCTCCGACATCGACCATTACCTGATCGACCAGGGATGCCGGGTATGCCATGTAGGCAACCTCGTTCAGATCCTCCTGCAGAACGCCTTCTGCGATCTTTTCATGGTTTACAAGGACAATCTCTGCAACGGAATGAACTTTCTCGTTGCTGACCAGTGCCTGGAACTCGATCGAATCGATCTGTCCGGCTACCGGGTTATAATCAACATTTTTGATCAGGACATCGTATGCGGTTCCGTCGACATCCAGCATAATCTGGCTGCCTTTGTGGTCTGTCTTCAGCAGTTTCTCGATATCTCTTTTTACCATCTTAACTGGAATGGATTCTTTCATCTCTCTGCCGAATACATTGCCGACAACGTATCCTTCTCTTCTAAGTCTTTTTGCTTTTACATCCAAACTTCTCTTTTCAGCTTTTAAAGTATTCATTTACCTTTTCCTCCAAAAATCTGATTCTTAGCAGGCTTCTTATCTTGTGAAGGGTGTTAAGTTTGCTTTGCCTTGTGGCTATGAATAAGTTTCTTGGAACAGGATGTTTGGGAACATGCAAGGAAGAATTGGTTTCTTGTTGATTCCTTTTCTTTGTTCTAGATGTAATATAATACCACAAACACGATTTGTCAACCCGGATTTTCCGATTTCACAGTTTCTTCACATTTTCAGCACGCTTCCTTATATTCCATCAGTTTCTGGCGTGCTGTGCGGTTCAGACTGCGCGGTACAGCAATCTCAATCGTCGCATAATGATCACCGTGCACGTTCGCATCTTTCATCGATACCATGCCCTTGCCGCGCAGACGGAGCTTACTGCCGGACTGTGTTCCTTCCTTGATTTTGCAGACCACATCTCCGTACAGTGTCGAGACACGCGCTTCACCGCCAAAGACTGCCGTTGTGTATGGAATCTGAATCGTCGTGTAGATGTCCATTCCGCGCCGTTCAAAGCCTTTCTTTTCTTCTACATTGACCTTCAAAATCAGATCGCCGCGGCGGCCGTTTGATCCTGTATGGCCTTTGCCGCGCAGACGGATGCTCTTTCCGCTCTCGATACCGGCCGGGATTTTAACCAGCAGCGTATTGGTCGTTCCATCCGGGTTCCGCAGGGTAATCTGTTTTTCACAGCCCGATGCCGCTTCCTCCAGGCGGATCGAAACCTCAGCGTGCAGATCGAGATCCTCTGCCGTACCGCGGCCGGAAAATGCATCCTCAAACGGATGTCTGCTACTTCCCGAACGCGTATACCGCTCGCTTCCGAATCCACGGCTTTTGCCATGAAACATCTGATCAAAGAAATCGCCGAACATATCGTCCGCGTTTCCTTCAAAGTGAAATTCGTGATAGCCGCCGTTGTTTCCGCTTCCGCCGAACGGGTTTCCATACGCACTGCCGTACGGATTTCCACCGCCCTGCTGGCCGTACGCGCCGGCTCCCTGGTCGAACGCCGCGAATCCGAACTGATCGTACATTTTCTTCTTTTCCGGATCGCTTAAGACAGAATACGCTTCTGTCACTTCCTTAAATTTCTTTTCCGCATCCGGGTTTCCCGCATTCGTATCGGGATGATATTTTTTCGCCAGTTTCCGGTATGCACGCTTGATTTCTTTCTCGTCTGCATTCCGGCTGACGCCTAATACTTCATAATAATCTCTCTTTGTTTCCATCATCAGGCACCTCCAGTCAAGCCCTTTCCTGATTTCCCAGGTGAACAATTCCTGGCTCTCTTTATCTGTTCTATTTGTACTATAACACGCATTTTTTACACTGTCAATTCTTTTCACGGAAGATTCAAAATTCCTATACGAATTGAAAAACCTGCCGTGCACTGTTACAATAAGAGATATACGATTCTCACGATTTTTTATGGAGGTACTTGATTGATGCATTCCATTTTCTGGTTCCGCACCCGGCAGTGGGTGTTGAGCCGCGTTCTTCATCTGACAGAGCATAAGAAACAGACACTCCTTGCAGCACCGGATGCCGTTCTGCTGCTCCCCACGTTATTCCGGAAACGCCGGATCTCCCGGATTCTCCTGGTGACTACCCCCGGCTTTGTCCGCCGCGGAACACTGACGTCTCTGCTGGACGGCTGTAAAAAAGAAAACATTTCCGTCACCATTTTCTCCGAAATCGCCCCGGATCCGCAGATTGAGAGCGTGGAACAGGGTTTCCGTCTTTATCAGCAGATTCAGGCGCAGGCTATCCTCGCCATCGGCGGCGGATCCGTTCTCGATGCAGCAAAGCTGATCGGTGCCCGCGTCTGCTGTCCGAAAAAGACGGTTCCTGCGATGCGGGGCCTCCTGAAAGTCCGTCGGAAACTTCCGCCGCTGTTTGCCGTGCCGACGACAGCCGGAACCGGTTCGGAGGCAACGGCGGCAGCTGTCATCACAGACTGTATCGACGGGAAACCATACAAATACGCCGTCAATGACCTCTGTCTGATCCCGGATACGGCAGTTCTCGATCCGCGTCTTACGATCAGCCTCCCGTCCTCTATGACCGCAGATACCGGTATGGATGCCCTGACCCATGCCATGGAAGCTTTTCTGAACCTCTTCGCCTCCCACAGCGTGCAGAATGCATCCATCGAGGCAGTCTGCGAAAATTTCCATGCCCTGCCCGAAGCCTGGCGTGACGGCTCCCGTCTTGCCGCACGGCAGGAAATGCTTCATGCATCGTATCTGGCCGGTTTCGCTTTTACCAACAACTTTGTCGGCTACGTCCATGCCATCGCTCACGCCGTCGGTGCACTGTACCACATTCCGCACGGAAGAGCCAACGCGGTTCTGCTGCCTGCTGTTCTGCGCGAATACGGTTCCTGCATTGCGCCTAAACTTGCCGTTCTCGCCGATGCGCTTTCTCTCGGCGGAGATACCGTTTCTGAAAAGGCTGAGCGGATGATTGCAGCTATCGAGGCTATGCGCGATTCGTTTGACATTCCATCCACTCTGCCACACCTTTCGCCGAATGATTACACAGAAATAGCACGCCGTGCTTTAAAAGAAGCAAATCCCACCTACCCTGTTCCGCAGATCTGGGATTCTGAAAAAATCTTTTCTGTGCTCCGCCGTGTACAATCCTAAAGCCGCTGTTTTCTCGAATTTAAATTTGACAGAACGCAAAAAACATGGTAATTTATTAGAGATATCGCATAGAGGAGTGAATAAAATGAATAAAAGAACCATGAAAAAAATGGCCAAAGCGAAACAGCAGGCTGCAGAAGCTGCAAAAACAGCGGAAACCGTTGTAAAGACAGCGGCACCGGCAAAAGAAGTAAAACCAACGACTGAAAAAACCTTACATACAGAAGCAGCAGAAGGAAAAGCAGAAGCTGCAAAAGAGCCGAAAAAAGCAACCAAAAAAGAAACCGTTAAAAAAACAGTAAAAAAGGAGACCACGGAAACCATGGCAGAAGCAACCAAAACCCCACGTAAAATGACAAAAGTATCTGATACCGTTCTTGAGATCTTCGAGACAAAAGTATCTATGAAAGACCTCGAAGCAGTCATCAAAAAAGAAGTAAAAGCAAACGGATTAAAAGGCGAGATCAAAATCTACCTGAACGCAGAGCAGAGAGCCGCTTACTACACCGTAGACGGACAGGGATCTGACGATTTCAAAGTAGATCTGACCACTCTTGCTGAATAATTTTTCTGTCAGCTGATCTATCAGAACAGACCAAAAGCGGCATGTCCGAAACAAAGTCTTCCGGATTTTGTTTCGGGCATGTTTTTTGCTGTCTGTTCCCAAACCTAAAAAACGACAAGGTATTTTTCTATGAAAACTGTAAACCATCTCGGAACCGACCCGATCGGAAAACTGGTTCCCCGTATTGCTTTTCCGAGCATGCTGGCACAGTTCGTGAGTGTTCTGTACAGCATTGTAGACCGTATGTACATCGGCCACATTGCCTCTGTCGGTGATCTGGCGCTCGCGGGTGTCGGCGTCTGCGGTCCCATTCTCACCATGATCGGCGCGTTCTCCTCCCTCATCGGGGTCGGCGGCGCACCGCTGCTCGGCATCCGGCTCGGAGAGAAAAATGAAAAAGAGGCATCCCGCATCCTGGCTAATGCGTTTCTGATGCTTGTTTCCCTGTCCCTCGTTCTGACAGCCGCGGCGCTTTTTTTAACCCGCCCGATGCTGATGGCATTCGGAGCCAGCACCGTTACGTATCCTTACGCCAGAGCCTATTTTATGATCTACGTTTCCGGCTCTGTGTTTGCGCTTTTATCGACCGGCCTGAACCAGTTTGTGATCTGCCAGGGCTTTGCCAGTGAGGGAATGAAATCTGTTCTGCTAGGCGCCGTCCTGAATCTGCTGCTGGACCCTGTGTTTATCTTCGTTCTGCATCTCGGCGTGCGCGGCGCAGCAATTGCAACCGTGCTCTCCCAGATCGCAAGCTGTCTGTATGTGCTGCATATTCTGTTCGGAAAGACGATTCCGATCCGCATCACCTTCGGCGGGTATTCATTTGCGATCATGAAACGCATTCTGACAGTCGGTTTTACTCCGTTTCTAATCATTGCCATCGACAATGTGATGATCATTGCGATGAACGCCGTCCTGCAGCAATATGCACCCGCCGGACAGGGAGACAGCTTCATCACCTGTGCAACGATCGTTCAGAGCTTTATGCTGATTATTACGATACCGCTCGGCGGAATCAGTGGCGGAACGCAGTCAATCCTCGCATACAATTATGGAGCTGGAAATTCCAGGCGTATTCTTGAGGCACAGAAAACCATCATCGCACTCTGTGCCGGATTTACGACCTTGATGTTCCTCGTCTCCAATGCCGCCGGAACACTGTTTGCGCAGCTTTTTACTTCCGATCCGCAGATCGTCTCGATGGTGGTCCGCGCGATTCATATTTCGACACTCTCAGTCATTCCGCTCGGCATTCAGTACGAGATTGTAGACGGCTTTACTGCAATGGGCTGCGTGCGCTATTCGTTTGCACTCTCCTTCTTCCGGAAATTCGTCTACTTTACCGCTCTGTTTCTTCTGCCGCGGTTCTTTGCACTGGAAAACATCTTCTACGTGGAACCTATTTCCGACCTGATCGGGCCGGTTGTCTCAATGATTGTTTACTGGACTTCGATTCAGAAGATTCTGAAACAGCGGGAAGAGGCGGTACGGCTGATGCACACAAAAAAAGCATAAAAAATCTCATATCAAAAAAGCTGTTCTTTTCCGCGGAGTTTTCAAAACTCTCACCAGAAAAGAACAGCTTTTTCTGCTTCTGTTAAAATGTCTTCGGCATCGGAACGGTTTCCTGTACTTTCAGACCGTATTTTGCTGCCAGCTGCAGTGCCTTCTGTTCCGTCTCCGGATTCCAGACGGCTTTCGGCGTATGGGCATCACAGCCGAAAACGGCGGTGTTTCCTTCTTCGCCGGCGATCTTCCAGAACTTCTCGTTCGGATACCATCTTTCTTCCATCAGACCAAGGAAATTGATCTCCAGCGGAATGTTTCTCTTTTTCACCTCACGGCAGAGTCTCCGGTATTCCCGGTCGAACACTGCTTCGTCGCCGTTGAATAAAAAGAGATCCGGGTGTGCCAGATACAGGTATTTTCCGGTATCGATGCCTGCCAGGCACTGGTCCACATACTGTTTCAGGTAGCTTCCGTCTGTTGTTCCATGGCCGCTGTAGAGAATCTTTTCGATCTCATTTCCCAGGCTGTGCTGGCCAAGCACAAAGTACTCAAACGGATAGTCCGACAAAAAATCAATCAGCTGATCCCAGAATCTCGGGAAATACTCTGTTTCGAGTCCGAGATGGATTTCAATATCCTTGTCATACTCTTTTTTCAATGCCAGCACGGTGTCTACATAGCCTTCCACCTGATCGAGCCGCATCCGCATGCCGGAATCGTAGCCGTCCGGGAACGGATAAGGCGAATGGTCGGAAAAACCGAGAATTTTAAGGCCGCCCTCAATCGCGCGCTCCACATACTCCCGCTCCGTTCCGTCCGCATGGCGGCACCGCCATGTATGGGTATGATAATTTGCAATCATGATCTGTAACCTTCTTTATTTTGTATCTTATTCTGCTGCTTCTTTGGAGATATCCGTTCCAAAATATTTTTCCGAAAGCTCTGTCAGTGTTCCTTCTTCTGCGAGCTCGCCAAGTGCTTTGTTGACTGCCTCAAGCAGCGTCTTGGTCTCATCGCCTTTTTTCATCGGAATACCGACTTTTGTGGATTCCGGATCGAGACATGCAATTTTGATCTCTGCATCCGGGTGTGCTTTCATATAATCGTAATACGTTACCTCTGCGTTCAGAGTTGCATCGATACGGCCGCTTAAGAGAAGCTCGAAAGTCTGCTCCAGATCGTCAACACCGGTAACGGCTGCGCCATATTTCTCGGCAACTTCTGCATACGTACTGGAAATGGTGTTCGCGGTGCTCTTTCCGTCGAGATCCTCCATGGACTGGATTTCATCGTTAGCAGAGTTTACGATAACAGCGGTGCGGTTGTATGCGTATGGATCGGAAAAGCTGTATTTCTCAGCGCGCTCCTCTGTGATATCTACGCCGTTTACCATGATATCGTACCGGCCGGAATCGATTCCTGCAAGAAGGCCGTCCCACTCACCCTCTACAAAGGTTGCTTTCACGCCGAGTTTCTCTGCGATCTGCTGTGCCACTTCTACGTCATAGCCGACCAGGTTGTCGTCCTCATCGTGATACGTCCACGGTGCCCAGGTTCCTTCCATTGCCACAACGATCTCACCCTTGCTCTGGATCTGCTCTAAAAGATCCCCAGACGCACTTGCAGAAGATGCTGATGAAGAGGAAGAAGCACTGCTGTTATCTGCCGTGCTGTTTCCGCATCCGGTCAGTAAAAAGGATGATGTCAGGATACCTGCCAGAAATACTGCTGCCATTTTCTTTTTCATAATATTCGCCACTCCTTTTTTGTTTTGTTCTGGAAGAAGCTGCCTTTGCTTCTTCTGTTTTCTTTATTGCAAACTGTCCGGATTCCGTACTCCGGGCAGGATTTGCCGCTTTGCGGGATACCTTACTCGTAATGCTGTTCAATATTCTGCAAAAATGTTCTCGTCCGCTCTTCCCGCGGATTTGCGAAAAATTCCTTCGACGGACCTTCCTCAACGACAACGCCGTTTTCCATAAAGACAACTTTGTTCGAAACGTTTCTTGCAAAGCCCATCTCATGCGTGACAACGAGCATTGTCATTCCCTCTTTGGCAAGCTGGCGCATAACACCAAGCACCTCGCCGGTCAGCTCCGGGTCGAGTGCTGAGGTCGGCTCATCAAAATAGATAATTTCCGGATCGGTTGCCAGTGCACGGGCGATTGCCACCCTCTGCTGCTGTCCGCCGGAAAGCTGATGCGGATAGTAGTCCGCACGGTCCAGCATGCCTACTTTTTCAAGCGCTGCACGCGCTTTTTCCTCCGCCCTGGTTTTTGGCATTTTTCTGCCGATGATCAGGCCCTCGGTTACGTTATGAAGGGCTGTTTTGTTCAGGAACAGGTTATAGTTCTGAAATACAAATGCGGTTTTCTGACGGATCGCCGCGATATCTTTTTTGCTGATGTTGTGGAACGGATATTCTTTCCCGTCAAAGATCAGGCTGCCGCCGTCCGCATGCTCCAGAAAGTTGACACAGCGCAGCATCGTCGTTTTTCCCGAACCACTCGGACCGAGGATTGCAACAACATCGCCCTGTTTTACTTTTAAATCTACACCTTTTAATACTTCCAGGCTGCCGAACGCTTTCTTTAATCCTTTAATTTCCAGCATGGCTTATTCCCCTTTTTTCTGATATGTACTCAGTTTCTTCTCTCCGATTCCCTGCAGCTTCGTGAGCACAGTGGAGAACAGCAGGTAGATCAGTCCTACTTCAATATACAGTGCCAGCGGCTCATGGGTGCGCGCTACAATCCGCTGCGTTACCATAAACATCTCCGTTACGGTGATATTTGCGGCAAGGGAAGTATCCTTTACCATGGCGATCAGAGAGTTGGAAAGCGGCGGGAAAGCGGTGCGCATCGCCTGCGGAAGGATAATTCTCCGCATGATCTGCAGATACGACATGCCGACACAGTAGCCGGCTTCGAGCTGGCCTGCCGGAACGGCTTCCAGGGCCGCACGCATCGTCTCGGCACTGTAGGCGCCCTCATTCAGGGAAAAGACGAGAACTGCCGCCGGAAACGGATCGATCAGAATACCGGCGCGCGGAAGTCCGTAAAACACAACGAAAAGCTGGACCAGAAGCGGGGTTCCGCGGAAAATCCAGATATAGAAACGTGCAATCTGACGAAGGCCTTTGATGTTTGCAAACTGTACCATAGCCATTGCCGTCGCAATTACAAGTGCAATGGAAAACGAGATTACAGTAAGCGGAATCGTCACCTTAAGGCCCGGCAGAAAGATTTTCCAGAAAGAATCCAGAAGAATATTCCATAATCTTTCGCTCATTTCGATATATCCCCCTTATTTTTACATTTTCCTAGATAGGATAACACTTCAAGTCCGCTTCAAGTCAAGTGTTTTTTCATATACCCCTCCCCCGCATGCAAGAATCCCCGGGAAACACGTTTTTCAACGGCCCCGGGGACACTTATTTATGGTTGGTTTTAAGAGGAAGGATCTTGTCTTTTTTTATGGTATTATGTTATTTACTGCTTAGTCCTGTGTCACATTAAATGCTCTTGCACCAGGGTATACAGCGGCCGTTCCAAGTTCTTCTTCGATTCGGAGAAGCTGGTTGTATTTTGCAACACGCTCGGTACGGCTCGGTGCACCGGTCTTGATCTGGCAGGTGTTCAGGGCAACAGCCAGGTCTGCGATGGTGGTATCCTCGGTCTCACCGGAACGGTGGGAGGAAATTGCGGTGTAGCCTGCTTTGTGAGCCATTTTGATTGCCTCAAGGGTCTCAGATACAGAACCGATCTGGTTCAGTTTGATCAGGATGGAATTTCCGCAGCCAAGGGAGATACCTTTTGCCAGACGCTCAGTATTGGTTACAAACAGGTCGTCACCGACAAGCTGTACTTTTCCGCCAAGCTCTGCGGTCAGCTCTTTCCAGCCTTCCCAGTCTTCTTCATCCAGAGCATCCTCGATGGAGATGATCGGATATTTCTCTACCAGTGCTTTCCAGTGAGCGATCAGCTCTTTGGAAGTAAATACAGTGCCGGCTTTCGGCAGTTTGTATTCACCCTTGGTTCCTGTCTTCCACTCGGAGGAAGCAGCATCCATCGCGATCTTGAAGTCTCTGCCTGGCTCGTAGCCTGCTTTTTTCACTGCCTCAAGAATGGTCTCGATGGCTTCTTCATCGGATTTCAGAGCCGGTGCAAAACCGCCTTCATCTCCAACCGATGTTGCCAGTCCGCGCTCTTTTAAGATGGCAGCCAGTGCATGGAAGACCTCAGCGCACCATCTTAAGCACTCTTTGAAAGAAGATGCTCCAACCGGCATGATCATGAACTCCTGTACATCCAGGCCGGAAGAAAGTGCGTGGCATCCGCCGTTGATGATGTTCATCATCGGAACCGGCAGACGATTTCCGGAAACGCCGCCGAAGAAGCGGTACAGCGGAATCTCAAGTGCGTTTGCTGCTGCTCTTGCGCAGGCAATGGATACAGCCAGAATGGCGTTTGCACCCAGGCGGGATTTATCTTTTGTTCCGTCTGCATCGATCATGGCTTTGTCTACAGCGTAGGTATCGGATGCATCCATACCTTTTAAGGTATCGTTGATGACGGTGTTGATGTTTTCTACTGCTTTCTGCACACCTTTTCCAAGGTATCTTGCTTTATCTCCATCTCGTAATTCCAGTGCCTCAAACTCACCGGTAGATGCGCCGCTTGGTGCCATGCCGCGCCCTACAACGCCCCCTGCAAGAACAACCTCAGCTTCTACGGTTGGGTTTCCTCTGGAATCCAGAATTTCTCTTCCTTTTACTTCCTCAATTTTCAGGCTCTTCACTTTTCGTGTGCTCCTTTCTCGTTTGTTTCTGGAGTTTCCCGCCTGCGAAGTGTCCAAGATCCGCAGACGGGAGATAACAATGATTGATTCGCTTTGGTTAGTCTTTACTAACTGTAATTCATTATAACTAATTTTTTTGAAAATTGCAAGTGGGTAAAGTGATACTTTTTCTCAGAAATGCAAAAAGTTTTTCTGTTCTTATTTTTCCTGTTTAAATGCCTCTTCCAGCGTATGCCATCCAAGCACTGCACATTTCACTCTTGCCGGCATGTGGGAGATGTCCTTCAGTGCACCAGCCTCCTCGAGTTTGTCAATCTCCTCGTCGGATGCTTCTCCTTTGATCATGCGCAGAAACAGATTTCCCAGGCGCAGTGCCTCGTCCTTCGTCTTTCCGATGATCATGCCGAGCATAATGTCCGCCGATGCCTGCGAAATCGCACAGCCGTCGCCCACGAACGCACCGTCCGTGATCACATCGCCGTCGACTTTTAATTTCAGCCAGATATCATCGCCGCAGCTTGGGTTGACGCCCTCGAGTACGATGTCCGCATCCGGCAGATCATGCTTGAATTCCGGACGCAGATTGTGCTCCGTCAAAATTTCGTTATAAAATCCTCTACTCTCCATAGCCCATTCTCCTTCTGATTGTGGATACACTTTCGATCAGTGCATCAATCTCTTCCGGTGTATTATAAAACATCATGCTGGCTCTTGTCGAACTTCGGACGCCAAGATATTCCAGAAGCGGCTGTGCACAGTGGTGGCCTGCCCGCACATCGATGCCGTCAGAAGAAAGAATTTCGCTCACATCGTGCGGATGCACGCCGTCAATCGTAAACGAAACGATGCCCGTATGGTTGGCCGGATCTTTGGAACCGAGGATATGAACGTACGGCAGCGCGCCGAGTCCTTCCATAGCACGTTGCGTCAGTTCCAGCTCTTTTTTCTGGATATAATCAAATCCTTTTTCCTGCAGATACCGGATCGCTGCGGCCAGCCCCACCGCACCGGCTGCATTTACCGTTCCCGCCTCAAATTTCTGCGGAACCGGTGCAAAAACGGCTCCGTCGCGGTGAACGGAATCGATCATCTCGCCTCCGGTTAAAAACGGCGGCATTTTTTCCAGCAGTTCCAGTTTTCCATACAGACAGCCGATTCCCATCGGGCCCATCAGCTTATGGCCGGAAAAGGCGAGAAAATCTGCATCCAGCGCCTGTACGTCGACCGGCATATGCGGAACGCTCTGGGCGCCGTCCACAACGACAACGGCTCCCACGCGGTGCGCCATCTCCGTGATTTTCTGGAGCGGATTCACGCAGCCGAGCACATTCGATACCTGCGCAACAGCCACAAGACGTGTTCTCTCATTAATGCCCTTTTGGAGCTCCTCATCGGTCAGCTCGCCCTCACTGGTACATTCCAGATAATGGAGCTTCGCCCCAGTCATACGCGACACCATCTGCCACGGAAGCAGATTACTGTGATGCTCCATGATTGTTACAGCGATCTCGTCGCCTTCCTTTAAAAAGTTCAGGCCATAGCTGTATGCCACAAGGTTCAGGCTTTCCGTTGTATTCCGGGTAAAAATAATCTCCTCCGGCTCTTCTGCATGAATAAACTTCTGTACGGTCTTTCTTGCCTCCTGATAGCTCTCCGTCGCCTCCAGGCTTAAAGGATAGAAGCCTCGCAGAGGATTTGCATTTTTCTGTTCGTAAAATTCCTGTACTGCAGCAAGAACGCATGACGGGCGCTGTGCCGTCGCCGCGTTGTCCAGATAGATCGTGTCCATTTGCTGCAGAAGCGGGAAATTTTTTCTGATGTTATCTGTTGTCACGGTCAAGCACCTCCGCAAGCTGTGTTTTTACTTTCTGTTCGATGTCCGCATCGCCGATCTTCTGGATTTTTGCTTCCAGTTTCGCCCGCGCTATCGTATTTTCTGCCTGTGTACGGTCCATGCCGCGCGCACCGAAGTAAAACAGTGTCTCTTCATCGAGTTCTCCGATTGCCGCGCCGTGGCTTCCCTGTACGTTTTCCTCTGCACAGAGGATCACAGGAATCGTCTTGTTGACTACATCATCGCCGAGCAGCAATACCTGTTCTGTCTCTGCTCCGACGGAATCTGCCGAACCGCGCACAAAGTCGATTGTGCCGCGGAAGATCTTTTCCGCCGCATCCATCAGCGTTCCGTCTGCCTGGATCGTGCTCTCGGTTACTTTTCCGAAGTGGCGCACATTCAGATTGACATCAAATTTCTGCTGATTCTGCAGAAGATAGCCGATTTCTGCCTGCAGTGATGCGTGATCCTTCTGCAGTTCGGTCCAGATACCGTCATAGACATCGCCTTTTCCGACAACGACCTGTAAAAGATCCAGTGCACCATTTTCCTCGCAGATGCATCCGACATCATTTAAAAGCTCCTGTCCCTCACCGCGCATCATCACCTGCACGAGCCGGATGCGGCTGTTTTTTTTCGCGTAAAGTTCTGTCCGCACCGCGAGCTGTCCCGCTGCCTGTGCCGGTTCAAATACCTCGAAAACGGTAAGGGAAGCTCCCTCTTCTGCCGCCGCGCGGATCTTTCCGGATGAAACCTTCTCTTTTCCCTGTCCGATGGAAAGCGTGACCTGTTTCGTCTGCCCCTCCTTTGCAGAGACACTCCAGTTTTTCGTCTGCTCCGGTGCAAAAAGGACATCCGTCTCTTTTCCTGCCCCGGTATTCATAGCTTCCGGAAAACCCGTTATCTCATCATCCGCAGACGGCTCTTCCGCGCAGATTTCACACGGCGCACCCGCCGCCCATTTTACTTTTGTATCATTTAATCCCAGCCAGTACCATGTTTTCGATGGAAGCTGGTTGATTTTCATGCTGTTCTGTTCTTCCATGTGTCTGGCCTCCTTATCCAATGCTGCCCTTCATCTCGAGGCGGATCAGATTGTTCATCTCCACCGCATACTCCAGCGGCAGTTCTTTTGAAACATCATCCGCGAATCCGCTGACGATGCACGCTCTCGCATCCTCTTCCGTCATGCCGCGCGACATCAGATAAAAGACGGCTTCATCGCTGATGCTTCCGATCTGTGCTTCATGGCCGATGTTCGCATCTTTTGTACGGATATCCATCGCCGGAATCGTGTCCGACCGGGAGATGTCATCGAGCATCAGAGACTGGCAGGAAACGGCTGATTTCGTGTTCTTTGCCGCTTTTGTTGCAGAGACTGACGAACGGAAGGTGCTGATGCCTCCGTCCTTCGAGATCGATTTCGTGTTAATATAGGAACTCGTATCCGGCGCGCTGTGGACAACCTTCGCTCCGGTATCGAGATTCTGGCCCTTACCGGCGAACGTGATGCCGGTAAATTCCATCTTTGCGCCTCTTCCTTTCAGCACGCTCATCGGGTACAGGTAGGAAACGTGGGAGCCGAATGAACCGGAAACCCACTCGATTTTTCCGCCCTCCTCGACCTGCGCGCGCTTCGTGTTCAGGTTGTACATATTCTTCGACCAGTTTTCAATCGTAGAATAACGGAGTCTTGCATTCTTTCCGACAAACAGCTCCACACATCCGGCATGGAGGTTGGCCACATTGTATTTCGGTGCGGAACAGCCCTCGATAAAGTGAAGGTCCGCGTCCTCATCGACAATAATCAGCGTATGCTCGAACTGGCCTGCGCCCGGCGCATTCAGGCGGAAATACGACTGCAGCGGGATTTCCACGGAAACCCCCTTCGGCACATAGACAAACGAACCTCCGGACCAGACGGCTCCGTGCAGTGCGGCAAATTTGTGGTCGGTCGGTTTCACCAGTTTCATAAAGTGTTTCCGCACCATATCCGCGTACTCACCATGCAGCGCACTCTCCATATCGGTATAGACAACACCCTGCGCCGCAACTTCCGCGCGGACGTTGTGATAGACCAGCTCCGAATCATACTGTGCGCCCACGCCGGCGAGTGATTTCCGCTCTGCCTGCGGGATGCCGAGACGCTCAAACGTATTTTTGATGTCATCCGGCACATCGGACCACTTTGCTTTCATTTTGGTATTCGGGCGGACATACGTTACGATGTCATCCATGTTCAGAGCCTCGATCGACGGACCCCAATCCGGAATCGGCATCTGGTTGTAGATCTGTAAAGAACGCAGACGGAACAGTTGCATCCAGGCAGGGTCTTTCTTCTCATCCGAAATTTTCTGTACAATTTCCGGCGTCAGGCCGGCTTTTACTTTATAGGCATCCTTTTCATCGTCTTTGAAATCATAGATGCTTCGGTCAATATCCTCTACATAACTTTTTTCTCTCACAGCGTTTTCATCCTTTCTGTACCTTCGGTTTTACGCCAGTGACTTTTCGTATTTTCCAAATCCGTCCCGGTTGATCTCCTCTACAAGAGATGCATCGCCAGTTTTGACGATTTCACCTTCCACCATGATGTGGGTCTGATCCACCATCAGCGATTCCAGAATCTTCGTGCTGTGCGTGATGATCAGAAGACTTCCTCCGCATTTTCTGCGGTATGCCTCAATTCCGGCAGAAACGGTGCGGACCGCATCGACATCCAGGCCGGAGTCGGTCTCATCGAGAATGGTAAGGGACGGCTCGAGCATCAGAAGCTGCAAGATCTCGGCTTTCTTTTTCTCACCGCCGGAAAATCCGACATTCAGATCACGGTCTGCATACGACGGATCCATCTGCAGAACTTCCATTGCTTTTTCCAGTTCTTTCCGGAACTCAAACAGACGCATCCGTTTGCCGGTCTTTAACTCGACGGCGCTGCGGATAAAAGAGCTTAAGGTTACGCCAGGCACCTCAAGCGGATTCTGAAACGAGAGAAACAGTCCCATTTTGGCGCGTTCATTGACCGGCTCTTCTGTGATGTTCTTTCCCTGGAACCAGATTTCGCCGCGTGTCACGTTATATTTCGGATTGCCGAGCAGCGTATTGCCAAGCGTCGACTTTCCGGTACCATTCGGTCCAAGCAGCACATGCGTCTCCCCTTTTCCAATCGTAAGATTGACGCCGTGCAGGATCTCTTTTTCTTCTACATTTACCGTTAAATCTTTCACTGTTAAAAGATTTTTTCCCATATTGATATCCTCCTTATTTTGCTTCGAGGTTAAAATCTCTGTTTTCGCCTCCGATTGTAGACCTTTTTTCCGAGTATTTCAATCGGATTTATATATTTGAAAAATTTTATCAAAAAACGCACCTGCCGCCGGATTTTTTTTCCGCACGACAGGCGCGTTTTCTATCAACATCGTTTCAGCCGATTCCGCCCAGCACGATTCCGAGAATCAGAACCAGCACACAGATCGGCACGTAGATATATTTGCAGATCGGATAATACAGATCCGTGAATTTGCTGCTTCTTCCCTTGTCTACCTGGGACTGCACATACTTCTTTCCGCAGATCCAGAAGAACATGACTCCGGCAAGGCCGGCGCCGAGCGGGCAGATGTAGATCGACAGAACATCCATCCACTGGGATACAATGCCCTGGATCAGAAGAGATACGACCACACCGATAACCCCGATCACACCGCAGGCTGCTACTCTTCCGAGATGAAATTTTTCCTGTACCGTTGCAATCGGTGCTTCGTACAGGTTAATCAGAGAGGTAAGGCCGGCAAAAAAGACAGCGACAAAGAAAACGATTGCGATCAGCGCGCCACCCGGCATAGACTTTATCAAATTCGGAAGGAAAATGAACAGAAGTCCAGGTCCTCCTGTATTTAACTGTGCTCCCGTAGTTGCCATCGCCGGGATAATAACCAGCGCAGCAAGCATAGCAGCGAGCGTATCAAAAAATGCTACTCTTCCGGCGGCGGCCGGAATATTTTCTCCATCTGACAAATAGGAACCATAGATCAGTGTTCCGTTTCCGGCTACAGACAGGGAAAAGAATGCCTGACCAAGTGCAAAAATCCAGGTCTTCGGATCTGCAAGTGCTTTTGGTTCCACACGGAAAATATAACGGTATCCATCCGCTGCACCGGGCTGAAAGGCAACATAGATACCAAGTGCAACAAACAGGAGAAAGAAAACAGGCATCAGCACCTTATTGACCTTCTCAATTCCCTTACCAACACCAAATGCCAGAATGACCATCGCAACCACAAGAGCTACGATCTGCCAGAAATTGTTTCCAAACGCAGATGCCATGGATTCAAACGCTCCGGCAAAATCCTCTACGCTCACAGCTGACAGTGTCTTTCCGGTAAAGGTTCCGATCATGTACCTGAAAATCCACCCCATGACAACCGTATAACCGATCGCCATTGCCAGGGAACCCAGCACCGGAATCAGACCAAGCGCCTCTCCGGCTTTTCGTTTTCCTTTCGTTTCACATGCAAAACCGAACGCATCAACCGGACCGGATCTTGTGGCACGGCCAAAACTCATCTCCCCGCTCACACCGGTAAAGCCGATCAGTGCAACGAACAGGAAATACGGAATCAGAAAGGAACCTCCTCCGTACAAGGAAACCCGGGTAGGGAACATCCAGATGTTGCCCATTCCAACTGCAGAGCCGATGCAGGCCAGGATAAATCCCCACCGACTGTTAAATGACTCTCTCTTTTTCATACTGCTCTCCCTTTTTCTTACTTTTTCTGAAGATATCATGGCCAAAGTACCTTTTGACTCCAACATCTTCTGAATATTTTAGCATAAGCTATTGGGAAAAGCTATAGCATTTCTCATCTTCCTGCAACTTCACTTTATATTTTATGCTTTTTCCGCCTTGCTGCTGCCATTCCCGCGGAGAACATCCGCAGTGGCGTTTGAAATAGCGGCTGAAATGAGACAGATTGGAAAAACCGCAGATTTCCGCGGTCTGTCCGATGGAAAGTGCCTGATTTGTCAAAAGATTTTTCGCCTTGTCGAGCCGTACTTCAATCAGATCGCTGTGCGGGGTGCTGCTAAAAAACTGTTTATAATAAGAATAAAACTGGCTTTTTTCCATATTGGCCATCTGGCAAAGCTTTTCTGTCGTCCAGTCTTTCTCATAATGGCTCAACATCTTAAGGCGCAGCTCCTGGAATTCCTGATACAGTCCGGCCGGCTCCTCTGCCGCTTTCTTGTACAGCCGCATACCGCGCGATGCCGTAATCATCATCTGACGAACCAGTGCTTCCTCATATTCCACTGCGTATGGATCTTTCACAATGTATTCCCTCTGCAAAAGGCGAATCAGCTCATCAATTGCTTCCGTGTTCTGTGGATAAAAAACAGCATTCTGCGGAATTCCATACGTTTCACCCAGATTCTCACCGCACCAGAAATGGACATAGCTGTTGCGAAACTTCTGAACAGCCTGATAATGCTGCTCGTGATCCGGCGTGTAAAAAAGGCAGGCATTTTCCTGTGCAATGAAAAACGCAGTTCTGTCATACACCTTCATCGGCGTTTTAAACAACAGAAACAGATAGTCCCCGCTGCCCTCCGGCCGATATATCGTCTCATAATCGGCGTTGGATCTATTATATTCACAAATATGAACTGAAAATTCCATTCTTCTCGTTTCCCCTTTTCTTTTCTTCTCCCTATTTTACCGCAAAACCGGAAAAAAAGTCAAATTTGCCGGACAAAAATCTCTGGTTTTTTTCTATCTTCCTGCTAAAATTGAAACTATCCAAAGCGAAAGCGAAACGGTGGAATAAAATCATAGACACGCCTGTGATCCTTTGTTTTTCTGGATCGTGTCTGAAAACGAACATTTCTTTTAACAGGAGGATTTTTAAGTATGAAAAAAGCAGAGATTATCATTGACAAATATTTTCTTACCGGAAAAGTTGACAAACGAATCTTCGGTTCCTTTATCGAGCACCTGGGACGCGCCGTTTACGAGGGCATCTATCAGGAAGGAAGTGCTCTCTCCGACGAGCAGGGCTTCCGAAAAGATACCCTGGATCTTGTCAAAGAGCTTCAGGTACCGATCGTCCGTTACCCGGGCGGAAACTTTGTCTCCGGTTTTCACTGGGAAGACAGCGTAGGCCCGAAAGACAAACGGCCTGCAAAACCAGATCTTGCCTGGGGCGTGATTGAGACAAACGAATTCGGTCTGAATGAGTTTGCTGACTGGTCGAAAAAAGCCGGCAGTGATATTATGATGGCCGTCAATCTCGGAACCCGCGGACCGGAAGACGCAAAAAATGTGCTGGAGTACTGCAACTTCAAGGGCGGCACCTACTACAGTGATCTGAGAAAATCCCACGGTTACAAAGATCCACACAACATCAAACTCTGGTGCCTCGGCAACGAGATGGACGGACCGTGGCAGATGGGACATAAGACCGCTTCTGAGTACGGACGTATTGCAGCAGAGACTTCCCGTCTGATGAAATTCATGGATCCGACGATCGAAACTGTTGCCTGCGGAAGCTCCAATCTTACGATGCCAACCTTCGGTTCCTGGGAATATACGGTTCTGGACGAATGCTATGATGAGGTGGATTACCTTTCTTTACACCAGTACTACGGAAATTATGCAAATGATACTGTCGATTTTCTGGCAAGCTCCAAGGGCATGGATGATTTCATCTCCGGTGTAGTTGCGATCTGTGATGCAGTCAAAGCGAAAAAACACGGCAAAAAGCAGATTAACCTTTCCTTCGATGAGTGGAACGTATGGTATCACAGCAATGAGCAGGATCAGAAGCTGGAGAAATGGGTACGCGCACCGCATCAGCTTGAGGATGTTTACAACTTTGAGGATGCACTTCTCGTCGGAAGCATGCTGATCACACTCCTGCGCCACGCAGACCGTGTCAAGATTGCCTGCCTCGCACAGCTTGTCAACGTTATCGCTCCGATCATGACATCCGATACCGGTGCATGGCGTCAGACGATCTTCTATCCATACATGCATGCAAGCGTATACGGCCGCGGAACCGTCTTAAATACACAGGTTTTGACACCGGTTTACGAGAGCAAAACGTACGGCGAAGCTCCGTATCTCGATTCTGTCTGCATCTGGGATGAGGAAAACGATGCACTGACCATTTTTGCAGTCAACAAGAGCCTGGATGAGGATATGGAGGTTTCCTGCGATCTGCGTCAGTTCGAAAGATGCCGTCTGGCTGAGCACATCGTGCTGACAAACGACGATATGAAAGCGGTCAACACCGAAGCAGATCCGAACCACGTTACTCCGACCCATTCCGATGCCACCAAACTGGAGAATGGAAAAATGCACACCGTTCTTGGAAAACACAGCTGGAATGTGATCCGTCTTACAAAATAATGGAACCGTATAAGGTATGGCCTGAAAAACAGAACATCTGAATTTTTCATCCAAACATATGCATAAAGGAGTTTTATTTTATGGCACAGGCATATTTATTTGTTCATTTTCGGGAAAAAACAACACCGGACGGCGAACAGGTTTATTTCGGCATAAGCCGCGATGGTTTCCACTGGGAAGCTGTCAACGACGGCGTTCCGGGTGCCGGCCAGGGATATGTGCCGTTTGTTGCAGACAGCCTTGCTTCCGGAAAATTTGTTCGTTCTGATGCTTCCTTCTCGTTCCCATACGGCTACAAGCATGGAACGATTCTTCCGATTACAGAGGAGGATTACGAGCGGATCAAAAACCAGGACTGGTCAGATCACGGATATCAGTAAAATCGCTGTCCGCCTGATGGGATTTTCATACAAAAAGAACTGCGGCAGGCTTCCTTTTGGGGAAGTTCCTGCCGCAGTTCTTTTTCGCTTTTCTTTTCCGACAAAACCCATCCGCTTCCTTTTTGTTCTGGCGGACAGTACCTTTTCTGCAGATTGGTAAATGTATCGTTTTGATGGTGTCTGAATTTTTCTTTATCTCTGTGCCTGTGCAGCGGTTCTTGCATGGAACATGCGGAAGACGCCGGTCTGCTCGATCAACTTCGTCAGGCTATAGAAAATGATGGAATCGATCGGCCACATAATCAGGTTCTTTAAGGCACGTGCCGGAAGAAGCACCATGATTCCTTTTCCATACAGCATGCTGATCCACAGGGTGTTCAGCAGTACGTTGACAGTCAGCATAACGATGAACTTGGCTGCAAGCACACGTTTGATGGTCAGTTTTTTGCGATAGTAGAAGCATCCATACATAAAAGATGCCAGCATCGCATTAAAGGTGAATCCGAAGAAGAACGGGCCGCTCGGTTTCAGGAAGTATTTTACGACATCAAGAATGCCGGAGAAAAGACATCCTGTCACTGGTCCGAACAGGTAATCGACAAGGCGGTTCGGGATTCCAGAAAATCCGATGCGGACATAAGGTCCGATATCAATCGATGCTACCTGGTTCAGAATCATCGCCAGCGCTGCGAACATGGCACAGGCTGCGAGGGTTGTGACTGCTTTCAGCTCTTTTGCTGACTGCAGAAACATGTTTTTTGTTTCTTTTGCTGTTTCATTTGCATTTTTCTGCATAAAAAAATTACCTCCTTTACAGATATCTGACTACAATAGGAGATAATCTCTTGTCTCTATCTTCTGTTGCAGCGAGATGCAATTCATATACCGCAAGATTTTCTCTTTTCGTCTCCCTGGCTACTCTCTATCCTGGGAGCACTTTACGCATATGAACTTACTCTGCAGTTGTTTTTGTCCTGCTCATTATATAGTAAAATCCCCTTGATTTCAAGAGGATTTTACATTTTTTTCTAATTTTTTACGATCAAATATCAGCCCTGCATTTTACGGTCTTTCCGGTGATAAAACGGAGACAAACGCAAACTTTTTATCCAGCAGTTTTCCCATCAGCACAATGCCTTTTCCCATCGTAAAAGCAGCTGCTACCGTTCCGATTCCAAGACCTTCGATTCTTCCAAGTCCGAAGAAGGTGAACAATGCGGCTGTTGTCTGGGCTGTTGATCCAGAAAAGGGACAGTTGGGAGTTGGTCAGTGATCGGGTGACGGGTGGTCGTCAGCAATCGGTCACTGGATCAACTGGGTTGCCCTTTGACAACAAGATCTTTCTTCTTTTATTTTCGGATCTGTCCCGTTCCGTATACGATATTTTTAATCGATGTCAGCGCCAGCAGTCCCATCGGGCCTCTGGCGTGGAGTTTTTGGGTGCTGATTCCGATTTCGGCGCCGTAGCCGAATTCGAAGCCGTCGGTGAAGCGGGTGGAGGCGTTGACGTAGACTACAGCTGCATCGATTTCGTCCAGGAATTTCTGGGCGTGGGTGTAGTTGTTGGTGATGATTGCTTCGGAGTGTTTTGTGTTGTAGTGGTTGATGTGTGCAATCGCTTCGTCGATGGAAGAGACGGTTTTGATGGACACGATGTAGTCGAGATACTCTTTTCCCCAGTCCTCTTCTGTCGCTTCTTCTGCTTCCGGCATGTATTCTCTTGCCTTTTCGTCTGCGCGCATTTCCACATGTTTTTCTTTTAATCGTTCCTCCAGAACCGGGAGCAGTTTTTCACGTACATTTTCGTGTACCACAATCGATTCACATGCATTACATACGCCAACGCGCTGTGTTTTTGCGTTCAGAATAATATCCACTGCCATGGAAAGATCGGCTGTCTCATCCACGTAGATATGACAGTTTCCGGTTCCCGTCTCAATGACAGGAATCGTGCTGTTTTCCACGACAGCGCGGATCAGTCCGGCGCCGCCGCGTGGGATCAGGACATCGACATAGCGGTTCATCTTCATAAACTGCGCCGTCGTCTCGCGGGAGGTATCTTCGATCAGAAGCAGGGCGTCTTCCGGCACCTGCTCCTCTTTCAGTGTTTTCCGAAGAGAGGCAACAATCGCCGTATTCGAGTGGATTGCATCGCTTCCGCCTTTTAAAATCACGACATTTCCCGTTTTGAAGCAGAGTGCAAATGCATCCGCCGTCACATTTGGGCGTGCCTCGTAGATGATGCCGACAACACCGAGCGGAACACGTTTCTGTCCGATCAGAAGACCGTTCGGGCGTTTTTTCATTCCCAGCACTTCCCCGATTGGGTCGTCCAGTTCGGATACCTGACACATGCCTTCTGCCATTGCTTCAATCCGGCTTTTGTCCAGAAAGAGCCGGTCCAGAAGTCCCTGAGACATGCCTTTTTCTTTTCCATGCTCCATATCCAGCGCATTGGCCGCGATAATCGTTTCGGCGTCTGCCACAAGGTTTTCCGCTGCTTTTTTCAGCACACGGTTTTTCTTCTCCGTCTCCATGATTCGAAGCACAGGCTCCGCCTGGCGGGCTCTCGTTCCGATTTCTTCCAGCTTCATCATACTCGTCTCCTCCTCGTGTTGTCTTATCGTAATTGGCTTAACGGTAAATCTTCTGCTCTGTCACCAGCATCTGCGGCAGAACATCCGTCTCTTCAAACGGCACCGCATCAAACAGCTGAAACTCAAACGCCGCTGCAACCGTTGTAAACCCTGGATGTGCGGCAAGAAAGCGGTCATAAAATCCTTTTCCATATCCTACTCTGTGGCGCGCCGGATCAAAGGCCACACCGGGTACCAGCAGAAAGCCCTCTTCCCGCGTGCAGACCTTTCCGCCGTCCGGCTCCATAATGCCAAAATAGCCGGATTTCAGCGTGGAGAAATCTTTGATCTCATAATAAACCATATCATCGCCTTCCACGCGCGGCACAGCGACCGTCTTTCCCATTTGCAGGGCCTTCTCGATCAGATCCCGTGTCATGACTTCTTTTTTGAAGTCCATATACGCAAAAAAGCAGTCCGCATCCAGAAACTCCGGCAGAGCCGTGATTTTTTCATAAATCATACGGCTCTTTTCCTGAATTTCTTCCTGTGTGGCTGCTCTTCTTCGGGCAAAAACTTCTTTTCTAATGTTTCCTTTTGCTTCCATAGCGCTCCCCCAGATTTACGATTGTTCCGTCTTTCTCCTGCACATCAATATTGTCGAGCTGGGTACGGAGGTTCATTTTCACGGCTGCAATATATTCTCTCCGCAGCTTCTGCTGCTCTTCTTTCTCCGCCGGTGTCAGCCCCTCTGCTTTCGCCTTGCGGGCAAGTTCGTTGATTCTCTGTATATTAATTTCCATTTTCTGTATTTTTCTCCTTTGTTTCAACTCACAGTCGGTATTTTCACAGAGTCTGACATGTCGAAAATAGTTCGACTGTGACTCGCCTCATGTCAGTGGAGGATACCGATTTCTCTCCGCCTGCCACTACCGTTATGTTTCTTTTAACAATTCATCCCACCGCTTTAGAAGCGAGGGACTTGCTTGATTCGGTTAAATGACCGGATTTTCTTTTTATCTTACCGCAAAACACAGGATCTGTCCAGCCGATCTGAGAAAAATCCTGAAATCCAGCTTTATCACCGGATTTCAGTCTCATCTGCATAATTATCTAAAACAATCAGAACCCATGTTTTTCCAAGATTCAGTTTAATCTCCTCTCCATTGCTGTCCCGGTACTTTGTGACACCCCACGGATCATCCTTGCTCCATGTCACGTCGATGGCCTTTCCGCTTGTGATATACGTTCCCATTCCGCCGTTTACCACATCAATATCGAGATATTCCGCATTGTCATCATACTTTTTCCAGGAACAGTACTGCACGATAATGTTCTTCACCGCAAGCTGTTCCTGTGTCATCTCATCGATCTGCGGTTCCCCGAACTGATAACGCAAATACGTGCCGCTCGCCTCATCGTACGAAAACCATGGATTATTGTGGAAATATCCACCCGGTGCCACATAGGCGGCATTTCGTCCCTGTTCCAGCGTTTCCGGTTCTGTCTCGGATGCAAACTGGAAAAATCCGTCATAACCGTCTTTGTAAGATGTCCGGTAGCCGCAGAGATCGATTCCCGCTGCAATCCCGGCCGCATCCAAATACGCATTGTGCGGCGACGGACGATCCGACGTCCGGTAATACACCTGTTCCGAATACTCCATGCCATTCACATTGTCTATGTGATCCGATTCGAGCAGCGGAATCGCATACGCCGCCTGTCCATAGTGGTAATACAGAGCGTCAAATCCCGCTGCCAGATACACATAATATTCGCGGCAACTCCGCACCGATCCGATCTTTTCGAGATCATCATAGTTTTCAAACAGCCCCATCAGGCGCGTAATGCCGCCTTCGACCGGCGCTTCATAGATCACTCCCGCACGGCTGATACCGCTCTGCGGGCAGGCGCTGATGATATTGCTCAGCATAACCGCCACCGGGCGCCTTCTTCCCTGTACTTCGGCGACAGGTTCTCCTGTCAGATAACTTTTCACCATACCTTCCGGCAGCGCATCCTCCGCGGGTGTCGGCTCAATCGCTTCCGGAACCAGCGGTTCCGGTGCCGGATCTTCGGTCGGGGCCGGTGGTTCCGTAGCTTTCGTTTCTGTCTTGCTTTCCCCTGCTGTCTCTTCTGAGACATAAGAAGTTCCTGCCGATGCAGTTTCCGGTGCCGTTTCCCCAATTTTCCGGCATCCGAACAGCATCATGCTTCCCAGCAGAGCAATCCCCAATGTGTAAAACCCTCTCTTTTTGATAAAGACCCCTCCTTTTCTTCTTTCAATCAGTCTCTTGTGATACCGAGACGCTGCAGCACCTCTTCCTGCTTTGCCTCCATCACGGCTGCTTCCTCCGGTGTCATATGATCATAACCCAGAAGATGCAGCATACTGTGTGCAACAAGAAAAGCAAATTCGCGTCTTAAAGAATGACCGTATTCCTCCGCCTGCGCTCTTGCGCGCGCAACAGAAATCACAATATCACCCAGCATCAGCTCACCGCTGTCCGGGTTAAAACAGTCATCTCCCTCTTCCGTCTCCAGAAAATCGAACGAAGCCGGAGAAGGATAATCTACCATCGGGAAAGAAAGCACGTCTGTCTCCCGGTCAATGTTTCTGTGTTCCCGGTTCATGGTGCGGATATTTTCCGGATCAGTCAGAATCAGTTCTACTTCTGCCTCATACGGGCACGCTTCCTGATCCAGCACACCATTGATTACCGCTGCTGCAACCTCTTCCGGATCAAATCCAAGGTCAAAATCCTGTTCATTTTCAAACGTCAGTGTCATTTATTTTCCCTCCGTTTTCTCGTCGTACTTTTTGCTCTGCCGCTGTGATTTTCCGGCTTTGCTTTCTTTTCATATTCATCGTAAGCCTGTACAATCTTCTGCACCAGCGGATGACGGACAACGTCCTTGCTCGTCAGCTCGCAGAAGGAAATTCCGTCTACTTTTTTCAGTACCTGCATTGCCACATCAAGGCCGGAGCGTGTACCGGAAGGAAGGTCCTTCTGAGAGGCATCTCCGGTTACAATGACTTTGGAACCGAAACCGATACGGGTCAGGAACATCTTCATCTGCGCCGGTGTCGTATTCTGTGCCTCATCAAGGATAATAAACGCATTGTCGAGCGTACGGCCTCGCATGTACGCGAGCGGCGCAACCTCAATCAGGCCTTTTTCCATGTTTTTCTGGAAGCTCTCTGCTCCCATGATCTGATACAGCGCGTCGTAGAGCGGCCGCAGATACGGGTCAATTTTACTCTGCAGGTCGCCAGGCAGGAAACCGAGTTTTTCACCCGCCTCAATCGCCGGACGCGTCAGGATAATACGGCCTACCTCATCGTTTCGGAATGCCGTGATCGCCATCGCCATCGCAAGGTACGTTTTTCCGGTTCCGGCAGGGCCGACGCCGAAGACGATCATCTTTTCCCGGATCGCATCCACGTACGCTTTCTGACCGAGTGTTTTCGGTTTGACCGGACGGCCTGCGACCGTGTGGCAGATGCAGTCACTGTCGATTTCAGCAAGGCTGCTTCCGCTGTCCTCCATAACAAGTGAGATTGCATAATTGACGTTCTGTGTGTTGATATCATTTCCGCGGCGTGAGAGCTCCAGAAGCTGTGTCAGACATTCCTTTGCGCGCGCTGCATTCGATGCCGGGCCCACAATTTTTAAAACGCCGTCCCGGGAGATCAGCGTAACCGCCAGGGATCTCTCCAGGATTTTGATGTGTTCATCAAACTGGCCGAATACTTTCTTTTCATGTTCGATGGGCAGTTCCATCTGCAGTTCTATCATGTTGTTATTGCTGTTCATCTACCATTGTTTCCTTTCCATCCGACATCTTCTGCATTTCGCAGGGCTGTGCTTCTACGGCCCGTTCTATCACGCGAAGTGTCCCTTTTGTGATACATGACGTATCGTTAAGTTCTATTGTAACATGATTCTCCGATATTTGAAGTCCTTTTTCTGATAAATTTCTGTGGAATTTCTGATAATTCTGCGAGGCTTTTTCTTTTGCCTCGTGTTCTGAGTAGGTTTCTTTCTGAACTTCAAAAGGAAATTTCTGACGGTAGCCGAAATAAAACGGAAGGGCAAAGTTTTCTGTCAGATAAAGCTGCTGAAGGGACACTTCCTCGTCTGCTCCATTTTCCCTTTTCTCTGTTTTCTGATCCGCCGTTCCGGTCATGCTCCGCAAACTCTCCACAAAATTCTCCGGCAGCAGATTTCCAAGGAAAAATCGGTAAGCAGAAATCTGGAATACCGGCGTTTTTTTCTCTGCTTTCTGATATGTCCGTACCGTATGGGAAAGCGGAAAGGTATCATAATAGTACCACGTCGTCTCAAGGTCAATATCCGCGTCTGCGTGAACATAAGAATAATCATACGTTTCCCCACTGTCATTCACAAGCGGAATCTCGCCCTTTACAAGAATGTCTCCCGCTTGACATGTATCACCGGGGAGCACCTGCGGAATGCCGTTCCGTGTGATAATACGCACGACCGTCCCTTCTTTTTTCGCCACAAGATTCTGCGGATCATCTGCTTTTTCTTCGATCACATAGCCGTCTACGTTTTCTTTTACCGCAAGGACAAGCTGCGTCCCTTCTATTTTTGCGGACACCCAGGTCAGATTCGGAAACTGCTCCCGCAAATACGATGCGGTCTGGCTGCAGTCCACACGTTTTTTCCAGCTTCCATGATGAATCCCGGCCGCGTCAAGGCTGTTTAAGATCGTCTGCGTACTGTTCGCGTAATTTCCTTCCACATGAATATTCCAGATGAACTGCGACAGCGTGTAAAGTCCCGCCAGGCAGAGAAAAATACCAATAAAAAATGCCTTTCTTTTTAAACTTCGCCGGTAAAAGAAAGGCAGTCCCTGTTTTTTCTGTATTCGGATGCGCACACCGCTCTTGCGGCGGATCGGCAGGAGGCGGAAAAAATCTTCCGGCAGAAGGCTCATCTCAAAGCAGCCCTGATGTTCTGTCACGTCCCACAGTGTGATGTTATGGTGCCCGCACAGATTGAAAAAACGCTCCGGTTCACGGCCCGTCACACGAATCCGCACACTGCCTTTCCAGAAAACCTTTCCCCTCTGCAAACGCACACCCCCTTTTCAGCATTGGAATGATTGGAATCATTACACTTATTGAAACGTCGCCTGATCGATTCTCCCTTCCACCCGCATCTCCTCCCCGGAATACGAAACAATCCGGATTCCCTCTCCCACAAGGAGCAGCCTGCCATATTGTGTAAGCACACAGAGGCGGCACGCATTATATTCCAGAATCCTGCGGAAATTTTCAATCTGCACTTCTCTCCCGCCGTAAAACGTCACAACCGGCTCGCCAAAAGCAAGATCTGACGGAACCTGCATCGCCGAAAGCAGCTCCCCGCCCGGCGGATGGAGTGATTTTTTCTGCTTTTTCTTTTTTCGCATCCAAAACCTCCTCCGCTTTGCGGGTCTGCTTTTTGTTCTATCGCTATTTTATGCAGAAAAAAGCACAAAAATACCCCACAGCCGCTGGGGTTTCCTGCCCGATCAGGCTGCGGGGTTTCATTTCTCTTTTTTAAAAACATTTTTTGCAGGGTTCATACCCCTGGGCTTCTGCATTTTCTCTCGTCATCTGAGCTTCCGTTACCTGTGGTTCTTCAGCAGTCACTGCCGGCTGCGTTTCTTCCGCTGCCTGCGTTTCAACGGTTTCTTCCGCCGCAGCTTCTATGGTTGGCTCAGGGGTCGGCGTTTCGGTTGGAGCAGCCGTTGGAGTTGGTGTCTCAGTCGCTGTCGGTGTTGGTGTTTCGGTCGGCGTCGCTTTTTTCGCCGGCTCTGCCGTAGCGCTGACGGAAACAGACTCCGCAGATGCTTCATTCCCCCTCCTGTGTATTTTCTGAATTTCTTACAGCGAAATCCTCTATTATAAATACGTTTGAAAGAATGGAAAATTACATCACAGATTACGATTCTTTATAGAAAATCATGCTGAACCATATGACCATATGCTCGCCGAGGTAATAATCCATCATGTTTTTTTCAATCAGGTTTGCAACAACGATGCCGTGGCTCTCGATGCATGGATGCATCAGTTCAAGATGGCGGCAGCCGCCTCTCGGGTAGGTACATTTATCACAGAGCTGGCAGGAATCGGAGGAAAGGGCGAAGGTGAGCAGGGTTTTGTCTTTTAAATGCTGCTCGATTTCGCGTGTGATTTTTTCGTGCTCCGATTTTGTTTTTAATGTCTCATCCATATCCATGATGTTGTCCACTTCTGCGATGCTGGAGAAGAACAGAACGTGATCGTAGTTCATGCAACGCTCCTTACAGACTTCAACAGTGCCGACCGCCGGCGGGCAGGACCAGGAGGCTCCGTAGCGGGAGCACTCCTTTTTGCAGATCTGGCGGACCCGGTCATTGAATTCGATGTCCTCCGGTTTTACAAATGCATACTGATAGATAGGAAACTGGGTAATATATTCTTCGATTTCTGTCTGTGTCATTTTGTCATCCCTTCTCTTTTGTTACAGATCTTTTTCAAAAAAAGCAAATACCATATTCCAGTACGTCTGGAGCATGCGCCCTCTGGTTCCAAACAATTCATGCTTTGCGCCCGGTACTTTTACCATTTTTGCCATGCCGGGACGGCGTTCTGCCATTTTCCGGATCATCCGCTCCTGGGCACGGTTGGACACAAGATGATCGTTCTCCGCCTGAAATAAAAGGACAGGAGCCTCGATCCGTTTCCATCCGCTCCGCATCAGATCGCGGTACAGATGTGCGGCGGCATGGAGCCATCCGTAAGAAGCGGCATTTAGGTGATACAGCGGCTCTTTTTCCCGCTTCTGCTGGTAATAGAGAAAGCGCGGACGGGAGAGGGACGAACTTTGTTTAAAGCTTTCGATTCCCTGGTATGGTTTCTGTCCTACCACATACTGTGTGCCTCGTTCTGTGGCACAGGCAAAAGCTGCGATCCGTTTTGCATCGGCGAACGGCACTTTTCCGGTCAGCGGACGGATCATCGGCGAACTCAAGACCACTTTCCGGAACAGATGCGGCGCTTTGGCGGCCGCTGCTGCTGCGATTCCGCCGCCCATCGAGTGAGAATAGAGAACGAGCGGAAGACCGCATGCCTCTGCTTTTGCTTTTCGTGCAACAAAGAGCAGATCTTCTACATAACGATGGTAGGAATCGACATAAACAAGCGACGGATCATCCACCAGACGGTAGCTCTTTCCGTGGCCGCAGTGTTCCGGCAGATAAACATGAAAATGCTCTTTGATAAAATAATACACGATCTCTTTATATTTCTCTGCATTTTCCGTAAAACCGTGTGAGATTACAACAACACCTCTCGGGCGGAATGCGCGGTAACGAAGAACATGAATCGGATGACCGCTCTCCCTTTCCCAGTAAAATTCTTCTGCATGAGCGGCGAGGTACGGCTCCACACCATTCTGCATCCGCTCCGCGTAATTTTTTTCCTGTAATACGCGTGTTCTCATTAGCAAATCACCTGCTTTCATCCAGATACGAAAGGATATCCTGAAGATTGTCGATGGTACAGTCCGGTGTAACTTCAATTTTGTTCGGAAGATGATCCGGGTTGTACCAGCAGGTCAGGATTCCTGCATTTTTTCCGCCGCGGATATCACTTGTGAGGGAGTCGCCGACGATCACAACCTCATCCGGTGCATAACTTCCGATTTCGTTCCATACCGCATCAAAAAAAGCCTTCTGCGGCTTGTCCACACCGACCTGTTCCGAGATAAAAACGCCGTCCAGAAGCTGATCAAGCCCGGAAAAGCGGAGTTTACGCTCCTGTGCAACAGTGGTTCCATTTGTTACTGCATACTGTTTTACGGTAGCTTTCAGCCGTTTTACCAGTTCATCTCCGTGATCGCAGAAGAAAGCCTTATCGCCGAGGCGGATCTGATATTCATCATTGAATACCTTTACCTGATCCGTCGGCAGTCCTTCCGATTCAAAAAATTCATGGAATCGTCCAAGCATCACCTGTTCTCTCGTAAGCTCTCCCGTCTCCAGCCGCTCCCAGTAACCGCGGTTGATCACGCTGTAGCGCTGCAGCATTTCGTCCGTGCAGGTTCCCATATGAAACTTGTTGAAACAGTACTCAATTGCATATCGTTCCGACATCTTAAAATTCAGAAGTGTTCCGTCGATGTCCCACAAAATTACTTTTATCAAAGAGAAATCCTCCCTTGGTTTCATTTGTATTTTCCAATTATCTGTTTTTCATTCTAGCATAGATTACAAATACGATCAATTGTATTTTAGGCATTGTATCTTTTGAGAAAAAGTGCTACGATAAAAAAGAATTTCCGTGAAAAAGAAAAGGAAGAAGGAAGAAACACTATGAAATTTACTTATCCAGCCGTTTTTCATAAAACCGAACAGGGAACCTACGAAGGTTATTTTCCAGATCTCGCCTGCTGCTATGCAAAAGGGGATACCCTCGACGAGGCGCTGGAAGATGCCATTCACTCCGCCTATGACTGGATCTCTCTGGAACTGACGGAAGAAGAACCTGATTTTCCGCCGGTATCGGATGTGGCAGATCTCGGGAAAAGCGAAGGTGAAATTGCAAGAAATATTGCCGTCAACATCCGGCTTTTTGAGGGATGGGACGAATAAGTTCAAAAAAGAGAAAGAAAACCGTATTGCTGCGATATTCAAAACGCGGCGATACGGTTTTCTTTTTATCTCTTCCAGGTTTTCAGCATCTCTTTTTCTTCTTTGCTGATCCGCAGCGACTCTCTGATTTTCTGAATTGTTTTGTTATGTGTCCAGTCATCGAGACTGTTTTCTTTCAGCAGTTTCTGTGTTTTTTCCGGAAAATGAATATAACAGATCGATACTGCCCAGGCGACGGCCATTTTTACGTAATAGCCATCGTGATGAATCTTTTTCATCTCCTCCAGCACAGCATCGATATACGCTTCGTTGATAAAAAAGTCCAGCAGACACACAACACCAAACCGGATTTCATATTCCCGGCTGCTTTTCAGCCATTTCTGCAGATATCCATACCAATACTCCTGGTCTTTCTTCATAAAATGGCACGTTGCACAGGAGCTGTCACAGATTCCCCAGCTGTTGATCATCGGCACGAAGCGGTCCAGTTCTGCCGTCTGTTCTTCACGGGTCAGCTTTCCGTAGCCGATCATCATTCCGCGGATCAGAAGCTCCTCGTAGACTTCCGGATTAAACTGTTCGGTATAAACTTCATAATGGTCTCTTGCTGTCGCTTTTGCAATCCGTCGCGAAACCGGAATGCGGACACCAAGAATCCGACAGTTCTGTCCCGGAACAAGAGAGCTGTGAAATTCCCGGTATTTTGCATCTATATTGCTTTCCAGTTCTGCCCGAATGGCCTGCATTACTTCCTGTTCCATATGATTTCCCCTCTCTTTTCTTTCTCTTTAAGATGTTTTACACGCTTTTTACAAATGTTTAACCCTGTTATTTCTGCACTTCTGATAAGATAAAATTAAAGTAAACGATAACATCCACCCTGCCAAATGCCAGATCTTTTCCGGCTGAAAGGTGAGTCTTATGAGAAAGAAATATACATTTTTTCAAAATATCCCATTCCTGTGCAAATTTCAGAAGCAGCCAGCCCTTGCAGAAGAAGCGCCAGTTGTTTCCACAACGCTGTCTATTCCGTTTTCCGGACCCGCAGAAAGATCCTTATATTTTACCGAAAACCCGGATTTTACCGCTCCCTCTGCCGGTATCCATTCCCGTCGTTTTCCGGGAAGCCGGATCTTTCTATATTCCAGCGATCCCGAGCACGATCTTGCGGCAGTTCCATCCTCTCTTTTCGATGTGCTGCACCGCTATTTTGCCGTCCATTCACCGGATGATGTCGTTTTATGGAAAGATGGCATTCTCTCCTTCCAGACCATGGAAAATCAGCCGCAACCGTTGACTGCTCTTTGTACACCGGATGATGCACGGGATTCCAAAATCATTCCGTTCCCCACACTGTCAGAACGGCAGCGCATTTTACAGTAACTGCTATTTAGCCAAACCAGCAGGAGCATGATGGAAAATACCCCTTTCCGTCATGCTCCATTTTTTACTTAATTCCGAGAATTCCACTAATCCGCTCTTTCGAAAGCCCCGCGCCGATTACAATCAGCACTTCCTGGCTCTCCGGCACTGCCTGGAATGTCATCTGTTCCCGCGTCGCATTGATTTCGCTCCACACAGTTTCGCCCGTCTTTACAATTCCTTTGATCCGGAATACATTGCCGCATGATGAATCCGCAAAGATTGCTTCTGCTGCCTTTTTCAGCGCTTCTTCCGTAATCTTCGGCTCCAGAAAGCAGAGCGAATCAAATGTCTGCTGCTCGCCGAAATCCAGCTTCCGGTAATCCTCCGAACGGTAATTGCATTCGGAGAGCATTTTGAAATCATCCTCTGTCAGATCATCCCAGTTTTTCTGTAAAATTTCTGCATCAGAAAACTGTCTTCTGCAGCCTGCCTGCTCGAGCGTGCGGTTCAGATGGGCAATCGTTTCTTCTTTCTTTTCCTCCGAAACATTCTGTACTTTGCTCAGCACGATTTTACCAGCGTTCGCCGCCTCGGAAGCCAGCAGATACTCTTCTTCCTCCGACAGCTTCTCATCGAGCCCGGCATCCAGAATCGTGATGACGCTTCCCGCCTCATACCAGCGGTTCAGCGGCTCGTCATACAGCGTGTCAAAGAACTCATCCACATCGTAAATCCCCGACGGTTCCACGAGAATGCGGTCGTAGCCGCTCATGCCCATCGAGATCAGTTTCGTGCGGAATCGTCTGCGGTGTGTCTCTTTGTCGCATCCGCCGGAAATCATCTCCAGCTCGCACTGATCGCCGCGCAGTTCCTGCAGAAGCAGCATATCCACATTGACTGCCCCAAAATCATTCTCCAGGATGCCGATGTTCTTTCCCTGTGCCATCAGATACTTTGCGTACTGTTTCAAAAAAGTCGTCTTCCCTGAGCCAAGGAAGCCTGTAATCAGATCAATTTTAATCATTTCTGCTGTCCTTTCTGCTGTCTTTTTCCGTCTGCAGCCTGCGGAGCTTCGAACACTCTATTTTCGTCTGCGCTCTTTGCCGGTAAATATATCGATGTCTATGCGCCATACGGCAACGCGCTCCACCATCTCCGGCAGAAAAGCGATCTTCGCCTCCGGTGCGATATGCGCCATGATTTTTTCCAGGCCTTTCTTCTTTACCTCCGGATCTGTCACCTCCGTGATGGTTCCGTTTCCCATGATACTGCGGTACGCATAGGAATACGCACACGTATAGTCACCTGTAATCACTTCATGGTTGTAATCCATCTCCACCGCCACGCGCGGATCCGCTGCAAATGCAGCCGCCTTCCGCCCTTCTTTTGCCCCATGCAGGTACAGACAGACGTGAAGAGTTCCATCTTCTTCCCGGACATCATATCCATAATTCATCGGCACGATAAACATGCCTTCCTCATCCATCGCCCCGATCCGCACAACCTCGCAGCTTTCCAGAATTTCTCTTAAAATTTCAGGATCTGTAATCTCCCGCTTTTTTAAACGCATTTCACGCATCGCAATCACACCTCTCTTATTCGCAGCTATTTATGATATGGCTCCCCGCAGTTAATGCGGTAGCTCCGGTAAATCTGTTCCAGCAGAATAACCCGCATCAACTGATGCGGAAATGTCATTTTCGAAAAACTGAGCGCATAGTTCGAACGCTTCAGAACTTCCTCGCCAAGCCCTAAGGAACCACCGATCACAAAAATAATATGGCTCGTTCCCTGCACGCCGAGCGTATCTATTTTCTGGGCCAGCTCCTCGGATGTGAGCTGTTTTCCCTTAATTTCCAATGTAATCAGATAAGCGTCATCCCGGATATATTTGAGAAGGCGCTCTGCTTCTTTGTTTTTGATATTTGTCTCTACGGTTTCACTCGCGTTGTCCGGTGTCTTTTCATCCGCCACCTCGATAATTTCCAGCTTTGCATAGCGGCTGAGGCGCTTCGAATACTCGGCAATCGCATCCCGCAGATATTTTTCTTTGATTTTTCCTACTGTCAATACTGTAATTTTCATTCTGTAATCTTAAAACCCTTTCGGATATCTGTCAAAAACACCAAAAGCCATATAGATCACTTCTTGTCCGCGTCTATATGGCTTTTAGTTTAGAAAAGCAATGCCTTATGCATTTTTGCTTTTGATATACTCATCAATTCCTTTAGCTCCGGCTTTTCCGGCACCCATAGCAAGGATAACGGTTGCTGCACCTGTTACAGCGTCACCGCCGGCGTAAACGCCCTCTTTGCTGGTCTTTCCGGTTTCTTCCTCAGCTACGATACATTTTCTTCTGTTGACATCCAGACCGTAGGTGGTGGAAGAAATCAGCGGGTTCGGGGAAGTACCAAGAGACATGATAACTTCGTCTACTTCAATTTCGAACTCAGATCCTGGAATCTCAACCGGTCTTCTTCTTCCGGAAGCGTCCGGCTCGCCAAGTTCCATACGGATGCAGCGGATACCGGTTACCCAGTCTTTGTCGTCGGTCAGAATTTCTACCGGGTTGGTCAGAAGGTCGAAGATGATACCTTCCTCTTTTGCATGATGAACTTCCTCTGCACGGGCCGGAAGCTCTGCCTCAGAACGACGGTAAATAACGTGTACCTCTGCGCCGAGACGAAGTGCGGTTCTTGCAGCGTCCATAGCTACGTTGCCGCCGCCGACTACAGCAACTTTCTTGCCGTGTGCGATCGGGGTATCGTAATCATCGCGGAATGCTTTCATCAGGTTGTTTCTGGTCAGGAACTCGTTTGCGGAGAATACGCCGTTTGCGTTCTCACCCGGGATTCCCATGAACATCGGAAGGCCTGCACCGGAACCGATGAAGACTGCTTCAAATCCTTCGTCTTTTAACAGCTCGTCGATGGTAACGGATTTTCCGATGATAACGTTGGTCTCAATTTTAACACCGAGAGATTTTACGTTCTCGATTTCAGCGGCAACTACTTTGTCTTTCGGAAGACGGAACTCCGGAATACCGTAACTTAATACACCGCCGGCTTTGTGAAGTGCCTCGAAGATGGTTACATCGTAGCCAAGTTTTGCAAGGTCTCCTGCGCAGGTAAGACCTGCAGGGCCGGAACCGATAACCGCGATCTTGTGGCCGTTTTTCTCTGCTGCCGGAACCGGTTTGATACCGTTTTCTTTTGCCCAGTCAGCAACGAAACGCTCCAGTTTGCCGATGGAAACAGCGTCGCCTTTGATTCCGCGGACACATTTGCCCTCGCACTGGCTCTCCTGCGGACATACACGGCCGCAGACTGCCGGGAGTGCACTGGACTCACCGATAATTTTGTATGCTTCCTCGAAGTTTCCCTCTTTTACCTGTGCAATGAATGCCGGAATGTTGATATTAACCGGGCATCCTGTGATACATTTTGCATTTTTACAGCCCAGGCAGCGCTGTGCTTCTTCTACTGCTTCGTCTTTGTTGTATCCAAGACATACCTCGTCAAAATTTGTGGCACGTACCTTCGGCTCCTGCTCACGTACCGGTACTCTGTTTAATCCCTTTGCCATTATTTGTCACCTCCGCACTGGCCGCATCCACCGTGATGGGTTGCGCCTTCCTGGTATCTTAAGAGAGCTCTTCCCTCTTCTGTCTTATACATCTGCTGACGTTTCATAGCCAGGTCGAAGTCTACCAGATGACCGTCAAACTCCGGTCCGTCTACGCAGGCAAATTTTACTTCATTGCCTACCATTAGACGACAGGCACCGCACATACCGGTTCCGTCTACCATGATCGGGTTCATGCTGACAACGGTCGGGATGTTCAGTTCTTTTGTCAGAAGACATACGAATTTCATCATGATCATCGGTCCGATGGCAACACAGACATCATACTGTTTGCCCTGGTTCTGTACAAGGTCGCGGAGTACATCGGTACCCATACCTTTTCTTACGTAAGAACCATCGTCTGTGGTTATGTACAGATTGCTGACAGCAGACATTTCTTTCTCGAGAATAACGAGATCTTTTGTCTTTGCTCCGACAATGGCGTCAGCAGTGATTCCATGCTCATGCAGCCATTTTAACTGCGGGTAAACCGGTGCAGTTCCAACACCGCCGGCTACGAATACGATCCGTTTTTTCTTCAGTTCTTCGATATCTTCGCTGCAGAACTCGGACGGCTGCCCCAGAGGTCCTACGAAATCCATGAAAGCATCTCCCGCTTTGAGATCTTTCATTTTTTTGGTAGATTCTCCGATCGGCATGAATACGATGGTGATAGTTCCTGCTTCTCTATCGTAATCACAAATGGTCAGAGGAATTCTTTCTCCTTCTTCATCTGCCTTGACAATAACAAACTGTCCAGGGAGGCAGTGCTGTGCTACTCGCGGTGCTTCTACTACCATACGGTAGATATTATTCGCGAGCATTTCCGCTTCTTGAATCTTGTACATAATATCCTCCTAATCTTGTTAGAAATATTTTAACAAAAGCACGACTTGGATTTTCGCGCATTTTATGTTAATACTTTATCACGTTTCCGGTTATTTGTAAACAACGGACAACATCTTTTCCCATCATCCGTGTTCCTCCAGATAATTTTCGAACTGTTCCATGGACATCAGAACTTTTCTCGGCTTGGTTCCTTCCTCCGGTCCTACGACACCGGCATCCGCGAGCTGGTCCATGATTCTGGCCGCGCGGTTGAAACCGATTTTCAGCACTCTCTGGAGCATGCCGATCGATGCCTTATCTTTTTCGATGATAAATTTTCCGGCTTCCACGAAGTAATTATCGCGGTTATCTCCGCCGCCTGCGGCAGAACCGCCATCCAGGCTTACGGTGTGAATCCGTTTTTCGATATCCGGATCATAAGCGTTCTCGCCGTAGTGATCTTTTAAGTAGGCAACGACATCGCTGACCTCTTTATCCGAAACAAAGGATCCCTGCAGACGGGCCGGTTTCTGGTAATCCTGCGGCTTGTAGAGCATATCGCCTTTTCCAAGCAGTTTTTCCGCACCTCCCATGTCGAGGATCGTACGGGAATCTACGCTGGAAGAAACCGAGAATGCAATACGGGACGGCATATTTGCCTTGATAAGACCAGTGATGACATTGACGGAAGGTCTCTGTGTTGCAATAATCAGATGGATGCCGGCCGCACGGGCAAGCTGTGCCAGACGGCAGATCGCATCCTCCACTTCTCCCGGCGCAACCATCATCAGGTCGGCAAGCTCATCCACGATAATGACGATCTGCGGCAGTTTTTCCGGTTTTTTGCCGTTTTCATCCGGCGGCAGCTCGGCAACTTTTGCATTGTAGCCTTTCATATCGCGCACGTTGAATTCCGCAAATTTGTTATAACGGTCTGTCATCTCCGCAACCGCCCAGTTCAGAGCTCCGGAAGCCTTTTTCGGGTCTGTGACAACAGGAATAAAAAGGTGCGGAATGCCGTTATAAACAGAAAGCTCAACGACCTTCGGGTCGATCATGATCAGTTTGACGTCTTCCGGTTTTGCCTTATAAATAATACTCATAATCAGTGTGTTGATGCAGACCGATTTACCGGAACCGGTCGCACCGGCGATCAGAAGATGAGGCATTTTCGCGATATCTGCGATGACCGGCTGACCGGCGATGTCTTTTCCGACAGCAAAGGCCAGATTCGAAGAAAAGTTCTTAAACTCCGGTGTTTCAAGAAGATCACGCAGCATCACGGCCGTGTTCGTCTTATTTGGAACCTCGATTCCGACTGCGGATTTTCCCGGGATCGGTGCCTCAATGCGGACATCTGCTGCTGCAAGACTCAGCTTGATATCGTCGGTCAATCCGACAATCCGGCTTACTTTCACGCCCTGTTCCGGCATCAGCTCATACCGTGTGACGGTCGGTCCGCAGCTTACGTTATTGACTGTAACTTTGACACCGAAGCTGTCCAGCGTCTCCTCCAGTTTCCGCGCTACTTCCCGCAAATGCGCATCGGAATCGCCCATGGCACCGCGCATCCCTTTTTTCAGAAGATTCATCGGCGGTGTTTTGTACTCCGGCCGCTTTTCCTCTGCTTTTTTCCCGATTTCCTGACGAATGCCGTCTATATCCGCCTCGATCTCTTCACAGGAAGACCGCGGATTTCTCGTATGATCCGCAGACGTTTTCTCTTTTTTCGCCTCTTCTGCAGCTTGCCGTGTCATCTCCGGTCCTGTCTTTTCCGGCTCTTCAGCCGGCACAGAACCACGGTGAATCGAAAGCTCCGGCGTCTCCATCTGATGGGTATCGTCGTTTTCGTTTAAATCAGCCTTCGATTCCACATGAGAAAGAAGGCGGGATTTCTTTTTCTTCCCGGCTTTTTTCGGTTCCTCCACTGGCTCAAGAATCAGCTCTTTTCCTTCCTCTTCCTCCATCGCAGCTTGGCGCGCCAGACGCTCCTGGCGGCGCTCCTCCGCCATCCGGCGGTGGTCATTCGTCTTTTCATGGATCGGCGCGAGAATCGGCTTCTGCGTCATCACGATCACGGAAATCACGATGGCGATCACAATAATCACCCACGCACCGATCTGGCCGAATCCCATGCCGAGAATTTTCACGACAGACCCTCCTAAGATTCCTCCGCCGAGATGATCGTAGGCGCTGTCAAAATAGTAATCCAGAAATGTCGTATCTCTCGTATAGCCGGACGCCAGAAGCTGCATAAAAGCGCAGAAAAAGACGAAGCAGCTGATCGCTCCCCCGGTTTTCCGCACAATTAAAAAGTTCTGTCTGTTTGCTATGTAAAATGCTGTTCCAAAGAAGATCAGAACCGGTGCTGCCCACTCTGTCACGCCGAAAAGGCCGAAAAAGAAGTCGCAGACAGCCTGTCCGATCACGCCGCCCATACCGAAATTACTGAGCATCAGCAGAATCGAAACAGCAAGCACGGAAAGCAGAATAATTTCTGCGCGCACTCCCTCGTCCATCGGCTCACGGACTGTGTTTTTCCTTGTGCCGGAGGTACGTTTTGCGGTACTGCTCTTTTTCGCCGTTGTTTTTCTGGCCGTTGTTTGGGTCTGTTTCTTTTTTGCTGTTCCGGAAGCAGAAGTTTTTTTCTTTGTCTTCCCGCTTCCCTTTGTTGTATTTGCCATGCAGAACTTCTCCCCTTTCTCGTATTACAGCAGAAAATATCCTGCAATGGAGAATGTCCCGACAAGAAGACAGTACAAAGCAAAATATTTCAGTTTCCGTTTTTTCACCACACGCATCAGAATGCGGATCGTAAAGTAACCGGCAAGTGCCGCCATGAAAACGCCGACCAGATATACCGGATGAAAAACAATTTTATTTTTTCCCATGGTCGCAATTTCAACGATCGTTGCCCCGATAATCGCCGGAACACTCACAATCAGAGAGTATTTCACAGCGTACGAACGGGTCATGCCGCCGATCACACACGCAGAAATAGTCGAACCAAGACGGGAAAGACCCGGAATCGTGGAAAAGCCTTGGAAGAATCCGGCAATCAGTGCATCTTTCGGCTTCAAATTTTTCTGCGTTTTTTCTCCCTCCGGAAGCATATCTGCCACCACAAGCAGAATCGCCGTCAGATACAGACCAACGCCAGGTGCCAGCAGATTCGAGGAGGTCAGTGTGACAAGGCTCTGAATCATGCCGCCGATTACAGCAGTCGGGATGGTGGTCAGAATCAGCAGGAAAGCAAGCATACGGTAGTTGCTGCCGAGTACCTTCCGGTACTGCTTTCTCTCCTGATGCTGACTGGAAAAGTGTTCCTTTAAATTATGAAACAGATCGATTATGATTCCGCACAGCGCGAGGAAGAGACGTTTCCATTCCTTCGAAAATGTGAGCAGAATTGCAATCATGGAGCCAAAGTGCAAAAGCACATTGAAAAACACCGTCTGCGTATCTTCGATCTTCATAAAGTGACGGAAGATAATCAGATGTGCGGAGCTGCTGATCGGCAGGAATTCCGTGATTCCCTGGATCAGGCCCAGAAATAAAGCTTCTATTACTGTCATTTTTTTATCCTGTTCCCTTATTTTTCTCTTTTGTGAAAGTCCGGCCAAAACTTCCGTTCGAATTTTCACAGCGAACTCATTCTAACACAAAATCCCCTGAAACACAAGCCGCGCCGTGAAGTCAATTTTCTGTCCCTGCTGCCTTTTTCATCAGCTCATTCAGCTTTTCGAGCGCGCGGGCAATGCCGCCGACCTCGTCGATCAGGCCTTCTTCCACTGCCTGCGGGCCGTCCAGCATTGTTCCGACATCCTTGACCAGCATTTTCGTATCGAGCATCAGCTCCTCGAGCCGTTCCTTGGTGATTTTAGAATGGGCCGATACAAAACCTGTGATCCGATCCTGCGTCTTTTCCATATTACGGTACGTCTGTGCAACACCGATGAACATGCCGTTTGTACGCACCGGGTGAATGACCATGGTGGCACTCGGCACGATCAGCGAATAGTCTGCTGCAACGGCGAGCGGGACACCGATCGAATGACCACCCCCTAAAACGAGCGATACCGCAGGCTTTCGCATGGACGCAATCATCTCTGCAATTGCAAGACCGGCCTCCACATCTCCGCCTACGGTATTCAGGAGAATCAGAAGACCATCAATACTTTTGTCCTCCTCGGCACGGGCAAGAGCAGGGAGAATGTGCTCATAGCGCGTCGCTTTCGTGCGCTCGCCGAGTGATTCATGCCCCTCCACCTCGCCGATGATGGACAGCAGATAAATGTTGGTCTTCAGTTCTACAATATTTTCTTTTTCTGTCTGGTTTTTCTGTGATTCTGCCATACGGATTTCCTCTTTTCTGCTATTCCAAAATAGCTTCATCAGTATGCGCAGATTCTTATGATTCTATGTAATTTCCAGTGAAATTACTCGTCCAGGTTGGTATATACGTACTGTACGTCGTCGTCGTCATCCAGCAGATCCAGGGTACGGTTCAGGTCTTTTAATGCCTGCGGATCGGTCAGCTCTACGTAGGTCTGTGGGATCATGGTAACGTCTGCCTCTGCCATGGCGATACCGTCTTTCTCCAGAGCCTCACGTACTGCGGAGAAGTCATCCGGATCGGTGATGATTTCGTAGCTGTCCTCTTCGTCTGCGAAGTCTTCTGCGCCTGCATCCAGAGCAAGCATCATCAGATCGTCAGCATCCATTTCGCACTCTTCTTTGTCGATGATGATCTGGCCTTTTTTGTCGAACATGTAGGATACGCATCCCGGTGTTCCAACGCTTCCGTTTCCTTTGGTGAAAGCGCTTCTTACGTTTGCTGCGGTACGGTTCTTGTTGTCGGTCAGAGTCTCTACGATGATCGCGATACCATTCGGGCCATAACCTTCGTAGGTGATACGCTCGTAGTTGTCTGCGTTTGCATCTCCGGCAGCTTTTTTAATACCGCGGTCGATGGTATCGTTCGGCATGTTGTTTGCTTTTGCTTTTGCGATAACGTCACGCAGCTTGCTGTTGTTTGCCGGATCCGGTCCGCCCTCTTTGACAGCGATTACGATCTCACGGCCGATGATGGTAAAGATTTTACCTTTTTTTGCGTCGTTTTTTTCTTTCTTATGCTTAATATTGGCAAATTTTGAATGTCCTGACATACCTCTTTTGTCTCCTTTATTTAAAGTATTACTTTTCTGTAAAAAGGTTTCCCCGAAAAACGGCAGAAGCCCATATAATATAGAATATAGCACGATCTTTCTCATTCGTCAACCGTGAACCGCGCCAAAAATACCCCTTATGTAGGCAGATCTAGGCTGATTTTCAGTGCTTCGTTCACAAGGGCCAGCTGTTCCGGCGTCAGATGACAGATTTTATCTTTCAGCCTTCTCTTATCGATCGTCCGAAGCTGTTCCAGTAAAATAACAGAATCCCGTACAATCCCATAGGCGGACGCTTCGATCTCAATGTGCGTCGGCAGCTTCGCCTTATTCATCCTCGATGTAATCGCCGCACAGATCACCGTCGGACTGTGCCGGTTGCCGATGTCATTCTGAATGATCAGCACCGGACGGACACCGCCCTGCTCACTTCCCACAACGGGCCGCAGGTCGGCATAATATACATCGCCACGCTTGATTACCACTTGTGCTCACTCTCCGATTCTTTCCGTTTTGCTTTCCCATACGATAACGATCCGGCGTTTTACGCCTTTTAAAATCGTTTCCATGTATTTAATATTGCCTGTTTTTCCGGAGGTATTCACAAATTTCATCCGGCGCTTCAAAAAAGTCCGCCCGGAGTCCTTTTGGGAACCCGTGATTCTGATCTGCTTTGCTCAGATTGACTGCAATCCTCTGATAATCTCGGATGCTGTTACATAGGAAGCACTGCTTTTTTCTTCCGCAGCCTCTCCCGCCTTTCCATGCGCATATGCCGCCAGTGCCGCTGTTTTGGCAAGGCTGATTTTTTTCTCGTTTTTTTCACACTGACGTTTTGCTGCAAAGGCGCCTGTGATTCCCGCGAGCACATCGCCGCTTCCCGCCGTCGCAAGCGCACTGCTTCCGCTTGTGTTTATGTAATACTGCTCACGCCCTTCCTCTGCTGTCACGGTTACGGAATCCTTTCGTACACAGCAGGCCTGGTATTTTTCGGCTGCCCTTCCGGCGCTTCCTGCCGGGTCACGCTGGCATTCTGCAATGGTCATGTGCAGCAGCCGTGCAAGCTCTCCTACATGAGGCGTTAAAATTTTTTCTGCCCGGCAGCCCGAAAGAATCTCTGCATCTTCTGCAATCAGGTTCAGCGCATCTGCATCCAGAACAAGAGGAACTTCTGTGTGCTGCACCGTAAAAACGAGCAGTTCTTTTGCCGTCCGGCTTTTGGAAAGTCCCGGTCCCGCAACAACAGCGTCCGCCCAGGCGAGATCCTGCAGCAGGGCTTCTTCCGGAAGCGGCTCATCCTCCTTCCAGAAATCCGCCATTGCTTCCGGCAGGGCACAGAAAAGCGGCGTACGGTTTCTTTCCTCTGTCACAACCTTTACCATGCCGGCACCGGATGCAAGGACTGCCCTGGCACACAAAACAGCGGCTCCGCACATGGCACCGGAACCGGCAAGTACCAGCACCTTTCCGAAGGTTCCCTTATTTCCCATCGGCGTGCGGGTAAGAAACCGGTCCAGATCTTCTTTTTCCACTGAACCGTACCAGGGCGTCTCCTCTTCTCCTGCATCAAAGCCGATTCCGATATCACGGACCAGGACCTCTCCGGCATATCGTTTTCCGGGATCAAAGAGAAGCCCTGGCTTTGCACAGGCAAATGTCACCGTGGCTCTGGCTTTCACCGCCGCATCAAGGACCTCTCCGGTATCCGTGTGGATCCCCGAAGGGATGTCCACGGCAAGAACAGGAACACCGCTTGCGCAGATTGCTTCCACTGCCCTCCGGTACTCCCCTGCCAGCGGACGGGATACGCCAATTCCAAAGATGGCATCTATGATAACAGTATATTCCCGGAAATCCGGATTCTTAACCTCACGGACCCCATAATTTTCCGCAATTTTCTTCTGTGCTCTCATGCCTTCACTGTATTTTTCCGGATTTCCAAGACAGAACAGTTCCGCATCCACCCCTTTCGTCTTTAAAATCCGTGCAATTGCCGCACCGTCCCCTCCATTATTTCCGGGACCGCACACAGCAAGGACTTTTCCTGTATCCCATGTTCCATTTTGAAGCTCCTCCACGCAGGACAGCGCTGCGCGCTCCATCAGTACCAGGGACGGTACCCCCATGGTTTCGATCGTATTGCGGTCTGCCTGCTTCATCTGTGCTGCTGTAAGAATCCGTTTCATCGCTTTTCCTCCTTTTCCTGCCTTATCCGGAAAGTGAACAGAAAAAGTCTCCGGTTTCCCGAAGACTCTCCTGCTTTTGTTTTGGTTTCTTAATTGTTCTTTGGATGCTCCGCCTCATATCTGGTCAGATTGTAGGAGAGACGCATCAGACTTTCGGAAAGATGGACGTTCTCGACGATCACATCTTTCGGAAGTTTTAAGTTTAGATCGGTATGTGCAAAATTCCAGATTGCTTTTACACCGTTGTCCACGAGAATCTCTGCCATCTCTACCGCTTTTGCTTTTGGCAGTGTCAAAGCCGCAATCTCTACATGGTGTTCCTTGATAAATTCCGGAAGCTCGTCCGCCATGCGGATTTCAATTCCGCGCACGGAGATTCCTTTTAATACCGGGTTGACGTCAAAAATACCGACCGTTTTGAATCCGCTTCTTTCAAAGGCCGCATAATTAGCAAGCGCCTGTCCCAGATTTCCGGCTCCGACAAAAATCATATTGTGGACTCTGTCCAGACCTAAAATTTTTCCAATCTCGCTGTACAGATACCGCACGTTATAACCATACCCCTGCTGGCCGAAGCCGCCGAAATTATTTAAATCCTGGCGAATCTGGGAAGCTGTCACTTTCATCCGCTCGCTCAGCTCACCGGAAGAGATCCGTTCTACTCCGTCCTCCAGCAATTCGCCCAGGTAACGATAATATCTAGGAAGTCTTTTGATAACTGCCCGCGAAATTCCTTTTTCTTCCAAGATAAATTCCTCCTTATTTACACCTGCATATATTCATATTATATATGGTTGATAGAAAATTGTCAAAGATTTCTTGAAATTTTGTGTATTACTCTCTATAATAAGGATGGTGTATTATGTCAAAATACAGAAATATGTTATCTGGAGGAACCACATGATTCTTGCATGTCAGAATATCTCGAAAGCATTCGGGACAACGGAAATTATCAAAAATGCATCTTTTCATATAGAAGAACGCGAAAAAACCGCACTGGTCGGCATCAACGGTGCCGGAAAATCGACGCTGTTAAAAATCATCATCGGCGAAATGAGGGCCGATGAGGGAGAGGTCATCCTCTCCAAAGGAAAGACGATGGGCTATCTCGCCCAGCATCAGGATCTGACCGGACACCTTTCCATTTACCAGGAAGTGCTGACCGCGAAACAGAATCTGATCGATATGGAGGAACGCCTCCGTCAGATGGAAAGTGATATGAATACAAAATCCGGTGCAGAGCTGGATGAACTTCTTTCCACCTACACCCGCCTCTCCCATACCTTTGAACTGGAAAACGGATACGCGTACCGCAGTGAAGTCGTCGGTGTTTTAAAAGGTCTTGGCTTTTCCGAGAGCGATTTTGAAAAACAGGTGGACTCCCTCTCCGGCGGTCAGAAGACCCGCGTGGCACTTGGTAAACTGCTGCTCACCAAACCGGACATCATTCTGCTCGACGAGCCGACCAACCACCTCGATATGGACTCGATCTCCTGGCTCGAAACGTATCTTTTAAATTACAGCGGAGCCGTCCTGATCGTCTCCCATGACCGTTACTTTCTCGACCGCGTTGTCACAAAAGTCGTTGAAGTGGACAATAAAAAAGTAACAACTTTTGAGGGAAACTATACCGCCTACAGTCAAAAAAAAGCAATGCTCCGTGAAGCCGCTTACCATGCCTGGGTCAACCAGCAGCAGGAAATCCACCATCAGGAAGAAGTCATTGCAAAGCTGAAATCTTTCAACCGCGAGAAATCCATCAAACGCGCCGAGAGCCGTGAAAAAATGCTGGACAAAATGGATGTGCTGGAAAAGCCGACCGAAGTACGCTCCGATATGCGGATCCGTCTGGAACCGCGCATCACAAGCGGAAACGATGTGCTGACCGTCGAGCACCTCTCCAAAGCCTTCCCGGGACAGACGCTTTTCCAGGATCTGAATTTCGAAATCAAGCGCGGGGAGCGCGTCGCAATCATCGGAAACAACGGAACGGGAAAAACGACGATCTTAAAGATCTTAAACGAAGTCATCCGCCCGGATGCCGGCTCTTTTACACTTGGAAGCCGTGTACAGATCGGTTACTACGATCAGGAGCATCAGGTGCTCCACATGGAAAAGACCATTTTCCAGGAGATTTCCGACGCGTATCCGTATCTGACAAACACCGAAATCCGAAATGTGCTGGCCGCCTTCCTGTTTACAAACGACGATGTCTTCCAACCGATTCATACCTTGAGCGGCGGTGAGCGCGGACGAATTTCTCTTGCCAAGCTGATGCTCTCGAACGCCAACTTCCTGATCCTCGACGAGCCGACCAACCACCTCGATATCGTATCAAAGGAGATTCTGGAAAACGCGCTGAAGGATTACACTGGAACGGTACTGTACGTTTCCCACGACCGTTACTTTATCAATCAGACTGCAACCCGGATTCTGGAGCTGACGGGACAAACACTCGTCAACTATATCGGAAATTACGATTACTATCTGGAGAAAAAAGAAGAGCTGACCCGCATCTATGCTCCTGCTGCCGATGCCGCCGCTCCGGAAGAAACAGCGGCTCCTTCCGAAGCCTCCTCCACAAAGCTGGACTGGAAAGCGCAGAAAGAAGAACAGGCACGTCTCCGCAAGAAAGAAAACGAGCTGAAAAAGACGGAGAAACGAATTGAAGAGCTTGAGACACGCGATTCGGAAATTGATGAGGAAATGTCGAAACCGGAAGTCGCAACGAATGTGGCAGAGTGTGTGAAATTAAGCAAAGAGAAAGCAGAGATTGCCGCGGAACTCGAAGAGCTGTATGAAAAATGGGAAGAGCTTGCCGAATAGGCCTGGTTTTCCCCGGAAAATTCAAAACAGAAAAAGCCGGTCCGGCGCATCCCTTTTTGCGGGAATGCCGGATCGGCTTTCTTTTTTGCTTCGTTTAATTATTTCTCCAGCTCCTCGCGGATGGCCAGGATGAAATCACGGCTGTTTAATACGGTCGGATTTTCCATGGTGGTGATCAGCGCAAGGTCTTTTGTCATTTTTCCGCTCTCGATCGTTGCGATCGTTGCTTTTTCCAGACGGTCTGCAAATGCGGAAAGTTCTGCGTTTCCATCCATTTCCCCGCGTTTTCTGAGTGCGCCGGTCCATGCAAAAATGGTGGCCACGGAGTTGGTGGATGTCTCCTCACCTTTTAAGTGACGGTAATAGTGGCGCTGTACGGTTCCGTGCGCAGCCTCGTACTCGTAATATCCGTGCGGGGATACGAGAACAGAAGTCATCATCGCAAGGGAACCGAAGGCGGAGGATACCATGTCGCTCATGACATCGCCGTCGTAGTTCTTGCAGGCCCAGATAAAGCCGCCCTCTGCTTTCATGATGCGGGCAACGGCGTCGTCGATCAGAGTGTAGAAGTAGGTAATGCCTGCTTCTGCAAATTTCTCTTTGTACTCTGCATCGAAGATCTCCTGGAAGATATCCTTGAAGCGGTGATCATACTTCTTGGAAATCGTATCCTTGCTTGCAAACCACAGATCCTGTTTCGTGGACAGTGCGTACTCGAAACAGCTTCTCGCAAAGCTTTCTATGGAGTTATCCAGATTGTGCATGCCCTGAATGACACCGGCGCCGGTGAAGTTGTGGATCAGCTCTCTTGTCTCGGTGCCGTCCTCAGCCGTATAAACCAGCTCTGCTTTTCCCGGTCCCGGAATGCGCATTTCTGCATTTTTATAGACATCTCCGTATGCATGACGGGCAATCGTGATCGGTTTTTTCCAGTTGCGCACGCACGGCTCGATGCCTTTTACGACAATCGGGGTACGGAAAACGGTTCCGTCGAGCATGGCACGGATCGTTCCGTTCGGGCTCTTCCACATTTCTTTCAGATTGTACTCGGTCATACGCGCTGCATTCGGCGTAATGGTGGCACATTTGACTGCTACACCGTATTTCTTGGTAGCGTTTGCGGAATCTACGGTTACCTGATCGTTCGTCTCGTTTCTGTGTTCCAGTCCCAGATCGTAATATTCCGTTTTCAGGTCAATAAACGGGAGAAGCAGCTCATCTTTGATCATTTTCCAGAGAATTCTGGTCATCTCATCTCCATCCATCTCTACCAGAGGAGTGGTCATCTGAATTTTTTCCATAGTAGGCCTCCTTTTTCTATTCCCGTTTATTGTATAAAGTATCCTATAGCTTGTCAAGTCAAAATTCGCCTGATTTTTTGGCATTTTCCCATAAATTCACACAATTTTTGCAGGATGAGAGGTGTTTTCCTTCATTTTTCTTTTTTTATGCTGCCGCACAGTGTCTCACAGAAGAGACAGAAAACGGTCTGTTTGAAGCATCCCATGCCCCTGACGGTTGCGCGGAAGGCCAAGGTCTCTCGCCGATTCGCAAAGCAGCATTTTCGCCTGGACATTTGTAAGATCCGGAACCCGTTCAAGTGCCAAAGCCACGGCTCCGGACACCCGCGGTGCCGCCATCGAGGTGCCGCTCTTCACCACATATTCCTTCCTGCTTCTTCCAGGCGCGCAGGAAATGAGACGTTTTCCAGGCGCGACAAGATCCGGTTTGCAGACGCAGTCCCGTGTCGGGCCGCATCCGGAGATTCCTCTTCTTGGCTCCAGCAGATCGCCCGCTCCCACGGTGATCACTTTTCTGCTGCTCCCCGGCGCCGTAATACTGCCCGGAGCGGGCCCCAGATTTCCGGCCGCTGTCACAACAGTGATCCCGTCATCCCAGGCGCGCTCCACCGCCTGTACTAGCAGATCATCCACCGTTTTTTCCTGCTCTGTTGTTCCCACTGAAATATTTAAAATGCGGATATTAAGTCTTATTCGCTCTTTGCACACCCAGTCAATCGCCGCGAGGATATCCTGCTTTCTTCCATTTCCCCTTCGGTCCAGAATCTTCACTACGACAAACCGGCATCCCGGTGCCGCACCCTGGTATTTTCCGCCGGACGCTCTTCCACTTCCGCCAAGGATACCACAGACATGCGTTCCGTGTCCATTGTCATCGTAAGGCGTCTCCCGCCCGTACACAAGATCCCGGAAGGCTACAATCCGGCCGTCAAAATCCATATGGGGAAAAATCCCTGTATCCAGCACGGCGGCTGTAATTCCTTTTCCTGTCAGATTTTCCTGCTCTTTCATCCATAAGCCCCTGTGTATTCTTATCTTATGGTATGCAAAAAAGGCTGCCTTTCGCAAAGAACAGCCTTTTTGTTTTTCTTTTCTATACTTAAAACTGAATCTGCTTTTCCCCTTTCCGTTTCCAGAGAGCTGCTGCAAGCGGGATGCCGCAGAGCTCAGCCAGGACAAAGGCGCCCCATATCAGATTCAGGTTTCCAAATCCTTTGAGAAGAAATGCAAACACCAGCGGCAGAATCGCCTGGCGTGTCATGGATATGTACATACTTTCTTTTCCAAGGGAAAGTCCCTGCAGCGCCGCCTGATAGATCAGACCTGGAATCGAAAGCAGATAGGCACCGACAGAATGCGGAGCGCCGGGACTCCAATGCGCATCAGATTGTCCGAGGCATCATATTGTATGTATGGCAATAAAAAACAGGAAGATATCTGCCAAAACCGTTTCGGTAAAGATCTTCCTGTCCTTTTTTCAGAAACTTTTCAAAAACATTACTTCTGCTGCTCCATTCGCTTCAGTTCCGGCAGAACCAGAATCAGCATGGTGATAAAGCAGAGACTTCCGCCGATTACGTTTGATACCGGTTCGGCAAGGAATACACCGTCCGTTCCCATGTGGAGTACGTACGGCATCAGATAGGTGAGCGGTACAACAATGAAGACTTTTCGGAGCAGGGAGAAAAAGATCGCCTGCTTCTTTTTATTCAGAGATTTGAATACGGTCTGTCCAATGTACTGCAGATCCATGAAAATGAATGCTGCAAAGTACTGCTTCAGAGCCGGAACCGCATCTGCGGTCAGTACCGCATCCGAACTGAAAATACCGATCAGCGCATGCGGCGCCAGAACAATCACGCTCCACATCACTGCGGTATAGCCGAGGATCATCGCACTCATGACACACATCGCCTTGCGCACGCGGGCCGGACGGCGTGCACCGTAATTATAGCTCAAAATCGGAGAAGTTCCCTCATTCATTGCATAGATCGGTGTCTCGACGAGCTGACGCACGCTCGATACGATCGTCATAACAGAGATGTAAATATCACCGCCGGTCACAGAGAGTACGTTGTTGCAGCAGATCGTGACAAGGCTGTTGGTCAGCTGCATGATAAATCCCGCGGTACCGAGGCTGACAATATTTTTCGCATAGCCTGCACACTCAGAAATTTCATTTTTCCGCACAAAGCGCACTTTCAGTTCCGATTTCCGGGTCAGGAAATACAGAACGAACACTGCGGAAAGTGTCTGGGAAATCACAGTTGCAATCGCAGCCCCCTGCACACCAAAGCCAAACACAAAGATAAACAGCGGGTCAAGCAGCAGGTTTGCGACCGCTCCGATCGTGACGGAAAGCATACCAACGGTCGAGTAGCCCTGCGCGTTGATGAACGGGTTCATGCCGGTTGCCACCATCGACGGCAAAGTTCCGATCAGATAAATCATCATATAAGGATACGCGTAGACCATCGCATCTGCCGATGCGCCGAACAGTGATAGCAGTGGACGGGCAAACAAAAAGCCGATCACCATCAGTATGACAGCACAGACACATACCATGGAATACGACGTATTCATAATACGTTCCGCCTTTTTTTGATCATTCTTTCCACGCTCAATCGAAAACAGCGGAGCGCCGCCGCTTCCAAACAAGTTGCTGAATGCTGTGATGATAACGATCAGCGGAAAGCACAGACCGACTGCACCGAGTGCCGCCGTTCCTACCTCCGGGATCCGCGCGATGTAGACGCGGTCTACAATATTGTACAGCAGACTCAAAATCTGAGCAACCAGCATCGGGAGCGCTGCCCCGAAGATGTTTCCGGTTACGGTTCCATGTTCGAAATCAATTCGTTTCATTTGTTCCCTCATTCCCTTCTTTTTCACTTGCTTTTCAGTATAGCATGGCGTATTCTATATGTAAATTATTGTTTTTATATTGAAATTGAATAATTTTTATATAGTTTTTTCAGGAGGATTTTTATGGAACTTCGACAACTCGAATACTTCCGCGCCATCGTGGACGCGGGAACCATCAGCGGGGCGGCACGGGTGCTGCATATGACACAGCCGCCGTTAAGTTATCAGATCAAAATGCTGGAGGAAGAGCTTCAGGTGCCTCTTCTCATCCGCGGTACAAAGAAAATCACCCTGACCGAGGCAGGAAAAACACTGTATGAACAGGCAGGAACGCTTCTGATGCTTGCGGATCTCACCAGGCGCGAAGTCGTAAAATCCAGTCAGTCTGCGACACTCCACATCGGCATGACGCCATCCACCGTTTCGCTGCTCGCCGACTATCTCCTGCGATTTTCCCGGAAATACCCGCACATCCATTTTGATGTCCACGAGGGTTCTACCTTTGCTTTAAAAGACCAGCTCGAAAATCACATGGTGGATCTCACCACGCTCCGCACGCCAATCGTTTTAAATGGCTGCGAGACGAAGACCCTTTTAAAAGAGAGCATCACCGCCATGGCACTCCCTTCTCACCCGCTTTTTGCCGGGCGTGAAACCCTTTCGCTTACGGAACTTGCCGAGCAGCCGCTGATTCTGTCGAACCGCTACCGGAAATACATGCTCTCCGCTTTCGAGCAGGCGGGTCTGTTCTGCGATATCTATCTCACCTGCGAGGACGCCCGCACGGCAATGACAATGGCAGAAAAAGGCCTTGGCATCGCTCTTCTGCCGGCCTCCATGCTGAATCTTACCCATAAATTAAAGGCCTGCACCATCACAGATGCAGACCTTACAACCGAAATCCTGCTTGCCTGGCGCAAGGGGCGCCTTCCGTCTGAACTTCGGGCTTTTCTGGAATTGTGGGATGAAAATGACTCCCTCAATAATCAAATTCATGTTCCCCAACCGTAATCGTCTGCGTCAGTTTTTCATTCTGATACGGTTTACGGATCTCAATTAGATTCAGAACGGTGTAACCACGCTTTCTCAAAAATTCAATCATCCTGTGGTTATTGGGATGGACATAGTTGTAAACCGTATCGTTTCCATAAGAAGCTGCAATTTCTTCTGCCTTGCCATGCAGTGCGGCAGCGACTCCCTGCCGGCGGTACTCTTCTCTGACAAAGATGGATTCCACCCACACCACCTCGCTCTCAATACGACAGACAACATAACCTGCGTATTCGCCATGCACCGTAGCGGCAAACACTGGAAATCCTGCTAAAAGGTATTCCTTCATTTCTTCCCGTCCGTCTTCCACGTTCGGTTTTGATGCAATTCCTTTATAGGAACGCAGTTCTACTCGAAACAGCGCAACCATTTCTGCAAGGGCATCGTTTACCTGCCTGATTTCTACCAGTTCTATTTTTTTCATGGTTTCTCTCTCCTGCCACTGTCGTTCTTTTTCCTATTTGCAATTCGTCTCGCTGCTCATATCCGTGATCGAAGTATATCAGGCTTCTTTTCTCTTGCGAAACAAATATTCATCCAATTGTTTCCGAATCGTTTCCGGTATTTCTCTTGCCACCGGGCAGACCGCTGCGTTTGCGAATCTTCTGGTAAATACTGTCAGGAAATCAATATCTTTTTGCAGCTGCTCCATCGACATCACATCTTTGACATCGTAGCGGCAGTGAATCGGGGCGACATTTCCGTTGGCAATACGCGCAAACGAAACAGCCGGAACCCCATGATCGGCAAATGGCGTGGAATCACTGGAATAGACGCCGTTTTCTGCTGCGATTGGAAAGCCAACTTCTGCAGCCATATAGCTGATGTAATGGGTAAGCTTTTCTTCTGCCGATACGCAGGCGATAAATTTTCCCATATACGTTCCGATCATGTCCAGATTGATGTTCAGTACGATCTGTCTCAACTCTTTCTCATGATCTCTGACATACGCCTTCGATCCTAAAAGTCCTCTTTCTTCGCTTCCGCAGAATACAAACCGAAGACCATAATTCAGCTCTTTCCCTTTCATCTGCTCCATGATTCCAAGAAGCCCTGCGCATCCGCTCATGTTGTCATATGCACCATGCGAAAGCGATGTCGTATCATAATGCGCGCTTAAAACGATCCATTCTTCTCTTTTTCCCGGCAATTCTGCAATCACATTATGGGATTCTCCATCGTATTCCTTCTGCCGGATTTCCAGACGGATCTGTTTTAGTTTATTTTTCACAAGTTCTACTGCCTGTGCAGAGTGAATCATGGCGCAGAGTACTTTCTTTTCCTCTCCGACAACGGCTTCCCGAAGATCTCTCTGATCAATGTCTGTATGTGGGTAATAGCTGTTTCCATATTGGAACAGAATCGCTTTCGCGCCTGCTTTCATCAAATCCTGGTACGCAAAAAATCCGATTCCCTGCGTATCCATCAGCACAATTTTATCTTTTGCACCGGCAACGGAAACCGGATCGGTTCCAGGCATATAGTAGAGTTCGCCTTCGACACTTCCGCTTCCGCAGCATGTGAGAGCTTTGCATGAAATTTCCATCCCGTCTGCATACAAATGTGCCTCTTCGATTTCGCCCATCGCAACGCGGAAACCTTCCAGTTTTGCCGGGACTCCTAATGCTTCACACTGCTCCTTTAAATAGTTTGCAACCTGCAATTCTTCTTTTGTACCGCTTGCATGTACAAAATCTGTCTGGTCAAAAATAGATTTTAACTTCATATTTTTAGTTCTCCTTTATAACCATTTTTTCTGTATATCATTTGCTAACATAACCATGTTATTTCGTACAACTTTTTTAAAAAACTGTGATGGTGTATCTGTTCCTCTTTCTCATTCCCATGATTTATGTTTTTTCCAGAGCTCAGAGAGACTCGATCAGTCCTTTGATTCCCTGCTCTTTATAAATATCTTTATAGTATTAGACTTCATCCTTGATCAGCTCATCGATCACCTGCATGCCAAGCAGCTCCACCGGCGCCTGGTCATCTGTGAGGATATAATTTCCTTTCTGATATTCTGTAAGATTTGACGTAACTTCCTGCATCATATTTTTCAGGTTTACGTTTGTAAGTTCCCCCGTATGTTTCGTCAGATTCTTTACGATGTCCGGATCGTCCGACGCAAAGAGTTCCCGGTTGGACGATCCTGCCACATCCACTGTAACCGCTGTATCAAAGACACTTCCAATCGTATCCGAAAGGTACTGATTGATGTTTCCTTCCTTCATTCCACGCATATTCATGTTTACCACCATAACGCCATCGTCCTTCAGATGTGATTTGACCAGTTCAAAGAACTCTTTGGAGGACATCTGGAATGGAATTGTGATATCCTGATATGCATCGACCATAATCACATCATACGTTTTCTGCGATGCATTTAAAAACGCTCTTCCATCGTAAGTAGTCACCGGAATATCCTCGGAAAGTGAAAAATATTTCCGCGAGAGATCCGTGATCTTTTCATCAATCTCTACACCCTCAATGTTCATGTTCCCAAAATATTTCTTACACTGTGTGGCGTAGGTTCCCGTACCCATGCCAAGGATCAGCACATCCATCTGATCTGTCGGCTTGTCTTTGAGCATAAGCGGCGCCGCCATCGCATAATCATAGTACATTCCGGTCAGTTCATCCTGCTTCATATAGACAGACTGTACGCCAAACAGAACATTGGTAGACAATGCTACTCTCTCATCATTTTCGTACACCTGAAGATAGTTGTATACAGACTCTCCCTCATATGTCAGGTTGTTTTCCCAGAATGCGAAGGAATCGGAATAACCTGTTCCACAGCAGAACGCGAAAATAAGTACCGATGCAATCACTTTCTTTTTCCCTGCTTTTTCCATCACAAAATACACGATGGATAACGCAAGTAAAATTCCCGCAAAGATCAGAAAAGTGATCGATGTTCCAACCGCAGGGATCGTAACAAACGTCGGCACAAAGGTACCAATAATGCTGCCGATCGTATTGAATGCTCCCAGTGTTCCCACCGTTTTTCCGTTATCATCCAGATTGCTCACCGAATATTTGACCAGCGACGGAGTTACCGTACCCAGTAAAAATAACGGGAACACAAAAATTACCATACAGGCCACAAACGCAGCCAGGATCAGAAAATTGTTATTTACGGAAAAAATCAGAACCGCAGAAATGCCAACAATGATATATTTTCCGACCACGGGAATTAACGCAATCCATAAAGCAGCTACGATGATACGTCCATAGAGCTTGTCCGGATTGGGCGACTTGTCCGCCGTTCTGCCTCCATAGATATTTCCCAGTGCCATAGCAATCATGATGGTTCCGATGATGATCGTCCATACAATCTGTGAAGAACTAAAATACGGGGCAAGCAGCCTGCTCGCACCAAGTTCTACCGCCATCACAGACATTCCGGAAAAAAATTCTGTCAGATACAAAAATAACTTGTTTTTTAAGATGCCACGATTTTTTCTTTCCATGTCGACTCCTTTTTTATTTTATCTTTTTGCTGCCATCATGCCGGCAAAAGAGTGAAACATACCGCAAAATGGAACGCACAGAATGCGGAAATGATTTTTCAAACGCGCTCTACTATCATACTATAGACTTCTTTGGAATTTTGCAATATATTTTTCCATGACTCTTAATGTCCAAACAGCCATCCCATAATTTTTTCATCCCGACAGAACAGATAACCGCCTCCGTGCTGATAAGTCACTTTCGTTCCTGCAAAGTAATTTTTCTCTTTTATATCCAGTACCAGCAAATTGTCTATTTCGGATTTTGCTAAACCCTGCTCTGCATACAGCTCATATAAAATCTGATACGCTTCTTTAAACGGTTCTGATCCATAATATTCATCACTTTCGCCAATCACAAAATAGACCGGTGTTTTTGCCTCTGTCACCGGTTCATATGCTCCATCCCATTTGGAGCTGCACATGAGCGCTGCAGTAAACAGTTCCGGCTTTTTTCCCAGGATCAGCGCCAGCGTTTCTCCTCCGCCGGAATAGCCGTTACTATATACTTTTTCCGGATTGATCTTATAATTCTCAAGAAAATACTACGTCAGCTCGATTGCCTGATCCGCGGATGTCTCACCCCAGTCATTTAACTGCGGTGCTACGATAATTATCTCCGAATTGTATTTTTGTGCCTCAAAACCAAAATCCTCTGTCCTGATATTTTCCCCCACACCTTGAAAGTACAGTCCCTGATAGCCGGGCAGTGTTACATATAATGCATATTCTTTTGTTCCGTCATAAGAATCCGGAATATATACATTATAATGAATATCCCCCTCCTGCTCCGAATGCAGGACACAATCCAGGATAAATCCCCGGTATTTCTCACTTCCTATGGTAACATTTTCCACTTTTTCCGGTTCTGCTGCCCCTTCTGATGCTGCTGTTCTTTCTGTTTCTTCCAGCTCTGTCATTTCTTCTGTGTTTCTTTTTTCTTCTGTATCCTTTGAATCCTCTATCTGTTCAGATCCCGCTGCCGGAACATCCATATTCCTTTTTCCAGCGCTTTTAAAAAACTGTCTGGATAGCAGAAGCGATATAGCAAAAATAGCAAAGCAAACCGTAATCAGCATTATTTTTCTTTTTGTCATAATGTGAATTCCTCCTTTTTTTACTATTTTTAATCATAGCAAAACGAGACCTCCATAAGAAGTCTCGTTTTTTTTTCAGTCATAACCTTTCCGTTTATTCTTCTGGTCAAAGCTCTACCACTTTCGTTGCCAGCTTTTTGGCAAACCTTGCATCATGCTCCACGATCAGCATCGTTGGCTGGAACTGCGCAATCAGTTTCTCAATCTGCATCCGTGAAAATACATCAATATAATTCAGCGGTTCATCCCACAGATAGAGATACGCAGGTGTTAAAAGGCTGGCAGCAATCAATACTTTTTTCTTCTGTCCCTCGGAAAATTCCTCCATGTTTTTTACAAACTGTTCTCTGTCCAGATCCAGGCTGCGCAACATGGAAAGGAGCATTGGCTCATCAATTTCCTGCTTTTTGGCAAATTCTTTCAGCGTTCCGGACAGATGCGAGGTATCCTGGTTGATATAGGAAATAACGAGATTTGAGGCAATCGAACAGGTACCCGTTGCCATTATATTTTCGCCGGAAAGATTTTCGCATCCGGACATCGTAATTTTCCGCTTTTCGATTCCGCCATTGGAAGAATTTTGCAGGTTCTGCGTCAGAATATACTTGATCAGGCTGGATTTTCCACAGCCATTTTTTCCTTTCAGAAAAACACGGTCTCCTTGTTTCAGTTCAAAATTCAATCCGGTGATCACATGTTCTTTTCCATCCCGATATTTTAAGGAAAAATCCCTGCATTCGATCAGCCGTTCTTTGTAATGGGAAAGCGGCATAATCTTTAAATCTTTTACCGTTTCGATATCTTTTAACAGCCCTTCCTTTTTCTCGATCTCCCGGTCCATTCTCTCCTCGTACGCTTTGACGCGCGACTGCATTTTCTTCGTCTTTGCTCCGATATACGATCGTGTCGATATCGATCTGTCATGTTCTTTGGCTGGATCATACCCAATCTTGGTATTTTCATTTTTTTCTGCCCAGCGCGAAGAACGGTCGGCGGCTGCCTTTAGTTTTCCAATTTCTTTTACATGTTTTTCATGTTCCATTCTGGCGAAGTTGTCTGCTTTTTCCTTATTTTCCCACCAGCTGGAAAAATTGCCGCTCTGCACTTCGATCGAGGCCCGGTTTAAAACCAGCACATGATCGATACAGGCGTCCAGCAGATCCCTGTCGTGGGATACCAGAATAAATCCTTTTTTTGACGCCAGATATTTTTTGATAATCTCTCTGGCGTCCTGATCCAAATGGTTGGTGGGTTCATCGATCAGCAGAAAATCATTTTCACCGGAAAAAAGGACTGCAAGCATGACCCTGGTCCGCTCCCCAAAGCTTAACGTACCAAATGGTCTGTACAAAAGTTCTGCGTCCATATCCACTTTTTCCAATTCACAAAGAACTCTCCAGCTCTCTACTCCCGCTTTCCAGTCTTCCATCAGCTCCGCTGCTGTCCGTTCCAGATCTTTTTGTTTCACCGGATACGGAAAATAATCGAAGACAACCGATCGGGTGATCGCTCCCTGGTATTCGTATTTTCCCAGGAGTAACTGAAGAAACGTTGTCTTTCCCTTTCCGTTTCTTCCCACAAAACCAAGCTTCCAGCTGGTGTCGATTGAAAACGATACATTTTCAAAGATTGTATCATAACTTCCTTCATACCCAAAGGTTAGATTACTGACATTGATCTGTGCCATAAAAACTCCCTTCTGCCTGTTTTTCTTTTTCTCACGGCATAAAAAATTCTGCCTAGAGTATTTAAAAAGCGAGCCCGCTTTGCGTACGCAAAACAGACCCGCATCCTAAACAGACACAGCGTGCATGGCACTGGTGTCGGAACATAACGAATCGTCTAAGTATCTAATTTAAGCGTACACAAAATAACCCGTTTCAAACAGGTCTTACCAAAATACAATTGTGTTTTCCAGCTTAAATTATTTCAGATACATTCCCTCACCTTTACACGTTCATGTTCTTTCTTTTTTCTATTCATGCTTTAAAGCGTCTTCGAAAAGCATTTTTCAAATATGCTCTATGCATAGTTGGACAATATCACAGATTTGCTGATCTGTCAATGCCAAACTAATTTCTCAGCATCTTTCCATTTTACATAAAAATAGTACAAGACCTTCCAAAAATGCCAGATCTCTGGGCTGGAACATCCTTTTCCACTCAGAAAAAATCCCCATGCCGGATCAAATGCCCGGGTTCAGCTACCAGAAACTGCTCATCCCATTCTCCCGACACCAGTTTTTCCAGGATTCGGTTACTTCCCTGCACATAGTCCAACGCTGCATGAATCATATCTGCATTTTTCTGCGCCTGCTCCGCATACGCAAGTTCATAACAATCATTATACCCGGTATCAATGATATCCAGAAAATAATACTGGTCAAACCACATGTGGAACAACGTTTCTTCATCTAGTCCCTGAAATTCCTTGGATGCTTTCCGATAATCTTTCAATAGTGATAACACAGAAAATTTTTCGGGCTCATCCTCATAAAGATACAGATGCCCGCTCTCCTTGCGGTTGGGGATGTACCGGTCATCTGTGGCTAAAAGCAGGGACACACAATCATCTACTCTTGGAATCACAGTCCTTACCTGTGCCCGCACCTGGTCCCAAACTCCTCCGCAAAATCCCATGGCAGCCAGAATCGTATCCGGCTTCCTTTTTCTTTTTTCCAGTTCCTGCCAGATCACCGTTTTCATAGTCGCCGGCTCTACGTGATAGATCCGATCAATGACTATAATCGGATAATTGGTATGCATCTTCTCCTGTGCCCGTTTCACATAACGTTCCAGCGAACTGCAAGTCAAAATGACGGTTTCTTTTTCCATATTCGTGCTCCTCGTACAATATATAAAAATTGATTTATCTGCGTCGTTTACCGTAAGTTTTTCTTTCTATGTTATACTACAATAGTTTTGATGTTGGGGGCAAAACCATAAATAACTTTGTCCTCTATTTCTATAAAGAGTTTTCTGAAATTCAATGCTGCTATCTTGGAACCGAAAAAGAACTTGCCCCGCTGTTTCCCACGAGGTATCTTTTCCAAGTGGTAATTCTTGCGTATATTCGATGGAACAGTTTCCACTCCATTACGCAGCCTTGCATAATTTTTGAATTCTTTGCTATTCATGTTCCGTTGGATTTTCGCACGTTCATGCGCTGCTTTGGATGTTACTATTTTTGCAACCTTCTTAAAGATCTTCGGCTTGCATTGATCCTGCTACGGACAGTTGGCACACTGCTCATGCAGAGAGGAAACGGCACACTGATTGCTTGGTTTCATATAAGAACAGCTTTTCGGTGCATGGCCGGCTGGACATCGGAGGACTTTTGTTCCCTCTTCGTTGAATTCAAAATCAGCAAGGATATCCGGAGCCGGTTTCCCCGTCAGACTTGTGGTAATCAGTTCTACGTTTTTATGAGCTGCAAGTTGTGTGTTTTCTGTTCCACTATATGCTCCATCCGTGACTATAACAGTCCGTTCTTCCTGGTTATCCATCTGCGCAAGGTGCTCCTGGATAAACTGACTGTCACTATGGTTGTTTTGCTCATACTGGTACTCTGTTACAACAGAACCATTGGCTCCAACGGATTCTTCAAGATTAGCAGCATATCCTCGATGCTCTTTTCCTGCTTTATTCCGGAATGTCGCTTCAGGGTCAGAAGGATTCTGCAGCATGGTTGATTTCATGCCGCCGTCTTCTTTCGTGCGGAGTCTTCGGTTTTCATTTTCAACAATGGTCTGTTCTGACAGGCATCTGACAAACAGATCATACTCTGTTGAATCATTGTAATCAGACTCACACAGGGCAAGAAGTTTATCCGCATCCGTTAAGAGCTGCTTCATGCGCTCATCTGCATCGGTACTGCGCTGATGATAAATCACTCTGTTAAAATCGTTAGGATCGATATAATGTTTTAAATCGTCAGACAGAGCGGAACCATTGATTTTATTCACATACATCACCAGCTTTGCAATGCAGGTGTATATCAGTTCCATTCGGCTGAGCCTGCGGACGTTGGATTCGATCATCATGGAATCCATACGCCTGACTTTACCGCTGATTCCCACCAGTTTTGCAATGGAAGCACTTAAATCTTTCACACAATCATGATAAAGATCCTTGTTGTGAAGTGTTTCATAATCATAGCACCTCTTGGGGAAACGGCTTAAGGTCTTGTCACTCAAAGACTGTTCTTCAAAACTTGTTGTGTGCAGTGCGTACTGAATTCGAAAATCCAGCATAAGATTTTCGACCATCTCGTCATCGGAATAATCAAAAAGCTCTTTGATAATGAGCGCACCAACAATCACGTTGACCGGAGTATTCGGTCTGGATGCCTTATCGCTGTATAAGACAGAAAAACGCTTTTCATCAATGGCAGGAAATATTTCATCGGCAAAGACTTTTGCCCAGGATTTTTCCAATGCTTTTTGTTCTCTGGCAGTTAATCCAGAAAAACTATCTGTAAATGACATTTGCTGGTAAGTATTTTCTTTGAATGACATAGAGATTGCCTTCTTTCCTACTAAGATATCTCTATTATACAGCAAGTAAACCATTTAGGCTTGTATTTACTACAAAATATATGAACTTTTCAAGGTACTATAGAGGGGCTTTTGACCCCAACATCATAGTTTTAAAATAATATAAAGCAAACGGATAAAAATATTTTCTCCGTCATAAACTTCAAAAAGAGAGGGAAAAACTTATGATTTTTTATTTTACCGGAACTGGTAATTCGCTTTGGGCTGCAAAAGAAATTGGAAAAGAGCTGAATCAGCCTGTTGAGAATATTATAAAACAGAAAACAGAAAGCAATTTTTTCTGCAAAGACGATATAATCGGTTTTGTCTTTCCTACCTACATGAGCGATCTGCCATGGATTGTAAAAGAATTTTTATTGAAGTTAACGGTCAATCCTGACTGCTATACTTTTGTCGTCATGACTTCTAACAATGGAAAAAGCGGAAATTCTTTTGTCAGCCTAAGTCAGGCACTTTCCCGCAGCGGTGCAAACCTGTCGGCTGTCTTTGATCTGCAGATGCCAGGCAACTGTTTAATCAGCTCAGAGCAGGAAAATCTGGAACGACTGAAAAAAGCACCGGAACGGTTAAAATCTATCATATCTTTTATAAAAGAACGAAAAACAAACTTTACATCTGACGGAAGTCTGCCAAAAGAAGATTTTGTTACTGCATCGTATTTTTATGGAGGACATTCCTGTGCAGCCTGTTATGCCTGTCTTCACTGGTGTCCCAAGAATGCTACCCTGCTTAAAGTTCCATTTTTGAAACATCGTCCGCAGTATCATCATCCAGATGTAATGCTGGCGGAAATCAAAGAATAAGTCTGTAAACGGCGCCCCGGTCCTGCATCCAAATGATCTGCAGGGCCGGGGCGCTTTGCAATTTATGTGCGTGTAAGATGTTGGCTTTTTATTTTCGCTCCGTCTCGCATACGATGATATGTTTGCTCTTCTCATACCCGGGAACTTTCCGGTCCGTGATAAAAATCGGTTTTTCAAAGTCTGCGAAGGTAACGGAACTGATGCTGTTAAATTTGCTTGCGTCACAGAGGACGTAGCACTGGCGGCACTGCTCCATGGCGGTCTTTTTGATTACTGCTTCATTGACATCCGGCGTTGTGCAGCCGCTTCTTCTTGTGACACCGTTAGTGCCGAAAAAGCCTTTGGTGAAGTGGTATTCTTGAATCGTGCGGATCGCCTGGTTTCCCACAACGGCTTCGGTGGAGCTTTTCAGCTCGCCGCCGACCAGAATGACTTTATAGCCGCGGGATGCCAGCCGCTGTGCATGGGCAACTGCGTTGGTCACGAAAACGGCGGAGGTTGTTCCGATAAAATCGATCATATGCGCTGTCGTCGTTCCCGCATCGAGAAAGACGAAATCATCCGGTTCAATCAGGGATGCCGCATACTCTGCGATTTTCCGTTTGGCGTCGCAGTTCAGCTCATTTTTCTGCGCAACGGTGTACTCGTGTGCCGTCACCTTCTGACCGGCCTCCACGGCGCCGCCGAATACCTTTTCCAGCTTGCCCTCCTTGTCGAGCGCTGTGATATCGCGGCGTACCGTGGACTCCGATGTATCGAGAAGATCCCGGACTTCCGTCACGGTGATGCTTCCCTTTTCTTTTAACAGTTTCAAAATTATCTCATGTCTCTGCTGTGTTAACATTTCTTTCCTGCCTTATATTCTGCCACGTTTGTTCCCAGAATGATCTTGCGGAGCGGAAGGATGCTTCCCGGAGAAACGGAAAGTTCATCTACGCCCATCGCAAGGAACTCTTTTGTCAGCTCCTGATCAGCGCCGAGCTCGCCGCAGATACCGGCCCAGATGCCGGCTTTGTGTGCATTCTCCACAACCATCTGAATCATGCGCAGGATCGCCGGGTGATGCGGATCAAAGAACGGATCCAGCTTTGTGTTCTGGCGGTCGATCGCGAGTGTGTACTGACTGAGGTCGTTCGTTCCGATACTGAAGAAATCAACCTCTTTTGCCAGCTCATCGCTGATGATGGCAGCCGCCGGGGTCTCGATCATGATACCCTGCTCTGGATTTCCGTACTCAATGCCCTGCTCAGCGAGAGAAGCTTTTACTTCCTCCACAATCGCTTTGATCTGGCGAACCTCGCCGACACTTGTGATCATTGGATACATAATCGCAATTTTTCCATATGCGCTTGCCCGGAACAGCGCGCGAAGCTGGGTTTTAAAGATCTCCGGTCTTGTCAGGCAGATACGGATTGCACGACAGCCAAGTGCCGGATTTTCTTCTTTTTCCATCTCGAAATAATCGCACTGTTTGTCAGCTCCAATATCGAGCGTACGAATAATGACACGTTTTCCTGCCATCGTCTCTGCTGCCTGTTTGTAGATACGGAACTGCTCCTCCTCTGTTGGATAGTGATCCTGCTCCAGATAGATAAACTCGCTTCGGAACAGGCCGATGCCGCCCGCGTCGTTCTGCATGACAGCCGCAAGGTCTTTGATGTTTCCGATATTAGCATACAGCAGAATTTTCTGTCCGTCCAGTGTAATATTTTCTTTTCCCTTTAAGGTGAGGAGCAGTTTTTTCTTTTCCTCCTCCTCGGTGCGGCGCTTCTGCATGGCAGCAAGAGTCTCCTCGTCCGGATCAACATAGATGGTTCCATCGGATCCGTCTACGATGCCGAGCTTTCCGTCTACGCTCTCATCCAGCGGAAGCGGTGTTCCGACCAGTGCCGGAATCGCCATGGTTCTTGCAAGGATAGCGGTGTGGGAATTTAAAGAACCGTGTACGGTAACAAAAGAAAGAACTTTGTCCTTATCCATCTGTACCGTCTCAGACGGCGCAAGGTCATCTGCCACGATGATCGCCGGTTCGTCGTTTAAGGATGCGTCGGTGTCGTCTCCGTTTAAGATGGAGATCAGACGCTCGGAAATATCCTTTACGTCTGCCGCGCGCTCTCTCATGTAATCATCGTCCATGGCAGAAAACATCTGCGCAAAGTTGTCGCCTGTCGTTGCAACGGCATACTCAGCGTTGACGCCCTGGCTCTTGATAATATTCTCGACGGACTCGTTGTAGCCGTCGTCCTCCATCATCATCTGATGTACCTCGAAGATCGCTGCATTGGCCTCGCCAACCTCTTTGCATGCTTTTTCATACAGAACGCCAAGCTGTGCGATTCCTTTTGCCTTTGCTTCCTCAAACCGTGCCATCTCCGCATCCGGATTTTCTACTTTCACACGTTTTACCTGACGCTCATTCTTTTTGTATACGCGGATCTTTCCGATCGCAATGCCGGAAAATACGCTTTTTCCCTGATAAATCTGCATAAGTTTTCTCCACCTTTGTTCTCGATATCCGAATTTTCTGTCCAGACAGCCGGAGCGTGTTCAAAAAGGATTTCTTAGTTTCAGAAAGTTTTTCAAACACGCTCCTGCCGATTACTATATTGTAATTCTCCAGAGCCCCATCTCAATTCCGCTTACGCTCCATTTCGATGTGGCTTCTCGCCATATGGAATTCCAGAAAAAAGCACTCATTCATGCAAGCATGATTCGCACTTTTTTCTTCCATTCCGCATGGCTCTGTAGAATTACAAGTTCTCTTTCATGAAATTGCTGATTGCTTCGTATGCAGCATCTTCATCTGCTCCATCGAAGGTCAGGGTAACTTCTTCGCCCTGTTTTACAGCCAGTCCCATGATGCCGAAGATGGCTTTGCAGTTCATGGCTTTTCCGTCTTTTGCGATCTTGATATCACAGGAAAATTCTTTGACTGCTTTTACCAGCATTCCTGCCGGACGAGCGTGGATTCCTTCTGGATCTGTTACAACATACTTAAATTCTTTCATGATTTTTTCCTCCCATAGGATCTTTGATATTTTTATTTTACTTTGTTTTCTGTCTTTTTTCTACTCTTTTATGCAACTTTTTTCTTTAAAACTCCAAGCAGAACTGCGGATACCACTGTTCCGATGACAACTGCCACCAGATAAAGCAGCGCATTTCCCATAACCGGTACAACGAAGATGCCGCCGTGCGGTGCCATTAAGGTACAGCCAAATGCCATGGAGAGCGCACCTGCGAGGCCAGAGCCGATGATGCAGGCCGGAAGAACGTGGATCGGGTCTGCTGCTGCGAATGGAATCGCACCCTCGGTGATGAAGGCGAGTCCCATGATGAAGTTGGTCGGACCGGATTCTCTTTCTTCTTTTGTAAATTTATCTTTGAACAGCAGGGTTGCAAGTGCAATCGCACACGGAGGAACCATACCGCCGATCATAACGGATGCCATAATGTCGTAGTTCCCTGCTGCGATGGCTGCTGTTCCGAATACGTAAGCTGCTTTGTTAAACGGGCCGCCCATGTCGATGGCCATCATGCCGCCGAGGATCATGCCAAGGATCAGCTTGCTGGATCCGCCCATGGAAGCAAGACCATTGTTCAGTACCGTGTTGACGGTTCCCATGATCGGCTCTACAATGAAGAGCATCAGAAGTCCCATCGCAAGGATGCCGACTACCGGGTAAATCAGAACCGGCGCAATCTTTTCGAGTGCTTCCGGAAGTTTCTCACATGCTTTGCGGAGGCCAAGGATAATGTAGCCTGCTGCAAAACCGGCAACGAGTGCTCCAAGGAAACCGGAGGTTCCGCTCGATGCCATCATACCGCCGACAAAACCAAGGGCAAGTGCCGGCCGGTCGCCGATTGCCATGGCGATGTAGCCTGCAAGAACCGGGAGCATGAAGCCGAATGCCACGCCGCCGATCTGTTTGAACATCGCTGCAGCCGGGGTAATCGTACCGAAGTTTGATCTGGCTGCGGCATCAAGGGAGTTCATATCAACAAGAAGTCCGTCGATCAGGAATGCGATTGCGATCAGAATACCGCCGCCGACAACGAACGGAAGCATATGGGAAACACCATTCATCAGCTGGGTGTACAGCTGGTGGCCGATACCGCCGCTGTTCTTCTTCGTGCTTGCTGCGGCTGTCTGCGCATTGCCGCTCTTGTAAACCGGTGCGTTTCCGGACATCGCAAGCTCGATCAGCTCATCTGCTTTGCTGATACCGTCGGATACCTGGCGCTGAATGACTTTCTTTCCGTCGAAACGATCCATCGGAACCTGTGCGTCGGCTGCAACGATGATGCAGTCCGCATCGGCGATTTCCTGTGCAGTCAGCACGTTTTTCGCTCCGCCGGAGCCTCGTGTCTCGACTTTTACGAAGCATCCTTTTGCTTTCGCTGCTTTCTCGATTCCCTCGGCTGCCATGTAAGTGTGGGCAATACCGGTCGGGCAGGAAGTAACGGCGAGAATCTTCACCTGATTTTCTTTTGCTTCCACCGGCTCTGCAAGACGCTCATCTACGCTCTTTTTCTCTTCATCGGCGCGGTCGATAATGGCAAGGAACTCTTCCGGTGTCCTTGCGTTTCGAAGGCTCTTGGTGAACTCTTCATCCATCAGCATCATGGAAAGTTTACTTAAGACATCGAGGTGAACGTTGTCTTTTGTGTTCGGCGCTGCGATGAGGAACAGCAGGGTGACCGGCTCTCCATCGAGAGAATCAAAATCAACGCCGTTCGGGATCACCATGGCTGCAAGGCCCGGTTTGTTTACTGCATCACATTTTCCGTGCGGAATCGCAATTCCCTCTCCGATTCCTGTGGTGCTCTCTTCTTCTCTTGCGTAAACCTGTGCACGGTACGCATCTTCGTCTGTGATCTTTCCGCTTTTGACCATCAGCGCTACGGCTGCGTCAAGCGTTTCCTGTTTGCTTTTCGGTGCGGCATCCAGCGCAATACTGCGGATGTCCAGCAACTCTGTGATTCTCATGAGACGTCCTCCCTTTTATTTTGTAATCTGTTCGTAGACAGATGCAATTTCCTCCCGGGTTGCAAGGTTTTCAGAAAAAGCACTTGCACTTCCCGCTGCGATTCCCATATGGAACGCATGGAGGTAATCTTCTTTTTCCATGTAGCCTGCCATGAATCCGGCTACCATCGAGTCTCCTGCGCCGACGCCGTTGATAAGCTTTCCTTTCGGGGCCGGAGCTTCAAAGACCTCACCGGATGCGGCAACGAGAACGGCTCCTTCGCCTGCCATGGAAACCAGAACGTTCTGTGCGCCCTTTTTCTGCAGCTGTTTTGCATACGGAACAACCGACTCTCTTGTCTTTAATTCCACACCGAAAATCTCGCCGAGTTCGTGATTGTTCGGTTTGATGAGGAACGGGTGGTACGGCAGAACCTTCATCAGCAGATCACGGGTCGCGTCTACGACGATGCGGACGCCCTTGCCGTCGAGCATTTCCATAATTTTCTGATAGGCATCATCTGCCATGGATGACGGGATGCTGCCTGCGAGGAAGAGAACGTCGCCCTCGCCGAGTGCGGAAAGCTGTTTCATCAGCTCTTCCACTTTTTTCTCCGGGATTTCGGGTCCCTGTCCGTTGATCTCAGTTCCGTCAATGCTCTTTAATTTGACGTTGATGCGGGAATATCCTTCTTCCAGCCAGATGCAGCCGTTTTTAATTCCCATCTGGTCGAGCCGTCCGGCGATTTCTTTTCCGGTAAAGCCTGCCAGAAATCCGAGCGCTGTGCTCTCAATTCCAAGGTTTCCAAGTACGGTCGATACGTTGATTCCTTTTCCGCCCGGAAGCATCAGCTCGGAGCTTGTGCGGTTGGTAAGGCCGAGCTTGAAGTCTTCCACCGATACAATGTAGTCCAGAGACGGATTGAATGTCACTGTGTAAATCATATTTCCCTCCTGCATTATTTTGATCGTGTTTGCTTTGATGAACTTATTATATCGTCATATTCATTCAAAATCAATCATTAATATTTCATGAATTTTCCCTTCTCTTTTTGTCGTATTTGCATAAGTTTAGAGTTTTATGACGGATTTCCCCGTTTTATCGCCCTGCTTTGACCGAGTTTGACTGATCGTCATCTTTTCTTCCCTGTCACGCATCGATCACTTTATTCTCTCCATTTCGGTCATTTTTTATCAGACACTTTCTTTCTGTTCTCATTTTTGTACTTTACTTTTTCCGGATTTGGTACTAAAGTGAAGAGAAATCAAAAAAAGAATTTTCAGAAGAGGTGATTTTATTTGAAACGATACTATATTCTTCACTATTTTGATCCCGCCAATGTGGGCAGTTTTCTGCTTGTCTCACTGCTCGGCCTGATTCTGGTGCTTGCCCTTGTGCTTCTGATTGCAAAATTGCAGATTCAACGGCAGCTAAAAGAGGAGACAGAGGAAAAAGCAAAAAAAATACGCCGGAAGAAACACCAGCGCAGGCAGTATCAGATTGTGGAAAGCTTTTATGAGCTGGTTTTCTCCGGCACTTCGATTCTTCTCTTCCTCTCCCTCTATTACATTATCGATGAGCGTCTGCCGCAGATTTCGATGTACTGGGAGAAATATCAGGATGTGGTGCTTCTTGTCTTTATCGTGCTCTCCGTCTTTCTGACGAGCTGGCTCGATGTGGTTCTGGTAAAGCTCACGCACCTTGACCCGGAGCAGAAGGCGTCGGTGCGGCTGATTTCGGTCTTCTATATTGTACTGATTCTCCTGTACATCCGCTTTATCTACGAGGACACGAATTATGACGGGCTGATTCTCTATTTCCTGACACTGACGGTCGGCCGCTTCCTGTATTTCGACTTTACGGTCAAGAGTTTTCTTGAAACGATGCGGGGCGTGTTGGAAAATCTACCGCTTCTTGTCATCATGAGCGCCTACTCCGGTTTCGTGTGCTGGTATGGGTTCCATGTCGGCTTTCTGCTGAAATCAAATGGCGTCATTTTGAGCACCTTTCTTGCCCATCTGTTTATGGACTGCTCGATCTTTCTGCTCCACAAGACAAGAATTTTAAAGCATGTGATACGAAAAATTTAAAACCGGCATTTTTTTACTAGCCATATATCAAAAGCTCTGCAGATCAGAATTTTGCATTTTCTGTTCTGCAGAGCTTTTCTTATTTAATGTTCTTTTTTACATGCCAAACAGCAGTGCAAAGCCATGTACGACAAAAGCTGCCAGCCAGGCGATCACACACTGGGAAACGACAACACCGGCTGCCCATCTGCCGCCAAGCTCCCGCTTGATGGAAGCGACTGCCGCCACACACGGCGTATAGAGGAGGCAGAAAACCAGAAGGCTTAATGCGGAAACCGGTGTCAGAATTTCGGTCAGCTGCGCGGTCGTGCCGAACAGTACGGAAAGTGTGGAGACGACACTCTCCTTTGCCATAAATCCGGTTAGAAGGGCGGTCGATACTCTCCAGTCTCCAAATCCAAGCGGCCGAAAAACCGGGGCGAGACGGCCGGAGACAACGGCGAGAATGCTGTCCTTGGAGTCCTCCACGACATTGAGATGCGTTCCAAAGGTCTGTAAAAACCAGATCACAATCGTGGCAACAAAAATGACGGTGAATGCCCGCTGCAGGAAGTCTTTTGCCTTATCCCACAAAAGCTGTCCGACATTTTTTGCCCCCGGCATGCGGTAGTTTGGAAGCTCCATGACAAACGGAACGGCTTCCCCCTGGAATAAAGTTCCCTGCATCAGCATCGCCATCAGGACAGCCATGAAGATACCACCGAAATACAGAAGAACCATCACAAGGGCACTGTATTTCGGGAAGAATGCGGCGGTAAAGAACGCGTAAATCGGAAGTTTTGCCGAACAGCTCATAAACGGAGTTAATAGGATCGTCATTTTCCGGTCACGCTCGGAAGGCAGGGTGCGGCTCGCCATGACGCCCGGCACGGTACAGCCAAAACCGACCAGCATCGGCACGATACTGCGGCCGGAGAGGCCGATTTTCCGGAGCAGCTTATCCATCACAAATGCCACGCGCGCCATATAGCCGCTGTCTTCCAGAATGGACAGGAAGAAAAACAGGGTGACGATGATCGGAAGGAAGCTTAAGACACTTCCGACGCCGTTAAAAATACCGTCAATCACAAGGGAATGAAGCACCGGATTGACGCCCCATGCTGTCATGGCGCTGTCCACGAGCTCGGTCAGTTTTCCGATCAGAATCTCCAGCACACTCTGCAGCGATGCTCCAATCACATGGAAGGTTAGGAAAAAGACAGCCGCCATAATCCCGGCAAAACATGGCAGAGCCGTATATTTTCCGGTCAGCACACGGTCAATTTCTGTGCTCCGCACATGCTCGCGGCTCTCTTTTGGTTTTACCACGGTCTCACGGCAGACTTTTTCAATAAAATTAAAACGCATATCCGCAATCGCCGCCGCGCGGTCCAGGCCGCGCTCCGTCTCCATCTGACAGACGATATGCTCGAGCATCTCTTTCTCGTTTTCATCGAGGGCCAGCTGCTCCAGGATCAGCGCATCGCCCTCTGCCAGCTTGCTCGCCGCAAACCGCACCGGAATATCCGCCCTTGCGGCGTGATCCTCGATCAGATGCATGATCGCATGCAACGCACGGTGGACGGCACCGCCGTGGTCATTCGCCTCACAGAAGTCCTTTCTGCCCGGTTTTTCCTGGTATTTGGCCACATGGACAGCATGGGCAACCAGTTCATCGATTCCCTCGTTTTTTGCAGCGGAAATCGGGATAACCGGGATGCCAAGTCTCTCTTCCATCTGGTTCACGAGCACAGAACCGCCGTTTTCGCGTACCTCATCCATCATGTTGAGGGCCAGTACCATCGGAACGTCGAGTTCCATCAGCTGCATCGTCAGATACAGGTTTCGTTCGATATTTGTCGCATCTACAATATTGATGATGCCGCGCGGATGCTCGTTCAGAACGAAATTCCGGGTGACGATCTCTTCGCTTGAATACGGCGACATCGAATAAATGCCGGGAAGATCGGTGACCAGCGTGTTTTTCTGGCCGCGGATTTCACCGTCCTTCCGGTCTACGGTCACGCCGGGGAAGTTTCCGACGTGCTGGTTGGATCCCGTTAATTGGTTGAACAGGGTGGTCTTGCCGCAGTTCTGGTTTCCGGCCAGCGCAAAGGACAACAGCTCTCCTTCCGGCAGCGGATGCTCCTCTGCCTTATTGTGGTACTTTCCGCCCTCTCCAAAGCCGGGATGCGGAATCGCTCTGGCATCCGGCTGCTCCTTTTCTTTTACGGTATCCCGCACCTCATCAATTTCAATCCGTCCGGCATCGTCAAGGCGAAGTGTCAGCTCATAGCTGTGAATCCGTACTTCCACAGGATCTCCCATCGGTGCATACTTTACCATTGTTACCTCCGCACCTGGAATGATTCCCATATCGAGGAAGTGCTGCCGCAGCGCACCCTCTCCTCCTACGGTACGGACAGTCGCCGTTTTTCCGATCGGCAGTTCTTTCAATGTCATATCTGTCTCTCCTTGTTGATTCTCATTATCATTAACAAGTATATGACACGATTCGACTGCGGTCAAGCGCCTGCCGCTATTTACTGTTTTCTTTCTTCCAGTTTTTTCTGTACACTTGGAAACCGCTCGAGATCCGTGTGTGGAATTGCCTGGGCGGCTGCCATCATGGAAATAAAGTCAGAGACCTGACCAAACTGAATATAAACCATCTCCTCGAGAATCCGGTCAATCTCTTCGATTCGGGTTCTGTCCAGCAGAATTTTTTCCGCTCCCTCTAACGACGTATTTCCAGCGCAGATGAGGCGTTCCCGGTCCATATCCGGATACATGCCGATTGTGATGGCTGACTCCTTCGAGACGTGTTTTCCAAACGCGCCCGCCGCATAAAACCGGTCGATATCTTCCATGGAGATGCCGGATTCACGCATCATGTACTCAACCATCGTATAGGCGGCCGATTTCGTCCGCAGAAATTCGGCGATATCGCTCTGATAAAAGTTCAGTCCTTCCCTGTACTCGACACACCATTCTCCCGTCTTCGGATCTTCTTTGATCTTTTCTGACCGCTCCGGCTGCAGGGTGCCGAACAGGTTGATCCATCCATTTAGGAATAATTCCGCGAGCAGATCGATAATGCCGGAACCGCAGATGCCCTTTGGCTTACCCTCTCCGATTACATGGCACTGGATTTTCCCGTCTTCTATTTTTACCGCATCAACAGCGCCTTCTGCAGCTCGCATGCCGGTTTTGACCACGCCGCCCTCGAGCGCCGGACCGGCAGCGCCTGCGCCGCAGAGCAGAAATTCCCGGTTTCCGACGACAAGCTCGCCGTTCGTTCCGATATCAAAAAAAACGCTGATCGTTTCTTTTTTATAGAGTTCCGTTGCGATCATACCGCTTAATATATCACCGCCCAGGTAATTGGATTTTCCCGGCACGCAGTAGACACATCCCTTCATGGGAAATCCCATCTCTTTCGCCGGAAGGAATCCGACGCGGTCTGCGCGCACGGCGTACGGGGATGAAAAGACGCAGAACGGATCCAGTCCCAGCAGGAAATGGATCATCGTTGTGTTGCCGGATACGACCATTGAGAGAACATCCGACGGCGCAATTCCTGTCTTTTGGCGAAGTTTTTCAAAGAGCAGTGTAAATGTCTCCATCGTACACGCACGGATGTCCTGCAGTACCTCCGGTTTATCCTTACAGGCAAAGATTCTCGTCAGAATATCGGTTCCATAGGCAGTCTGGCGGTTGTATTCGCTCTCCTCGGCAAGCACAGTACCGTCGCTGCAGTTTACCAGGCGCACAACGACGGTCGTACTTCCAAGATCAGCGGCATAGCCGTAATGCTCTGCTGCTGTATCGCCCGCTTCCAGATCAACCACCTGCCAGATGCTTCCATTCCATGCGAGGCAAACCGTTATGTTATAGTCTGCCTCATCGCAGATGGGATACAGTTTCTGCAGCGCTGGAAGGGTAAATGATGCGGTGATTCCTTTCTCTTTTAATGCATCCAGTATCCGCATCTGGCTGGAGCGGGCGTCCTCCTCCGTCGGCGGGACCAACTCCAGATACTGTTTCTGTGTTATTCCTCTATTCATTCTTACTTCCTCATTTCCTGATCATTTTTCTGTTTCTTATTGTAGCACTTTTCTCTTTTCCAGAGAACTTATTTTTTTCACATTTTTACTACATTTCCATCACAGATTCCCATTATACTGCAAAGCATAGAAACAAAAAAGGAAGCAAACAAAACCGGAAGCCGATTCCGGAACACAGTTTAAAATACAGATACCAGAAAGGAAGTATTTATTATGATGGACTACAGAAACAACTACAATAACGAAAACGAAACCAATAATGAGAACATGATGGCAGCAGAGCAGAACAGCTTCAACGGAAAGAAACTTTCTTCCAAAAATAAAAAAGCTGCTAAGCTTGCAAAGAAAATCGGAGCCATCGCCTTAAGCGCAGTTCTGTTCGGCGGTGTTGCCGGCGGTACCTTCCAGGCAGTCAACCACTTTGCCGGAAGCACGACAGCCGCTGCAACAACAACCACTGCACAGCAGACGACTTCCAACAGCAGCCTCTTAAAAGCCGCTGCCACATCCTCAAGCTCCACTTCCACCGGAACGATGGATGTTTCCACGATTGCGAAAAACGCAATGCCGTCGATCGTCTCCATCACAAACCAGTCCGTACAGGAAGTACAGAACTACTTCAGCATGTTCGGTTACGGTGCCCAGACTCCGCAGACCGAGGAGACCACAAGCTGCGGTTCCGGTATCATCATCGGAAAGAATGACACCGAGCTTCTGATCGTCACCAATAACCATGTAGTAGAAGATGCCGATACTCTTTCTGTTAGTTTTGTAAACAATCAGGTCTGCAAGGCAAATATCAAAGGTACCGATGCCGATAACGATCTTGCCGTCATCGCCGTTCCGCTCTCCGAGATCCCGGATGACACGATGAGCAGCATCGCTGTTGCCACGATGGGCGATTCTGATTCCGTTGAGGTCGGCGAGCAGGTCGTTGCGATCGGCAACGCACTCGGCTACGGCCAGTCCGTTACGACCGGTATCATCAGTGCTGCAAACCGTGTGATCGACAGCGATTCCTCTTCTGACGGAAGCTCCGATGGAACAACGGCAGATACTTCTTCCACTGATACAACCGGAAAGACCTACTTACAGACCGATGCAGCCATCAACCCTGGCAACAGCGGCGGCGCTCTTCTGAACATGAACGGAGAGGTCATCGGTATCAACTCCGCAAAACTTGCTTCTACAGAGGTAGAGGGCATGGGCTATGCAATCCCGGTCTCCCGTGTTTCCGATATCATTGAAAATCTGATGAATGAGCAGACCAGAACAAAGGTTGCCGCAGAAGATCAGGGAACGATCGGCATCAAATGCCTCGATGTCAGCAGCCAGATCCAGCAGGCATACAATATGCCGGCCGGCGTCTATATCTCCGAAGTAACCTCCGGCAGTGCCGCTGAAAATGCAGGTCTGAAATCCGGATACGTTCTGACCAGCTTTGACGGACATTCCATCACCTCCACCAGCGAGCTGAAATCCCTGCTGCAGTATTACTCTGCCGGCGAAACCGTTGAGGTGGAAGTACAGGTTCCAGACAACGGATCCTATGAGACAAAGACCTTCTCACTGACCCTCGGAACGAGCATCAGCTCTTCAGATGATCAGCAGAGCGATTCCCAGCAGAATGCGGGTTCATCCCGCTCTGCAGAGGGTGGAAATACCCTGACCTCCGCTACTCCTTCGATCTGACTGCCCGCTCTCCCGTGAAAGAAATCCATAAATAAAAAACATCATAAGCATGAAAGAAAGGCCCCGAAACATAACTCCAATGTTTCGGGGCCTTTCTCCTATTCTCTTAATCCATTTCTTATTTTTCTGCTCCTGCAACTGCCTCGCGGGCTGCTTTCTCTTCCGGATCTTCATCCAGAATGGAGAATGCAATATTGGTTGCATGGTCCGCGACACGCTCGAGTCCGGATACAAGATCGGAGAAGATCATGCCGGCTTCCGGCGTACATTCGTTGCGGGTCAGACGCTCTACATGCTTCTGCTGCAGATCCCGCTCCTCCTGATCAATGGAATTTTCAATATCAATGATCTCCTGCAGGTGCTGCAGATCATTCTTTGCAAACATTTCGATCGACTCATCGAGAATTTTTAATACCATATCCAGCATCTCGGAAAGATCCAGTTCGCCCTGTTTGCTGAAGGTCACATTGTCATTCGTCATCTGCACAGCAGAATCTGCGACATTCTCGGCATGATCACCAATCCGCTCGATATCATTGACCACATGGAACAGCGCACCGATGCGCATAACGTCTGATGTCGGCAGCGATGCCTGATTTAAGTGAACCAGATAGTTCGTAATCTCTTTGTTCAGGAAATTAATATTTTCCTCGACACGGTAGACCTCGTCGATTTCTTTCTGATCGCGGGTCACCAACGTATTCATCGCGCGAATCAGGTTGGTCTCTGCCATCTGTGCCATACGCTCCATCTCACGGACAGCCTGCAGAACTGCAGTCGTCGGGGACATCGCATGTTTCGAGCTGATGTAGGCAAGCTCGAACTTTTTGTCTTCCTCGTCATTTCCGCGGATGATAAAGTACGTTGCCTTCACCAGAAGCGGGGTAAACGGCAGCATCAGGAGTACCTGGCATACTTTGATGATCGAGTTTGCATTTGCGATCATACGGCCTGCTTCGTTTCCGGAAATACCCATAAAGAAGTCAACTACCTGATTTCCAAACAGCAGGAAAATAATGGAGCAGACAATCGTTCCGGAGATGTTGAACAGCAGGTGGACACATGCCGCACGTTTTGCATCTTTTTTGCAGCCGAAGCTGGCAAGAATAGCGGACATCGTACATCCGATGTTGCATCCAAGCATCATAAACAGACAGATCGGAAGTCCCATCAAGCCCTCTCTTGCAAGAAGCATGATGATTCCGACCGTTGCAGAGTTACTCTGCAGAATCGCGGTAGCCACCCAGCCGACTAAGAACGCAAGAAACGGATTCGTCAGGGATCCGAGGGCGTTGACGACTGCCGGGATCTCTTTTGCTTCGTTCAGGGCTCCTGAGATACCGGAGATACCCATAAACAGAATACCAAATCCCAAGATAACCTCGCCGAGACGGCTGATCGTCAGATTGTTCTTTACGAACATAACCATCAGAACACCGATGATGACAAACAGCGGCGCGATATCCGCAAGGTCAAACGCAATCAGCTGTCCGGTAACTGTCGTACCGATGTTTGCTCCGAGGATAATTCCAGGAGCCTGTGCCAGTTTCATCAGACCGGAGTTTACGAAGCTGACCACCATAACGGTTGTAGCGTTGGAGGACTGAATCAGCGCGGTAAAGAAAATACCGACCAGAAGACCGATCACACGGTTCTTCGTAAATACCTCCAAAATGCTTCTCATCTTGGATCCGGCAACCTTCTGCAGTCCTTCACTCATCAGCTTCATTCCATATAAGAAGAAGCCCAGACCGCCCATCAAAGACACTATTACACTCATATTCTTTTTTCTTCCTTGTCTTTTTCTGATGTCTTTTCAAAATCCCTGTCAAAGTATTTTCGTGTTTTGGTCTCAATATTTTACATTTCCTTAACGCAGATTTTACAAGACACCTTTTTTATCATAAAAGAAATCATGACATTTGTCTATAGAAAAATTAAAAATTTCGACAAGAAATTTTCAGATTCTTTTCGTTTCTTTCTTGCATTCTACTTGATAATATTGTAACATTTAGGATGTTTCCATATTATGAGGCGACATTTCCGCCTACAAAATTCAAAAGGAGAGAAAACTATGGAAAAGTTTAGCAAGCTGATGGAAAACACATTCAAGCTGCGGGAAAATGGAACAACGGTCAAAACCGAGATCATCGCCGGTGTCACCACGTTCATGACGATGGCGTACATTCTTGCCGTCAACCCGAACATCCTTTCCTCCACCGGCATGGACCACGGCGCTGTCTTTACCGCAACGGCTCTGGCAGCCTTCCTTGGCACCCTGCTCATGGCACTTTTCGCCAATTATCCATTCGCTCTGGCACCAGGAATGGGCCTCAACGCCTATTTCGCCTACACCGTTGTTCTCGGCTACGGATATAGCTGGCAGGCAGCCCTGACCGCCGTTTTTGCAGAAGGTATCATCTTTATTGTACTTTCTCTGACCAACGTCCGTGAGGCGATCTTCAACTCCATTCCGGTCAGCCTGAAATCTGCAGTCAGCGTCGGCATCGGTCTGTTCATCGCATTCATCGGACTTCAGAATGCAAAAATTGTACTGCCGAACTCTTCAACCGTGGCAGGCCTCTATTCCCTGTCTTCCTACAATGCCAACCTGCAGTCTGCAGCCACATTAAACGGAACAGAGTATGTGGCAGGAACGTTTAACGATGTCGGAATCACCGTTCTGCTCGCAGTCATCGGTGTTATTCTCACCGCCGTTCTTGTCGTACGCAATGTAAAGGGAAACATCCTCTGGGGAATTCTTGCAACCTGGATCCTCGGCATGATCTGCCAGGCATGCGGTCTCTACGTTCCGAACCCGGCAAACGGCTTCTACAGCCTGTTCCCGGATTTTTCCAACGGACTTTCCATTCCAAGCCTTGCCCCGATTTTCGGAAAACTGGATTTCTCCATTCTGAAAACAGGCGAGTTCTTCGTGATCATGTTTGCATTCCTGTTTGTCGATATGTTTGATACCATCGGAACTCTGATCGGTGTATCTTCCAAGGCAAACATGCTCGACAAAAACGGAAAACTTCCGCGCATCAAGGGCGCGCTGATGGCAGATGCTGTTGCTACCTGCGCAGGTGCTGTTCTTGGTACTTCTACCACAACGACTTTCGTTGAGAGTGCTTCCGGCGTTTCCGAAGGCGGCCGTACCGGTCTTACCGCTGTTACCACTGCAATCCTCTTCGGCCTCGCTCTGTTCCTCTCCCCGATCTTCCTTGCCATCCCGTCCTTTGCAACGGCTCCGGCACTGATCGTGGTAGGCTTCTACATGCTGACCAACGTAGTCAACATTGATTTCAGCGATCTTTCCGAGGCGATTCCGTGCTACATCTGCATCGGAGCAATGCCGTTCTTCTACAGCATTTCCGAAGGTATTGCCATGGGAGTTATCTCCTACGTTGCAATCCAGATCCTGAGCGGAAAAGCAAAAGAAAAAAAGATCAGCGTGATCATGTACATCCTGGCTGTTCTGTTTATCTTAAAATACCTTCTTCTGTAATGGCTTTTTAACGATACAGAACTGCATAAAAAGGCTCCTGTCCCACAGATTTTATTCTGTGAAACAGGAGCTCTTTTTATGCTCTGAATCAAAAATTTTTATTCTGCCAGGGTCCGGTAAAAGCAGGTGCGGTTTCCGGTGTGGCACGCTGCGCCGACCTGTTCTACTTTGGCAAGAATTGTATCGTTGTCGCAGTCGATCAGAAGCTGTTTTACATACTGCACATGGCCGGAGCTCAGTCCTTTCGTCCAGAGCTCATTGCGGCTTCTGCTCCAGTACGTCATTTTTCCAAGGCGCAGTGTCGTCTCAAACGCTTCTTCATTCATGTAGGCGAGCATCAGCACTTCGTCATTTTCCGCATCCTGTACAACAACCGGAACCATGCCGTCGCTGTTTGTCTTAAAATCCGCCCAGGTAAAATCACATTTTAATGCTTGTTTCATCTCTTGTTCTCCTCTTGTTCTCCTCTTTTTCTGCTCTTACAGGCTGCCCTTGGTCGAGAGCACGCCGGCAATTCTCGGATCGAAGGAAGTTGCCTCATCGAGTGCCTTCGCAAATGCTTTGAACATCGCCTCGATGATGTGGTGGTTATTTCCGCCGTCAAGCACTTTGATATGCAGATTCATCTGCGCCGCATAGGAAACGGCGTAGAAGAATTCTTTTACCATCTCAGTCTCCATCTCTCCTACTTTCTCCCGCGTAAATTCTGCCTGGAAAGAGAGATACGGTCTGCCGCAGAGGTCAACGGCCGAGAGCACCAGTGTCTCGTCCATCGGAAGGATTCTGTCGCCGTAGCGGCGGATGCCCTGTTTGTCGCCGACTGCCTCGCGGATTGCAGTTCCGAGCACGATACCGGTGTCCTCGATCGTGTGGTGGCCGTCTATATCAAGGTCTCCATCTACAGAAACGGAAAGGTCGAAAAGACCGTGGCGGGCAAAGCCGTCGAGCATATGGTCAAAAAAGCCGATGCCGGTGTGGATGTCGCTCTTTCCCGTTCCATCCAGATTTAATGTCATGCGGATCTTTGTTTCTTTTGTCACGCGTTCTACGCTGGCTGTTCTGTTCTCCACTTACTCTTCCCCCTCAAAACGGACGGCAATCGAATTGGCGTGTGCCGTCAAGCTCTCTGATTTTGCAAAGCTCTCGATATCCTCGTGGATCTCGGAAAGGGCTTCTCTGGAATAATAGATGATGCTGGATTTCTTCACGAAATCGTCTACGGACAGCGGGGAGAAGAATTTTGCGGTTCCGTTCGTCGGCAGGATATGGTTCGGGCCGGCAAAATAGTCACCGAGAGGCTCGCTGGAGTTCTCGCCGAGGAAAATAGCACCGGCGTTATGTACCTTCATCATATCCTCAAACGGGTTCTTCGTCACGATCTCGAGGTGCTCCGGTGCGATGGCATCTACGGTGTCGATCGCTTCCTGATGCGAATCGGTGACAAGGATGTAGCCGAAGTTGTCCAGTGATTTGGAGATGATGTCGCTTCTGGAGAGGACTTTTAAGAAACCGTCTACCTCTTCACTTACCTTCTCTGCCAGTTCCTGGGAGGTGGTAATGAGGATCGCACTTGCAAGCTCATCATGCTCAGCCTGGCTTAAGAGATCGGCTGCCACGAACCGCGGATTTGCAGTCTCATCAGCAAGGACAAGAATCTCACTTGGGCCTGCGATGGAGTCGATGCTGACATTTCCGTATACGGCTTTCTTTGCAAGGGCAACGTAGATGTTTCCAGGTCCTACGATTTTATCGACTTTTGGAATGCTCTCGGTTCCGTAAGCAAGGGCTGCAATTGCCTGTGCACCGCCGATTTTAAAGACGCGGTCCGCACCGGCTTCTTTTGCTGCCGCAAGGACAACCGGGTTGACTTTTCCGTCTCTGCCGCACGGCGTTGTCATGCAGATTTCTTTGACTCCTGCCACTTTTGCCGGAAGAATGTTCATCAGAACAGAGGACGGATACGCTGCCTTTCCTCCCGGAACGTATACGCCGACACGGTTCAGGGCGGTCAGCTTCTGGCCAAGCATCGTTCCGTTCTCGGTAGAGGTGAACCAGCTGTTCTGTTTCTGTTTTTCGTGGAACTCACGGATATTTTTCATGGATCTGCGAATGACACCGATCAGCTCTGGATCTACGATGTTGTACGCCTCATCAATCTCTTCCTGTGTTACTTCTACGGTAGAAGCATCGAGTACCGCATGGTCGAATTTCTCGGTATATTCGAAAACGGCTGCGTCTTTTCTTGTTTTTACATTCTCAATGATCTCCTGCACGGAAGCCTCGTACGTTCCGTACTGTGTCGGGCTTCGTTTCAGCATATTCTCCAGAATATTTTCTGTGGTCTCTTTTGTCAGTTTTACGATTCTCATACCAGTGCTCCTTTCAGATCCTGAATTAATTTGGTAATTCTCTCATTTTCCATCCGCATGCTCACCTGGTTGACAACCATGCGCGCAGACAGCGGGCAGACCTCCTCGAGAACGGTCAGGCCGTTTTCCCGTAAAGTGCTTCCTGTCTCTACAATATCCACAATCACTTCGGAAAGTCCGACAATCGGTGCCAGCTCGATCGAGCCGTTCAGCTTGATCATCTCAACGGTCTGGTGCTTGCGGTTGTAGAAGTAATCCTTGGCAATGTTTGGGTACTTCGTTGCCACACGGATCTGCTGGTTGTGTTGCAGCAGCTCACGCGCGGACTCCGGTCCGCAGACACACATGCGGCACTTGCCGTAGCCAAGGTCCAATACCTCGTAGAGGCGTCTTCCTTCCTCCAGAATCGTGTCCTTTCCGACGATTCCGATATCCGCTGCGCCGTACTCCACATAGGTCGGCACATCCGGACCTTTGGCGAGGAAGAAACGGAGCTTATGCTCTTCGTCCGTGAAAATCAGCTTTCTCGTATCTTTATTTTTCATTTCATCGCAGGTGATGCCGACTTTTTCCAGCAGCTCCAGCGTCTGGTACGCCAGGCGTCCTTTTGTCAGTGCAATGGTCAAATATCTCATCTTTTTCGTACCCTTCCTCTCCTACAGCTCCACCGGCTGTACTTCTCCTGTCGACAAATCGATAGCAAGCACCGAATCGCTCTTCTGAATATAGACAATGCCGCCGAACTGGTTCTTTCTGCCGTATTCTTCATAATCTGCAAGAACCTTGTCCCTTGCAAAGCAGACCAGCGCGACATCCATGCCCTTGCTTCTGTGCTCGTTAGCAAGTTTTACGGCCAGCGGCTGAAGAAAATCCGGGTAGAGTAGCATCGTTTTCGTATTGGCAATCGGAAGAGAAATTTTCTGGCGCTCCAGTGCATTCATCAGAGATTCCATGACAGTACAGAATCCGATCGCCGGCGCTTTCTTTCCGAAGTGCTGCAGCAGTGCATCGTAGCGGCCGCCTTTTACGATCGGCTCGCCGGTGCCGTAGGTGTAGGCCTGGAAAATAATACCGGTGTAGTAATGGAATTTGCTTAAAAGGCCGAGATCGAAGAAGACGTATTTTTCATAGCCGTAATCTTTAACGATCTCATAGATCGTAGCCAGACGATCGAGTGCCTCTCTTGCCGCCGGATTTCTTGTAAGGCCTTTTGCCTTTTCGAGAATCTCTGCATTTCCGAACAGCTGCGGAACATCACGGAGTGCTTCAAACAGATCACTTCGAAGGTTCTGTTTTGCCAGCAGCTCCTCGGCGCCAAAATGATTTTTAATGGAAATCAGTTCTTTTAATTCGTTCAGAACATCCTCGGCGAGCGCAGCTTCCTCGGCGAGCGCCTGGAAGAAACCTACGTGGCCGATGCTGATCTGGAAATCGGTAAGACCGGCATCCAGCATAACTTTTACGGTCATCGCAATGATCTCTGCGTCTGCCATTGCGGAATCATCGTTTAAGAGCTCGACGCCCATCTGGGTGGACTCTTTTAAGCGGCCCTGATAGCTGCTGCTGTTGACGAAGCTGCTTCCTCTGTAGCAAAGGCGGATCGGCATCGTCTCTTCCATGAAATACATGGAGGCTGCGCGTGCAATCGACGGGGTAAAGTCCGGACGGAGCACAAGGGTGTTGCCGTCGCGGTCAAAGAATTTGTAGAGCTCGCGGGACGGTGTTGTTCCCACTTCTCTTCCGAATACATCAAAAAACTCGAACGTCGGTGTTTCAATATCCTGATATCCAAACGCATGAAATACCTGCTCAATCTGATTCTCCAGGTATAATTTTTTCGTACATTCCTGATTGTAGACATCCCGGACGCCTTCCGGGGTATGAATTAATCGATCCATGTTTTGTTGTCCTCACTTTTTCGCTTTAGTTCACTACCATATTACCATATTGAATTTAAAACTATGGTTAGTATATCGGAAAACATTTTCCCTGTCAACTCAAAATTTTAATCCGCTTTCGAATCCCGTATCTCCAGATCCTTCTGGATTCCGTTCAGGTACGGGACGAGAACGCTGCTTCCCGTTCTGGGAAGGAAGAATGACGTTTCAAGCTCGGTGTAGGAAAAATGCTTCTTTCCGCCGTTCTGTCCGCGGTCCCAGAAGGTTTTCATCGTCTCATACCGCAGGTAATAATATTCGTCCCGCGCCGTAAAATACAGCAGCAGGAAGGAAATCCCCCCCTGCTGCTCGAAATCTTTCATAAACGTGACCTGGTGCTCGTGGATGTTTGCGAGCGGAAAGGAATCCGTTTTGCACTCTTTGGCATCGAAGCAGACGGGAATGCCCTGTACAGCGCCGATGTAATCAACGGTACTCTTCTTTTCAAAATAAGCCAGCGTGATGTGTCTGCTCTCCTTATCTATTTTGATCGGGGTGATCGGCGTCGGCACCTTCTGGATCAGTGCCAGATGCTTGTCACGGTACTGCTCGTTTGTGCGGTTGATCATTTCCTCCAACGTTGATCCGCGGAGTCCCCTCGATGTCCATGCCATAATTCCTGTCCTCGTCTTCGTTCTGTTCTTATTCAATCAGAGAAATTTTGTTCAGCGGCCAGTAGCGCAGAAAGGCCTTGCCGATGATCTTGTCTTTCTCTACGTACGGATTCAGCCAGTAGCGGGAATCCTTTGATACGTTCCGGTTGTCGCCGAGCATAAAGTAGCAGCCCTCCGGCACCTCATACGGTCCGAAATCGCCGACCGGTGTTTCCGGGCAGAAATCATCGCGCAGCGGCTCGGTGGAATCGTTGATATACACCTTTCCGTCGCGGATCGTAACCGTCTCTCCCGGCAGTCCGATAACGCGCTTGATAAACTTCTGCTTCTCGTCGTCCGGATAATAGAAAATAACGATGTCATACCGCTGCGGATCGCTCTTTACATAAGCAAGGCGGTTACCGAAGATCTGGTCTCCGGTCATAATCGTGTTTTCCATGGAAGGAGATGGGATTCTTGCGTTGATGACAATGACCTGCTCCACAAAAACAACGACTGCCACGACAATGGCGATCATTTTTACATATTCCCAGATTTCCCGTCCGATGCTCGTCTCCTCCGTTTTTCTTGGTTTTGTTTCTTTCTTTTCGTTGTCTTTTCGGCTCATAATCCTTCTCCCGTCAAATGTTCTCCCTGTAAAATCCGGCGCACGGATGATGGCAGGGGCGCTGTAAAGGTTTTTCCGGACAGATCCGATAAGGTGCCCGTAAGCTCTGGAAATACCGCCTTCCACGAATGGAGAAGTTGGTATTTCAGTCCGTATTTTTCCCGGAAGCGGCGGTTAAACTCCGCATCCCCGTATTTCGTATCTCCCGCAAGCGGATGACCGATGCTCGCGAGATGGCTGCGGATCTGATGGCTCTTTCCGGTCACCAGCTCAACCTCCAGCAGCGTACAGCCTCTTCCGGCACAGAGCGGCCGGTATGCGGTTTCTATGTAAACAGCATCTCCCTGCTGCTCTCTCTGAATCGAAACACGGTTTGTCCTCTCATTTTTTGTGAGATATCCGCGTATCCGCTCTGTCTCTGTCACGGTTCCTTTTACAACCGTCAGATAGTATTTTCCAACAGCCCGCTCTGCGATCAGTTCTGAAAGCTGCTGCGTCGCCGCAACGGTTTTTCCGGCAAGAATCAGACCGCTGGTGTTCCGGTCCAGACGATTGCAGAGTCCGGCGCGGAACATGGTCTCCTCCCCGGCATTTTTTTCCGAAAGATAGGCGCCGAGCGCTTCGGTAAGGCTCACATCCGTCTCTTTCGCCTTCTGTGAGAGGACACCTGCCGGCTTGTTCAGGAAAATTACTTTTTCGTCTTCATAGACGATATCCAGCTTCGGATACTTTACCTGTATTCCAGCCGCCGGTTTTTCCGGTGTTTTCCGAAATTTTTCGATGGTCTCTTCCGCCAGATACAGCCGGATCGTATCGCCTGTTTTCAGCTTTTCACTGCCGTCCGCCTTTTTCTGGTTCAGCACAATGTTTTTCTTTCGCAGCATTTTATAGAAGAAACTCTTTGGCGCCTCCTCCATATATTTGGACAGATATTTGATGAGCTGCTGCGCGCAGTCTTTTTCTGTCACGGTCAGTTCTCTCATAGCAATGGTCTCCTACAGTGCCAGCGCCAGCATCGTGTGTTTCACCAGTTCCGTGCGGGACAGATCCGGGTACCGCTCATCCGGTTTGAAGTTTTCACTGGCGCTCTTTTCCAGCTCATCGTAGTTGCGGTTCAGGGAATCGAGGCGCTCCAGAAATGCTTTTTCCCGATCAAAAATCTTCACATGGCATTTGTAGCCGTTGAAACGGATGATCTTGTTCAGATACGTAGTGCAGTCCTCGATCTGTTTCTGGTCTTTGGCGCGCGTGGTGTAGCAGGCGATCTCCTCACCGCAGAACGCCGCTGCTTCGATCATCAGACTCGATTTTTCCTGTGTGATATACATTTCATATCCCATCAGCAGTTTTCCTTTTTTTGCCTCAATGGCATCGTACACTGCTTTGTCCACTGGCTTTTGCATAACCATCATGATAAAACCGACGGCGGCGCGGCAGCCCGGCAGACAGCCTACTACGGCGACAACCGTAAAAATGTTGCTCTTGTTTCCGTCTGCAAGCACAAGTCCGACAATAAAAACGATGGCCGGAAGGACGAACAGTCCCAGTGTCACAAGCAGTCTTTTTTTCTTTTCCCGGCGGATATAGCCGTAATCCCCTTTTCTGATCTTCATTCTTCTGTCATTTCCCTTCTTCGATAAGATCCCCGCTCATCTTCTGCGTGTTTATTTCTTTTTGTGCACGTTGCGGAGCGTCTTTTTCGGCCGTCCGCCTGTTTTGGCTTTTCCCTGTCCGGAACGGTCATTCGCCGTCTTCTGGCCAAAGCCTTTTCCGTTGGACCCTTTTCCTCTTGACGGTTTTCCTGCCTCCCCGGCCATCTTTCTCGGCCGTACGAGACATTTCGGTCCGAATCCGATCAGATCCTCCCGGTGTGTCCGGCGCAGTGCCTCGCAGACGAGCTCATAGTTCTCCGGATTCCGGTACTGAATCAGCGCACGCTGCATCGCCTTCTCATGCGGCGATTTCGGCACGTAAACCGGATCCATCGTCCGCGGGTCAAGACCGGTATAGTACATACAGGTGGAAAGTGTGGAAGGCGTCGGATAGAAGTCCTGTGCCTGCTCCGGGATAAATCCCATATCGCGGATGTACTCGGCAAGCTCCACCGCATCCTCCAAGTCACACCCCGGATGGGACGACATAAAATACGGAAGTGCGTACTGCTGCTTCCCCGTCTTTTTGTTGCACGCATCGAAGCGGCGGATAAATTCCTGATATACTTCGTGGCGCGGTTTTCCCATATAGGAAAGCACACGGTTCGAAACGTGCTCCGGCGCAACGCGGAGCTGACCGCTGACGTGATCCTTTACCAGCTCGGAAAGGAACGTCTGGTCTTTATCGGCCAGGACATAGTCAAAACGGATGCCGGAGCGGATAAAGACTTTCTTCACGCCCGGAATGTCTTTTAATTCCCGCAGCAGCTTCACATAATCTCTGTGATCTGCCACCATATTTTTACACGGCTCCGGGAAGAGACAGTTCCGGTTCGGGCAGGCGCCTTTGGTGAGCTGCTTTTTGCATGCCGGACCGCGGAAATCCGCCGTCGGGCCGCCGACATCGTGAATATAGCCTTTAAATTCTTTTTCCTGAACCATCTGCCGCGCTTCCGCCAGAATGGATTCGTGGCTTCTTGTCTGCACAACGCGTCCCTCGTGGAACGTCAGCGCGCAGAAACTGCAGGACCCAAAGCAGCCGCGGTTGCTCGTCAGACTGTATTTGATTTCCCCAAGCGCCGGCACACCGCCGTCTTTTTCATAGCTTGGGTGATAGGCGCGCATGTATGGAAGCGCATAGACATCATCCATCTCCTGCTCTGTCAAAGGACGGGAAGGCGGATTCTGTACAATGTAGCCCTGGCCCTCATACGGCTCTGCCATCGGCTTCGCATTGATGGCATCGGTATTTTTATACTGAATCGCAAAGCTCTCCGCATACGTCCGCTTGCTCTCCCGCACCTCCTCGAATGACGGCAGCACCACCGGGTCAATCAGGTGATCCAGCGTTTTGCTCCGATAAACGGTTCCCGGAATAAAGGTGACATCATGAACGTCAATGCCAGCCGCAAGTGCATCTGCAATCGCTACGATCGAAAGTTCTCCCATTCCGTACGAAATCAGATCCGCACCGGAATCGAGAAGGACGGAGCGGCGCACCTGGTCAGACCAGTAATCGTAATGCGAAAGGCGCCGGAGCGATGCCTCGATGCCGCCGAGGATCATCGGTGTATGTTTATACGTTCTCCGAATCAGATTGCCGTACACGGTAACCGCGCGGTCCGGCCGTTTTCCCATGACACCGCCCGGCGTAAAGGCATCTGTTTTTCGGTGCTTTTTCGCCACGGTATAATGGTTGACCATGGAATCCATATTTCCGGAAGAGACAAGAAAGCCAAGACGCGGTTCACCGAAAATCGAAATGCTGTTCTCGTCCTTCCAGTCCGGCTGTGAGATGATGCCGACGGAATAGCCGTTCGCCTCGAGCACACGGCTGATGATTGCCGGTCCGAACGAGGAATGGTCCACGTAGGCATCTCCGATGACATAGACAAAGTCAAACTGTTCGATTCCCCGTTCCTTCATCTCTTCTCTTGTAATTGGTAAAAAAGGCATGCTTTACTTTCCTTTCTGTGTTTCGGCGTCCGCTATGCCAAGCGCCGCTTTTTCTTTCTGCGTCAGGAGACGGGCACTGCCCTTTGGCAGCGCCGGATCAAGTTCCAGGCTCCCCATCGACAGCCGTTTCAAATAGACGACCGTTTTTCCGACCTTCTCAAACATGCGCTTGATCTGGTGGAAGCGGCCCTCACAGATGGTAATGCGGATCCGGCTTTCAAAAATGCCAGGCTCTTTTTCTGTCGTTTCCAGAATGGTAAGCTCGGCCGGAAGTGTCGGTTTGTCGTCCCCAATGTCGAGCCCTTCGGCAAATGCCTGCCGATCTTCTTCTGTCACTTTTCCGTCAATCACGGCCTCATACACTTTCGAGACATGCGATTTCGGAGAGAGCAGCCGGTGGGAAAGGGCTCCGTCGTTCGTAATCAGCAGCAGCCCTTCGGTGTCCTTGTCGAGCCGTCCGACCGGAAAGAGGTCTTTTCTTGCCGCACCACTTAAAAGATCGAGTACGGTCCGGTCACGGCGGTCCTCCGTCGCAGAGACGACACCCGCCGGTTTGTGGAGCATCCAGTATTCCATTTTCACATAGGAAATGCTGTTTCCGTCCACAGTCACCTGCGCTTCATCCGGGTCGACTTTCAGTTCCGGGGCTTTTGCCGTAATTCCGTCTACGGCCACCCGTCCCTTCCGGACCAGGGCCTTTACTTCCTGGCGTGTTCCCACACCCATGTCCGCCAGATATTTATCGAGTCGTAATTTACTCATACCATCCGCCATCCTGCATAATATTTATTCTTTAACGTTCCGTTGTTTATTTTTCCCCAGCCAAGTGGGAAATCATCCAGGCACACAAGCACCCAGTCCTTTTTCCCCTGACACTCTTCCTCGGAAAACGAGAGTGTCTCACCCTTTAAGTAGCGCATGACACGGTCATCTCCCTTGGGAATGGTCAAACACGAAACGTATTCTTCTTTTTTCAGATACGCCGCCAGCGCCTGGGACGGCTCGAAGCGGTTTTTCTTAATGGTGCCAAGCGAAAGTCCGGTCCGCAGATAGCGCAGACCCTTTGCCGCACAGACACCTTCCGGCAGAAAATAGAGCTGGTCTTTCACAAGGGCAAACGAACCATTCTTCCAGTCCATGCGCACGCCAGCAAGAAACTCTTCCGCCTCTTTCGGCAGCTTCTTTGTCGTTTCCAAAAGGCGGGAAGGCTGCCGTTTCCGGCTCTCTCCCTGCTTTTTCAGGAGCGCCACGAAATGGCCTTCTCCCTCCATCCGCTGCGGGAAAATATGAACGCACCGGGAAAGATCGCGGCCATTCACGGATACTCCCGGCGCAAACCCTTCGTAACCCGGGGTAATTTCCTGCACTTCCATATCCGGATGCGCATCCAGCAGCCCTGCGATGACCTCTTCGTTCTCCTTTACAGAAAACGTACAGGTAGAGTACAGCAGCTCTCCGCCCTCTGCAAGCATCTGATACGCCTGCTCGATCAGTTTTTTCTGGATCGGCACATAATGCTCCGGCCCATTTTCACTGTAGTAGCGCAGCATTGAGCTCTCTTTTCGGAACATGCCCTCCCCAGAGCACGGCGCGTCAAGAAGGATCTTGTCAAAAAAGGCCGGATACAAGGTTACTAATTTTTCCGGATCCTCGCTCGTCACGAGAAGACGTCCCACTCCCTGGATTTCCAGGTTGCGCAGCAGCGCCTTCGCCCGCGAATTGCTGATATCGTTTGCCAGCAGCATGCCGCCCTCACCGATCCGGCTTCCCAGCTCCGTTGCCTTTCCGCCCGGTGCCGCACAGAGATCGAGCACACGGTCATCCGGCTCAATTGGAAGGCGGGATGCCGGTGTCATCGCACTCGGCTCCTGCAGATAATACAGGCCCGCATAGTAATCGGCATCCTTTGCCGGATTGCAGCTCTCTTCATCGTAATAAAATCCATTGGGGATCCACGGAACCTTCTTAAGCGGAATATCGGTCCGCCTAAGAAACTCTTCTGTCGAAATTTTTCCGTTGTTTACCCGCAGTCCTCTATGTACCGCCTCGTCAAATGTCTTGCAGTATGCCTCATATTCTTCCTCACCGAGCAGCTGTTTCATCTCCTGCTCAAAGGCTTCCGGCAGTGTGATCATATCCGTTTATCCCCTTTTGTTCTAAAGTTCGTCTGTAATTGCCTGTGCGCGGTATCCCTCTGCAATCAGATCCAGTTCTTTGTGGAACCGTTTTAACTCCTGCAGATCGTTCTGCGCATAGATGTGATAAAACTCATCCTGAATTTTTTCTACTTCGCGTTTGTTCGTCACCTTGTAAAGATTCTCGATATTATTCAGGATATCCGTGATCAGATTCCGCTGTATCTGGGAGGAATTCTGTGCATCCATAATCTCACTCCGCACAGAGGACATCTCATTATCCAGCACAATAATCGCCTTTGCAGCTGCACTCAAGCGCTCCCGGATGTGATCCGGAATGTTTGCCTTATATTTGTACTGCAGCGAGTGCTCAATCGTCGCCCAGAAATCCATCGCCATCGTGCGGATCTGGATTTCCACCTGGATGCGCTTCGGGCCGTTCATCGTCTCCACGGTATAGTAAACAATGAGGTGATAGCTCCGGTAACCGCTGTCCTTCATGTGGCGGATGTAGTCTTTCTCGCTCTTAATCTCAATATCCGACCGCTTCTGGATCAGGTCGGCAACCTTTTCGATATCTTCAACGAACTGGCAGATGATGCGGATGCCCGCGATATCCTCCACCTGCTCCTCCATCTCTTCGGGCACAATGCCCTTTCTCTGCATTTTTTCCAGAATACTGGAAACACTCTTCACACGGCCGCTCACGCTCTCGATCGGTGAGTACAGCCCTTTTCCGTGGTGCTCCTTGATCAGATGCCGGAATTTCACCTGTAATTCCTTGACAGCCAGCTCGTATGGTTCCAGAATCTCATGCCATAACAGTATATCCATGTCCCCTAATCTCCTTTTTTGCTCCTGCTTTCAGCCATTTTTCTTATCGGATGGTAAACGCTTTGGAAATTCAATCCCCACCCTGTTACTTTATGCCTGTCTTTTCTGTTTTATGACTGTTTTTCAGAAACTTTTTTGAAATAGACACGGGCAGTTTTTTATGCCTGCCGTTTCGAAAGCTGCTCCAGAACGCGGCACAGGTACTGATACGTTCTCTCCACGGAGGAAATCGAAAGCCGCTCCTCGGTCGTGTGGATTGCTTTCATGTTCGGGCCGAAAGATACACAGTCAAGACCGGAAAGCTTTTCATAGAACAGACCGCATTCCAGTCCGGCATGAATCGCTTCCACTGCCGGTTTCTGTCCATACATGGCTTCATATTCCACCACCATCAGATCGCGGAGGGCAGAATCCTCTTTATACTCCCATGCCGGGTACGCGCCCTCTACGTGGAACTCACCGCCCAGGAAACCGATCAGATACTCCAGCTTGTCGGAAAGGGCTTCTTTTGCACTTCCCACGGAGCTCCGCACACTCGCACACGCATGCAGGTGATCCGGCTCTAATTTCAGAATACCGAGGTTCAGGGATGTTTCCACCAGTCCCGGGATCTGGCCGCTCATCTTCTGTACCCCGTTCGGAAGATTCATCAGGAAAAAGACGGTTTTCTGCAGGCTGACCGGATGAAGCGCCGGTGCAGCGCCCTCGCCTGTTTTCTCTACCGTAACGCTAATACCGTCATCTGTTCCGCTGTACTCTCTGCAAAGATTTTCGGTGAAGCGTGATGCTTCCTCTTTTAAGATCTCTTTCTCTCCGCCGTCGATGGCAAGAAGCATGCGGGTTGTCCGCGGAATGGCGTTGTCTTTTAAACCGCCCTCCAGCTCGATCAGGGCATAATCCATCTTTCCTGCCAGTTCGTACAGGAAACGGCCCGCCAGAATGTTGGAGTTGGCACGGTTTTTGTGGATTTCCGTACCGGAATGGCCACCAGCAAGACCGGAAATCGTCACTTCCATCTGCTCACCCATCACTTCGCTTCTGCGCACCGGCAGATCCATCATGGCTGTCATACCGCCTGCGCACGATACGGTGAGAATGCCTTCCTCTTCAGAATCCATATTTAACAGTGTTCTTCCCTTTAATTCATTCCCGTTTAATGCTGCTGCGCCGAGCAGTCCGATCTCTTCATCCGTCGTAATCAGTGCCTCGATGGCCGGAAGCTGCAGATCATCCGATTCCAGCACAGCCAGCATATAGGCAACGGCAATTCCGTCGTCTCCGCCAAGCGTCGTGTCCCTGGCATAAATCTCATCGCCGTCGATGTGAAGCTCAAGGCCGTCCTTCGTAAAATCGTGGCTGCTGCCCGGCTTCTTCTCGCAGACCATATCGCAGTGGCCCTGCAGAATCACAGTCGGAGCCAATTCACATCCCTTCGATGCCGGGCGGCGGATGATCACGTTGTTGGACGCATCCTGATACCAGGATAATTCATGGTCCCTTGCAAACTGAACCAGATAGTCGCTCACTTCTTTTGTGTTTCCGGAGCCGTGCGGAATGCGGCAGAGCTCTTCAAAATAATAAAATACCCGTTCCGGTTTTAATCCTGCTAATACGCTCATTTTTTCTTCTCCCATCTTCTTTTTTTCAAAGCTTCGTCATACTCTATTTTAGAAAGCGGGAGGAGGTTCGAACGTCATGAAAAAATCACTTTTATTTCTCTCTTCCCTGCTTCTTTTTTTCTGTCTTCTTATCTTTCCCGCGCGGACTTTTTTCTATGCCTGCGAGGGTGTCAATCTCTGGTTTCATACCATTCTTCCGTCACTTCTGCCGTTTCTGATTCTGACATCTCTTCTTCTGGAAACAGGAGCCGCGCGGCGGATCTCTGCCCGTGCAGAAGTTTTTTTTCAAACGGTTTTCGGTCTTTCCCCGGCTGGGTTTTATGCACTTTTTCTCGGTCTTTTCTGCGGTTTTCCCATGGGAGCGCGCATCACTGCCCAGCTCTATGAGGCAGAAGAAATTGACCGGAACGAAGCGTGCTATCTTTTAACCTTCTGCAGCAGTCCGAGTCCTGCTTTTCTGTCTTCCTATGTTATCTTAACTGCGTTTTCCGGACAGATCCATCCCGGGTTCGTCTTCGGCGTACTCTACGGTTCCAATTTTCTAACTGGTTTTCTGTTCCGGCTTGTTTTCCGCCGCTTCCGCCTGCACCGGCACACCGCCCATCGGACACATTCCGTGGAAAAAAAAGAGATGTCAAAACAGACTTCCAAAGGAAACCTGCTGGACACCTCTATCATGAACGGATTTGAAATCATTACACAGCTTGGCGGATACATCATCCTGTTTTCCATTCTGTCCGGACTTCTGATGGATCTGCATCCGTTTGGTTCCGCCTCGCCCCTGCTCTGCGGCGTGCTGGAAATCACGACGGGAATCGCACAGCTTGCCGCGTCCTCTCTTCCTTACGCCGGAAAAGTCTCTGCTATCCTTACCTGCGCCGCCTTCGGCGGTCTCTCTGTCGCTGCCCAGACAAACTGTATGATCCATAACAGCGGTCTGCCCCTCTGGCCTTATCTTGCCGGGAAGCTCTGCTGTGCTGCTTTCGCAGGAACGCTTGGTTTATTCCTCTTCGCTTTCCTCTTCTGATGCCGGATCATATTCCGGTACGACAACTTCTTCCTCTGGCTGCTCTTCTTCCGGAGCACCCTGCGGGGAGAGCTCACTTCTGTTCTGAACAACGGTATTGTAGCAGCTTGTCAGGGATTCTACAAAGCTGTTGTATTTCTCTCCTGCATCGTTTAATGCAGTCGTCATAATATTGCTTAAGTTGGCAAGCATATCATCGGTATATCCGATGGCACCGAGACGGATGCTGTTGGCATCGTTGGTTGCAGCATCCAGGATTTCCTGTGCCTGCTGATTTGCATTGTTGACGGTCTCATTTGCCTGTGCGTATGCTGACTGCATCACTTCACTCTGCTCTACCATCTCTCTTGCCTTTGCCTGTGCCTCTGCAATGATGACATCTGCCTTGTTCTGTGCATCTGCCAGAATCGCATCTTTGTTGCTGATGATCTTCTGGTACCGTTTGATCTCGTCCGGTGTTTTCAGACGGAGCTCACGGAGAAGCTCTTCTAATTCTTCTTTATTTACAACGATTTTGGTGGTAGACAGCGGCTGATATTTACAGCTCTCTACATACTCCTCAATTTCTTCGATGATCTGTTCAATTCTGCTGCTCATTTTAATTCTCCTTATCTTTTATCCTGCGGCATTCCTTCTGAATTTCGGGCGGCATACTTTGCGCGGATTTCTTTTTCCACAAAATCCGGAACAAATTTGTGAATGTCGCCGCCAAAAGCAGCTACTTCTTTTACTACCGTGGAGCTGAGGTACGCATACTCCAGCGAGGTAATCAGAAACGTGGTATCTACTTCCGGTTCCAGAACGCGGTTCGTCTGTGCCATCTGCAGTTCATATTCAAAGTCTGTGATCGCGCGGAGTCCGCGGACGATCGTATGCGCCTGGCATTCCTTCGCAAAATCAACAGCGAGCCCGCTGAAAGAACGGACTTCGACATTTGGAATGTCCTGGGTCGCTTTCTTTAGTATATTAACACGTTCTTCCACAGAAAACAACGGAGATTTTGAGGAATTATGTAAAACTCCCACGATTACGCGGTCAAAAAGCTTGGATGCACGCAAGATAACATCCAGATGACCATACGTTACAGGGTCAAAAGTTCCCGGGTATACGGCTGTCTTCATGATTCTTTTACTCCTTCGTGTTTGCTTTTCGGGGTAAGGAATACATGGACATTTGTCTTATAGATTTTTTTCTTCAGAATTTCGTATCCGGCATCCTCCGCCCAGTCGAAATCAGTATTCAGCGATGCTTCTACAATAATTAAGGTATCCTCACCGATAAAAGAGGCGTCGCGGAACGCATACAGCACATCCTTTTCCAGTCCCTTATCGTATGGCGGGTCCATAAAAATGCAGTCAAAAGGCTCCTGTCCCTGAAGCGACTGCAGAGCTGCATGCGCTTCCATGGGCAGGAGCACTGCCTGCTGTTCCAGCTTCGTAAATTTTAAATTCTGCCGGATACAGTCTGCTGCAGCTTTGTTCTGCTCTACGAACCACGCGCGCTCGGCGCCGCGGCTCAACGCCTCGATTCCGATCGCCCCGCTTCCGGCGAACAAATCGAGAAAACGCGCATCCGGCAGATACGGCTGAAGCATATTAAATAAGGTTTCTTTGATCCGGTCCGTCGTCGGCCGGGTCTGTCTGCCGGGAACCGTCTTTAATGGAAGACTCCGGCATTTTCCTGCTATTACTCTCATGTTGGTCTTATTTTCGTCCTTACTGTTTTTGTTTGATGGATCAGTCGGCTTTCAACTGCTCTCTCCAGTCCAAATCTCCTCTTGCAAGTCCCAAAATCAGAGACTCCGCAGTTCCGATATTTGTTGCAATCGGGATATTGTACTGGTCGCAGGTACGGATAATTTTGTAGACATCCGGCTCTTTCGGATTGATCATCGTCGGATTGTAAAAGAAAATTACCATATCCATATCGCCGCGTTCAATCATCTCGGTAAACTGTTTGTCTCCGCCTACGCTTCCAGGCAGAAACTTGTGTACATGAAGGTTCGTCACCTCTTCAATCCGCCGTCCGGTGGTTCCGGTGGCGTACACCTCATGTTTCATGAGGATTCCCTTGTATGCAATACAGAAATCCTCGATCAGACTCTTCTTGCTGTTGTGTGCTATGATTCCAATATTCATTACTGCAAACCGCCCCTTCTCCTGTTTTTACTACCATGTACAGCAATTATAACAAATTTATTTTCAATACGCAATTCTTTTTGTGAATTTTTTACACAGTTTTTATATTTTTTCTGCCGTTCCATTTTTCCTTCTTCTTTTACTTTCTCCGCTTTTCCGGAAAAAATACAGAATCTGGAAGTTTATTTTTGTTTTCTTTCCACATACTATGACCGTAGCAGAACAGATGAAAAACACATCCGGATCTGCTTCACAGCAGCTTTTAACAAGCACAAAGATAAAGGAGGGAATGAACATGGCGAATCGTTCATCGAATACCGCAGCAGTACCAGAAGCAAAAGGCGCTCTGGACAAATTCAAATTTGAGGTGGCAAGCGAACTCGGCGTGCCGCTCAGTGATGGCTACAACGGTAACCTGACTTCCAAACAGAATGGTTCTGTCGGAGGTTATATGGTCAAAAAGATGATTGAGCAGCAGGAACGCCAGATGTCCGGCGGTTCTTCTGGCCAGTACTAATCATCCCGGTATAACATCCTGATGCCGGAACAGGCATCAAAAAGCGTGAGCTCTTTTCTTTTCGGAAAAGCTCACGCTTTTTTCTTGCTCCTGCAGAGCTGGTACATAATACTTACAGATCAATGCTTCCGGTTACATCATCATTGATTACGTAGTAAGCAGTAAATTCCTCCGGTTTTACATAAACCTTCAGGCTCTTTAATTCTTCTGCTTTCTTGCCATATCCTTCGATCCAGATCTGCTGGATTCTCTCGTACAGATCTTTCTCCTTGATTTCTCTTCCGCCGAACTGCAGAATCATCTCCTGCTCCGCTTCTTTCTTTGCTGCTTTTGCAGGTGATTTTTTCTCTGCCGGCTTTTTCACTGCTGCTGGTTTTTTCGGTGCAGCCGCTTTCTTTGTCGTTGTTTTCTTTGCTGTTGTGCGGGTTGTTTTTGCAGCTTTTGCTGCCGGTTTTTCTTCTGCTTTTGCAGGTGCTTCCTCTGCTGCTGCAGTTTCCTTTACAACTTCTTTTGCAACTTCTTTTACAGCTTCTTTCTCTGCTGCGGTTGTTTTTTCTGCTGCTTTGGTCTCTACTTTTACTGTCTCGTTCTCTGCTGTCTTAGCCTGGGCAGCTGGTTTTTTCTTTACCATATCTGTTTCCTCCCATTTGGACCGGCCCTGTATATTTTGGAAGAGCCGTCCTGCGAACTATCATTCAGGCGAACGCTTGACACTCACGGTCCGCACATTTTTTGATTCCTTGTTTATAATACATGAATTTTTTTGGCATTTCAAGTAATATCTGATTTCGCACGAATTTTCCACGAAATTGTACAGTCATTTTCCGTACTATCCAATCAGGCTGTTACTTTTATCCGATTTTGCATTTTAAAGCCGGATTTTTTTGTAATTTTTCACAATCCAATGTCGTGGTTTTCCAGATCAAGATACGATTTCATTACCTTTTTCAGCAGTTCATGCTCCGGTTTTTCAAAATAAGGATCGTCGGCAAGCAGTTCTGAAGCCGCCTCACTCGCTTTCTGCAGGATATCGGCATCCCGGAAAATATCTGCCATCTGGAATTCCATATCCCCGCTCTGGCGCGTTCCCAGCAGATCGCCGCTGCCGCGCAGTTTCAAATCTTCCGAAGCAATATAAAACCCGTCGTTCGAATGGTTCAGGATTTCCAGACGTTTGGCGGTCTCCTGATCTTTGTTTCCGCGGATGAAAATACAGTAGGACTGATGCTCTCCTCTTCCGACACGTCCGCGGAGCTGATGGAGCTGTGCAAGGCCGAACCGTTCGGCATTTTCCACCATCATCACCGTCGCATTCGGCACGTTGACACCGACCTCCACGACTGTCGTCGAGACGAGTACCTGGATTTCTCCGCTGGCGAACCGCTCCATGATCTCGTTTTTCTGCGCCGCCTTCATCTGTCCGTGCAGCATCTCTACTGTGATGCCCGGCAGCTCTTTTTTCAGGAGCTGTGTATAGTCGGTGACGTTTTCCGCTTCCAGACCCTCGCTCTCCTCCACCATCGGGCAGATCACATACGCCTGACGGCCCAGTTCGACCTGACGCGTGATAAAGCGGTAAGCTTTTGGACGGTAAGACGTATCCACCACACAGTTTTTAATCGGCAGACGCTTCGCCGGAAGTTCATCAATCACAGAAATCGAAAGATCTCCGTACAGAATGATAGCCAGGGTTCTTGGAATCGGCGTTGCACTCATAACGAGAACATTCGGCGGTTCCCCTTTTTCAGCAAGTGCCGTTCTCTGCCGGACACCGAAGCGGTGCTGTTCGTCTGTGATGACAAGCGCCAGATTTTTGTACTGTACCTTTTCCTGAATCAGTGCATGTGTGCCGATCACCATTTTGCAGCTTCCGTCTTCCAGACTGGCATAGATTTCCCGGCGTTCTTTTGCTTTCGTGGATCCAGTCAGAAGGCGGGGATTGTATTCCGTCAGATTGTTTTCTTTCAACAGAGTGCAGAGCGATTCATAATGCTGCCGCGCCAGAACCTCCGTCGGAACCATCAGCGCCGATTGGTAGCCGTTCTCAGCTGTCATAATCATTGCAAGGAATGCCAGAATCGTCTTTCCGCTTCCGACATCTCCCTGTACCAGCCGCGCCATGCGGGTATGGCCTTTTAAGTCCCGCTCCAGTTCGCCCCACACGCGCATCTGTGCATTCGTGAGACGGTACGGCATATTTTCGATGACTTCCTCCGTCTTCCAGACGGCGCGGATCGGGAACACATTGGTAATTCCCTCCGTCTGCTCTTTTAACTGCCGCAGGGACAGGATGAAGAGAAAAAACTCTTCGAACACAATTCTGCGCCGCGCCGTTGCCAGATGCTCCTGGTCTTTTGGAAAATGAACCTCATGGAGGGCATAATTGATTTCACAGAGTTCATACCGGGCACGGATTTTCTCCGGCAGATAGTCCTGCGCAGGTGCGCATCGTTCCAGCACCTGTGCTACGGCCTTGCTCACCATCTTGTTCGTGAGACCGGCTGTCAGCCCATAAACCGGCTGAAGACTTGCCAGAAGCTCATGGTATGCGGCAGGAGTGAAGATTTCCGGCTGCTCCATCACGAGACGGCCTGATTTTTCCTGTATCTTTCCGCGGAAGATAAAAACACTGCCTTTCTTCAGCGTGCTCCGCAGAAACGGCATATTAAACCAGGTAAGCTGCAGCCGCACCGGCTCCTCGTAGAGTTCCAGGACAACGACGCTCTTTCTCTGGTTTCCTTTTACCGACGGACTGTGGACAATTCTTCCGTATACCGCATTCTTTTCCTCTTGTCTGCATTCGCGAAGGGGAACCGGCTCTGCATAGCAGTCATAATCTCTTGGATAATAATGCAGAAGCTGCTGCAAATTGTAGATTCCTACTTTTGCAAACAGCTTCTCCGTTTTTTCACCGATCCCCTTCAGTGTTGTCAGGGGTTCCGTATTCATATTTTTCTTTCCTTACTCTTATTCAACCGAAACGACACAGTAGTAAATCGGCTGTCCGCCATAGTTTACTTCCACATCGCAGTCCGGATATGCCTGCTCGATTTTTTCGCCAAGGCTTTCGGCATCTTCCTCACTCATATCTTCACCGTAGTAGATGCTGATCAGCTCGCTGTCCTCATCGACCATGGCGCGGATGGTTTCTTCTGCAACGGTAAGAATATCCTGTCCGACAGCGAGAAGTCCGTGATCGCCAAGTCCCATGATGTCGCCCTGATGGATCTCTTTCTCATCGATGTGGGTATCACGTACCGCGTACGTTACCTGACCGGTTTTCACCATCTGGATGCCCTCTGTCATGGCCTCCTCGTTCTCTTCTGCAGATTTCTCCGGCACATAGCTGATCATGGCTGTGATGCCCTGCGGAACGGTTTTGGTCGGAACAACGATGATATTTTTGTCCTCAGTCATGGCTTTTGCCTGATTTGCTGCGAGGATGATATTTTTGTTGTTCGGCAGAATAAAGATATTCTTTGCATTGACCTTCTCAATTGCAGTCAGCATATCCTCGGTGCTCGGGTTCATGGTCTGACCGCCCTCGATCAGGTAATCAACACCGAGTCCCTGGAAGATCTCTTTGATTCCCTCTCCGATGGACACGGCAATGAATCCGTTCTCCTTCGGCGGCTGTTTTGCTGCTTCTTTTCTCTTCTTATCTTCCTCTGCCTGCTGTGCTGCGATCTTTTCTGCGTTCTTGATCAGGCGCTCCTGATGCTCCTCACGCATGTTGTCGATCTTCATTCTGGTCAGCTGTCCGTACGTCAGCGCCTTGGAAATTGCTTTTCCAGGATCGTTGGTATGTACGTGTACCTTAACCAGCTCATCGTCTGCAACGAGAACGATCGAATCTCCGATTCCGTTCAGGAAATCTTTGAATGCATAAACCTCTTCATCCGGAAGCGGGTTTTCCAGCATAATGATAAACTCGGTGCAGTAGCCGAATTTGATTTCTTTTTCTGTCTCTTTGGACGGTCTGACAAATTCTGTCTTTGCTTCCGGCATCTCGAAATTCAGATCAATCTCTTTCCCGAGGAACGCGTCATATGCGCCCTGCAGTACGGTTAAGAGACCCTGTCCGCCGGAATCCACAACGCCTGCCTCTTTTAATACCGGCAGCATCTCTGGTGTCTGGGATAGCACGTACTCTGCATGCGCGAGAACGTCCTCGATGAATGCGTTCAGGTCTTCGCTTTCCGGTGCAAGCTCTGCTGCTTTCTCTGCTGCTCCCTTTGCCACGGTCAGGATGGTACCTTCTTTTGGCTTCATAACGGCTTTGTATGCAGTCTCAACTGCTTTTTCCATTGCCTCTGCAAGAATCTCTGCGTTCAGCTCTTCATAATCGCGGATCTTCTTGGTAAAGCCACGAAGAAGCTGGGAAAGAATAACGCCGGAGTTACCTCTGGCACCGCGCAGAGAACCGGAAGAGATTGCCTTGGAAAGGTTGTACATGTTCACTTCTGTGAGTGAGTTTACTTCCTTGACTGCGGACATGATCGTCAGCGTCATGTTGGTACCTGTGTCGCCGTCCGGTACCGGGAACACGTTCAGCTCATTGATCCACTCTTTCTTTACTTCCAGATTTTTTGCACCAGCCAGAAACATTTTTGCCAGTAAGCCGGCATCAATTGTATTTGTAGCCACTTTCTTCATTTCCTCCTATTACCATCAGTCGATGACGCGAACGCCTTCAACCAGGATGTTGATTTTTTCAATTTCCATTCCGGTGAACTCTTCCACCTTGTATTTCACATTATTGATCAGGTTATCTGTTACGGCAGAAATACTGACTCCGTAAGAAACAATCACGTGGAAATCCAGGGAAATTTTATTTTCCGAAATCGATACATTGATTCCGTGTGTCAGACTCTCTTTTTTCAGAAGTTTGACCAGTCCATCTTTCATGTTTACCGCTGCCATTCCGACAATGCCGAAGCACTCCACAGCAACGCTGCCCGCATACAGGGCGATTACATCCGGATTGATTACGATTTCTCCCAAGCCTGTATTCATACGACCTTTCATGCCTTGTATCCTCCAATTCCATCATACTATTCAAAACACATGGAGACAGGAATAACTGACTCCACTCTACGATACATTATAACCGCTTTTCCGCAAAAAAGAAAGTTTAAAATGAAAAACCTTCAAAATTCATATAATTTTTTCATTTTTTACTTGCAAAACCGGTATAGATCTGTTAGAATGACTTATGTTGTGAGTCTAAAATGCGTTTTGACTCAAGTACGTATGTCAAGGAGGTGCAATCATGGCAAAGTGTGCAATTTGTGAGAAGGGTGCTCATTTCGGAAACAACGTAAGTCATTCACATAGAAGAAGCAATAAAATGTGGAAATCTAACGTAAAATCTGTCAAAGTTAAAGTTGACGGTGTACCGCAGAAAATGTACGTATGTACTTCCTGCTTAAGATCCGGAAAAGTAGAGCGTGCATAAGTTGAATGGTTAAAAGGCCTTTCCAGTCCGGGAAGGCTTTTTTGCTGTTTAAAAATAGAATTAAGATTTTAAAAAAAGTTCTGGGAAGAGCAAACAGGACATAAGTTTTCGCTTATGCCCTGTTGTGCTCTATTTTTTATATTTTAAAAGGGAGAAAAAAATAGCGTGGTCTCTTAAGCTGAACCTGCCAACGATCCATATGCTTAGCAAAAGAAAAAGAGCATCCTACCGAAACTTTCATTCTGGTAAGACGCCCTCGTCTTGATCTATGATATTAGTATAGTTGGCTGATTCATTTAAGATGGACTTATTATAGCGCAGCTTTCTTCATTTTGCAAGTATTTCTCTGTACAAATCAGCCAGTTCATTTCCGATCTTTTTGTGCATCTTTCACTATTCCCCTGTATTGCAGAACAGATGATATCCCACGCACAGCAGCAGAGCGGCCGCAAGAACCGTAAGAAATGAGCTGCGGATCATCAGGCTGATGAGAAGCCCGACCCCCATCCAAAACAGCAGAAAACCTAAAATTCTGCACAAACGAGCTTACTCCTTATCCGCCTCTTGGTTTATTATATGCTCTACTTTCTCTGCGGTATACCCGTCCTCTTCCTTTTTGCCGGTAAAGCGGCTGATCAGATCCGGAGCCATGTCAATGATTTTGGTCACAGCATCCTGGTTTTTGATGTTGACCAGACGCGTTCCGTTTTTGCTGATGACAAGAACGGCGCTCGGAGAAATTTTTCCGCCCATACCGCCTCCTGCATTGTTCTTTGCATTTTCTGCGAATGCACCCGCTCCCACGCCGAAGGAAACGTCTACCAGCGGCAGAAGAATCGTATCATCAATGTGGATCGCCTCACCTACGACCGTCTTTGTTGTGATAAAACTGTCCATTCCGCGGAACAGTGCTTCTACGGTATTCTGAAATGTGTTGTCCTTTTCTGCCATCTTTTAGGCCTCCTTGTGTTTGAAATGTCGTATGGTTTTCCGAAGATTCTGATCCCGGAATAATCGAAGTGCAATGCCGGCTGCTGTCACAGCCTGAAAACTTCCTTTCATCCGGACATCGCCCTGGAGAATTTCCTGTTCGAAATCCGGCTGGATGGAAAGGTCTTTCGGCAGTTTTCCATAAATCATACCCAGAATGCCGAGTGTCTCTCCGGTCAGTGCCGGATCGTTAAATCCGAACCGGACTGTGCCGGTTACTTTTTTCGGTGCTGCTTTCTTCAGGAAATAAAGCACTTCTTTCTTTGCATGGAGCAGCGCCTCACGGAACATCTTCGAACGGAAGAATTTTTTCACACTCTCCCACTTTCTTTTTAACCGTCTGCCTGCCTGGATTTTCTGCTCCAGTTTTTCAAGCAGACGGAACGGAAGTTCCAACAGCCGGAAAGCTGTCTGCAGCAGACGGCTGGCAAGATTCAGCAGTTTTTCCGGAAGATATTCGATCCTTCCGAAAAACCGTTCCAGAATGCTTTTTTTCGGCGCATCCGGTTCCTGCTCTTGCTCTGGCTGCTCCTTCTGTGCTGTCACCTTCTGCTGCTTTTCTTTCTGGTCCGGTGCTTTCTGCTCTGCTGTTTTTTCTGCTTCCAGCGCATTTTCTGTCTCATTTTCCTCCGTCCGGGGCACGGACGCTTCTCCCCGGCGGATCTTTTTCAGCCGCCGTTTCCATGTTTCCAGTGATGCCCCGAAAAGCAGAATCTGCGCCTCCGGCTTCTGTTCCTCATACGAGGCCGTCAGCGCGACAGCTCCGAAAAGCCACGATACTCTTCCGCTCGCTTTTACGCAGGCAAATCCCTCTTCTTCTTTCAGAACCTGCGCCCGGTAGCAAAAAGGAAGAAACAGGACGGTGCAGACGATAAGAAGCACGAGAAACAGTAAAACAAGGAGTAAAATCCCCAGTGCCTTCAAAATCATGAATAGTATATGTATCATTCACATCCCTCAATCCGGTTCAGCAGCCATTCCCGGATTTTTACTTCTCCGGTTTCCCGATAAGTTTCCAATGCGATCGCCTCCACAAGCTCAAAAGCTTCCTCGCGCGACACGGCAAGTCCGACAATCATCGGACAGTTTCTCCGCACGGCCGGCTGCAAAAGCAGATCCGCCGGAATTACATCCAGATTGTTCTGCTGATTGGAAGGCAGTGTGAGGAGCCAGACTCCCGGAACTGCTTTTTTGTTCTCAATCCGGCGCATCCATTTTTTCTGTTTCTTTTTTGCAGTATCCCCGACGTACAGATTTTTATACCAGTTTACCATATTTTCCCTGAGCCTGTGGCTGAACCTTCCATAAATTTGCTCTCTTCAGTTCCAGATACTCCTGATAGGCCTTTTCCAGAATCTGCCGTTCATTGGAAAACTTCAGCAGATGATATGCTTCGTGATACTTGTAATAGCCCGAATCCACAAAGTATTCTTCTCTCTGTGGACGGCTGTAGTAGCCGGATGAGACCATCAGATACCAGTGCACCTCTTTTTCCACGGTGTCCTCCGGAATGCTGAAGCTGTACTGGCTTTTTCCCACGTACTTGATGATGGTGCCGTGTACGCCGGACTCCTCATATACCTCGCGGACAGCAGTCTGTTCATGGGTTTCTCCCGGCTCAACGGTTCCTTTCGGCAGAACCCAGCCTTCATATTTGTTGCGGTAGCTTTTGTAAAGCGTCAATATTTTTCCACGGTAGATTACGATACCTCCGCAGCTTACTGCTTCGATCATACGTTTTAAGCTCCTTCTGGCTTTTTCCATTCCCTGACAGCTCTTTTCTTCCCGCTTGCCGCCAGATCTTCTGTTAAAAAGTATACCTCTTTTCCCGCCCCCGCGCAACCTTAAAACCGCATCCTTTTTCTAACATTTTTCTAAAAATTCAGAAAACGCGCCCGAACCCATCCTTTCCGGTTCGAACGCGTTTTTTTCATCGTTTACTGCTGTGCATAATATGCTTCAATTACCTGTCTTGCAATCGGTACAGCGACTTCACTCGAATATCCGCCGTTTTCTGCCACAACAGCAATGACAATATCAGGATCATCCGCATTGGAGAATCCGACAAACCAGGAATGCGGTGTCTCTCCGTCGCTTCCGTGTTCTGCGGTTCCTGTTTTACCGGCGATATTGTACGGCAGATCCGAAAGTGAAACTGCAGTTCCGCTCTGGACAACGCCTTTCATCAGCTCTGTCAGCGTATTGGCTTCGCTCTCGGACATTACCGTGCCAAGAGACTCTTTGTAAAAGGTTTTGACTGCCTGTCCGTCCGCAGACACAATGTTGTCCACATAACGCGGTTTGATCATTTCTCCGTCATTTGCAACCGCGGAGGCGATCAGTGCCATCTCCATCGGTGTTACCAGCGTATCACCCTGGCCAATGGAGGTCTGCATCACAAGAGCATCCGCCGTTGTCGAATCAAGGTCGAAAGAACTTTTGCTGGTCGGAAGCTCCAGATCCAGACGGCTGTTCAGATACAGGGAATCCGCCAGCGAGCGGAAGGCATCTTTATCCAGCCCAAGGCCAATCTGTGCAAAGGCAGAGTTGCACGAATGTGCAAACGCACCTGCAAAATCTTCCGGTCCATGCACTTCACCGCCAGAGCAGTGAATCGTATAGTTTCCTGCTGTCAGCTCACCGTCACAGTCGAACGAAAAACCGTCCAGTGTGCCGTTCTGACGGAGATACGCAAGCGAAGTAACAATCTTGAACGTAGATCCCGGCGGATATCTTCCCTGCAGACCGCGGTTCAGAAACACGCCGCTCTCATCGTCTGCGTTCAGTGCCTCCCAGTCCTCTTCAATCGTATTAGGATTAAAAACCGGATTGCTCACATTGGCAAGTACACGGCCCGTTTTTGCCTCCAGCACGACAACTGCACCGCGGTATCCGTCCAGTGCATCGGCCGCGGCCTGCTGGAGTGTTGTATTCAGCGTTGTATAGAGACTGTCTCCCGGGTTCTTCGCATCGCTGAATTCATTCTTTACCTGCTTTAACTTACTTGTATGGGACTCCATCAGCATATAGTTGTAGGAAGATTCGAGGCCGCTGTTTCCTTTTCCCGTGTAGCCAACCACCTGCGCAAACAGGCTGCCGAACGGATACGTTCTTACCTCATCCCCGTTTTCATCTGTCGTCGTCTTTGCCAGTTCCTGGCCGTCCGCAGAATAGATTGTTCCGCGGATCACGCGCTCTGCATAGTTATTCTGTCTCGTATTGTAAGAACTATTCAGAAATTCTTCTTTCCGCACGACATTAAAGTAAACGAGATACGCGATCAGCCCAAGAAACATGGCCACGAACAGGAACGAAACGATCAGATACGGCCCTGCGCCGTTGTTTGCCGCCTTACCAGTGGAGGCTGTTCTCGGTCTGCTCTTCGATCCGCCGTTCGAATTCATCCGGCTGCTCGCGGTACTTCTGGCGGGTTCCCTGTCCGTCGTTCCGGCTGCCGCTCTTCTTTCGTCTTTCGGTCTCTTCGTCCGGGCGTCGTTTTTTCTTGGCGCCTGGGTCGTTTTTCTGCTGGTTTCGTTTCTTCTTGTTTTGTCTTTTCTCAAGCTCCTCACCTTCGTCTTCCCTTAAGATGTACAATCCCTGAATGATCGACAGCATCAGCACCGTGGAGAACATAGAGCTTCCTCCATAGCTGACCAGCGGCAGCGTGATACCTGTCATAGGAATAAATTTAATGGTTCCTCCGATAGTGAGGAACACCTGTGTCGCATATTCCGTTCCAAGACCCATGGCAATCAGTTTGTAGAACCGTTTGCTCATCTTCATGGAAATATTGATAATCAGAAGGAATGTGGACATGCACAGCAGAATCAGGCAGATTCCGAAGATAATGCCCATCTCCTCACAGATCGCACAGAAAATAAAGTCTTTCGTTGCAACCGGGATAATGTCAGGCCGTCCCTCGAAAAGGCCGGTTCCGAACCATCCGCCGGAGCACATGCCGAAGAGTCCCTGTGCTAACTGGCTGCTGATATCCCAGTTTCCGATCGGATCCTGCCAGAGTGCCACACGGTTCCGTACATGGGAAAACAGGAAATACGCCACAACGCAGGCGGCACTCATTCCCGCAAGTCCCAAAAGCGGATATCTGGCTTTTCTCGTTGCCACATAGATTACAACCACGTACGCCATAAAGAAGACGAACGCAGTTCCAAGGTCGGTGGATGCAACAAGGATCAGCACATGAACTGCCGCAACGACCGTTGCTTTCACAACGTTTCCAAAGGAATTATCCTCGCGCAGCATGCCTGCCATAAAGAACACGAGTGTGATCTTGGCAATCTCGGAGAGCTGGAACGTAATGCCGTGGATTTCGATCGACAGCTTCGCACCGCCGGAAGTAAAGCCAAGCACCATAACGACGGAAAGCATGGCAATTCCGAGCACAGCGTAAATCCAGGTCAGATTTTTCAGAAACTTGCCCTTTCGGACAATGACCGGAATGATGAAGCAGAGCAGTGTGGATGCCGCCAGAATTTTGTACTGGGACATCGCCTTTGACACGCTCAGTCTCGTCAGAATAATCATGCTGATCGAGAGCAGCATACACATGTTGTTTACCAGGATCATCGATGCCTTCCGGTAAATCAGGCGGTACAGGATCTGTACGCCCAGGATATACGCCATCGTGAGCAGAAACATCTGAATCGTTGATACTTCGCCTTCCTGCAGGAACATCACGAAGAAACAGATGAAATTCATCAGAATGATCATGATGATCTGCCGCATCAGAATGTAATGGCGCTCATCCTCATCCCGCTCTTTGAGTGCAGCAAACGACTGCACGGTAAAACAGATCATGAGGAAGGTAATCACATATTTTGATAACTGAACAATGGTATTTTCCATAAATTCCCCTTATTTTTTCTCACCGTTTACTCTACTTTCCGGCGGAAATGGCCTTTGGTATATTCCTGTTCGGCCGGAACTGCGATTCCTTTACAGTACGTTCCAGCAAACGCAGCGGCGATTTCTTTTGTCTCCTCCAGTGTCTCGATGGTAAAATTCAGCCGCACCGCAGCCGGATGCATGGACCGGATCTCATCGGCTTCTTTTACCAGGCCGAGCGGAAGGCTGTTGTAGATCACACTGTAGCACGAGGTGCAGTAACTCTTCACCGGGAAGTATTTTCCCATCCGGTCTTTTAAGCGTACCAGAGAATAACTGTGATTGCAGCCGTTCAGGTTCTTCTGGACACACTGGGCGGAAACCATCATCGGAAGGTAGCCGTAGACCACCATTTCGCTGTTCGTATTGTCACGTTTTCCGATTTCCCGCTCGTTCAGCTCATACGGAACGGTATCACGCTGCACGCCCTGCTCCTGCCAGAATGCCTGCGCACGGCTGTTGTACGTGTAAACGCTGTAATCGAGCCGGATATCCTTTTCCATTCCCATCTCTTTCAAAAATGAAAAGCTTTCGAGATTGCGGATCAGGAAACCGCCAAGACCGATCTCCTTCAGACAGCGGAACATGTCACGGTATTCCTTCAGATCGCCTTCACGCACAACGTGCGGCAGCATCAGATAAACCTGTTTTCCCAGTTCTTTCGCCTGCAGGATTCCTTTTTCCGCCTGTTCTTCGAAGATTTCCCGTTTGAAGCATCCCATGCCGGCGTAGATCGTCGTGATCTCCGGAATCTCGAGCAGCGCATTCCACTGGGCTCTCGTCTCGGCAGATGCGGTCAGCTCCATTTTCTTTTCTGCCCTGTTCTCCTGGTCCGGTTTTCCAGATGCTTTTGCTTCCTGTTCCGGCTTTTCCGCTGCTTTTCTGCGGTATGGCTCTGTCATCTCTTTCACCAGCTGGTCCGAAACGCCTCTCCGCAGCTCGTTTAACGTCTGCATCGGCACGAAACAGTTGTCATCCATACAGACATCGAGTTCTTTGAAATAGAATGGTGTCTCGCCTGTCTTTTCCAGCTGTGTTTTTACGCGTTCCTCTGTCAGCGGCTGCTTCTTTGCCGGTTCTACCATGCCCGCCTCTGCTGTTACGCTGTATTTTCCGCTTTCTGCACTTAAGAACGCCGGCTGGCCCGGATACAGGGTCAGAAAGCCGGAAATCGGCTCTTTTGCCTCAGTCTCGATATAATCTCTCTGGATCTCATAAAAGAGCTGCTCATTTCTGCGCTGTTTCTTTTTATTTTCCTGCTCTTTTTCGTTCTTCAGCGCCATCATATCGCGTCCGTTTCTTACGGTATAATAGCTTTTGTTGAAACCGTCACGGTTATACAGCTCATACAGCTTTTTCATGTCCTCCGGCAGAACGTGGAAACGGGACGGCTTTTTTTCGTACAGATCGAGGTATTTGCGGTAAATGCTGACAACGCCCGCTGTATACTCCGGCTTTTTCATTCTGCCTTCGATTTTGAGGGACATAATCCCGGATTTTACAATCTCCGGCAGCAGTTCTACCGTACACATATCCTTCGGGCTTAACGGATAGCGGTCGCCCGGCTCCCCCATGCGGTGGTTGTCTTTATCGTACGCTTCGTACGGCAGACGGCACGGCTGCGCGCATCTTCCGCGGTTTCCGCTTCTCCCGCCGATCAGGCTGGAAAAAAGGCACTGTCCCGAATAGCAGTAGCAGAGCGCCCCGTGGACGAAGCATTCAATTTCAAGGTTGGTCGTCCGGTGGATTTTCTGGATCTCCGCAAACGAAAGCTCACGGGCTGGTACCACACGCGTCGCGCCAAGGCTCTCCAGGAAACGCGCTCCCGCAGATCCTGTCACTGTCATCTGTGTGCTCGCATGAATGTCGAGATCCGGGAACCAGGAGCGGACCGCCTTTAAAACGCCCATATCCTGGACAATCACGGCATCCAGTCCCTGCTCATAGTACGGACGCAGATACGGATACAGTTTCTCTTCCAGTTCCTCCTCTTTTAAGAGGGTGTTGACCGTCAGATACAGTTTCCGGTTCCGCAGATGGACGTAATCGATGGCTGAGAGAATCTCCTGCTCATCCAGATTTTTTGCATACGCTCTTGCGCCGAATGCGGCTCCGCCGAGATAGACGGCATCCGCACCGGCGGAAACCGCCGCTTTTAACGCTTCCATCGAACCGGCTGGTGCTAATAATTCTGTCTTCATCTTTATCTCCTAAAAACGGGCGATTACCTGTTCCGCAATCCCCCGTTTTTCCTTCTTTTACGCTTTTAATAAATCTTCCAGATCCTTATTTGCCTTATCAAGCTGCCGCTGCAGTTCTTCCATCTCGCCGCGCACATGTTCCAGCTCGATTCGTTTCTCTTCCAGCTCTTTTTTCAGATCGCCGACCTGGATTTCCGCTGCGATCAGATCGTGCTTCATATCGTAGGTTTCCCGGTCTTTGGCTTCCATATCCTCTTCGAGGGTATCTACCTGGCTTTTTGCTTTGAAATAGTCGTCTGCAATGTTCAGTGCAAGCAGTGTGTGCTTCGTATCCACCGACAGGCGGTTGTATCCGGCTGACTGGGAAAGTTCGCTGATCTTCTGATTCAGATAAGCAGCTACTTTCTGCAGATATTCCGGGCTCTCATAGCCTCCCAGTGTGATAATTTTTCCATCTATTAAAACCTGTGTTGTATTTTTTACAGCCATTCTTTTGCTTTTCCTCCACTGAATTTAACCGGACCAAACTTCCGGCTAATATAACCTATCATATACCGAAAATGGAAGAAAAACAACCTTTTTCTGCAAAAAGCGACAGAAAATGAAAGATTCAGGGCTTTTACTCTTCGATCTTACGCGGTGCCTCCAGCCCCAGGTGGTGCCAGGCAAATTCCGTTGCCACTCTTCCGCGCGGAGTGCGGTTGATAAATCCGGATTTGATCAGGAACGGCTCGTAGACATCTTCGATGGTGCCGGCATCTTCTCCAATCGATGCTGCCAGGGTATCGAGTCCCACCGGACCGCCCTGGAACTTTTCCATAATGGTGGTAAGAAGCAGCCGGTCAGTCTGATCCAGTCCGTAACGGTCTACTTCCAGCAGATCGAGAGCAAATGATGCGACCTCTTTTGTGATTCTTCCATCGTATTTCACCTGGGCAAAGTCGCGGACACGCTTTAAAATCCGGTTTGCCAGACGCGGTGTTCCCCTGGAACGGCGCGCCATCTCAAGCGCTCCCTGCGGGTCCACCTCCACATTCAGTACTTTTGAGGAGTGCAGGATAATGTTGGCCAATTCTTCCTCCGTGTAAAATTCCAGATGGTGGATGACACCGAACCGGTCGCGGAGCGGGGCAGTCAAAAGACCTGCACGCGTTGTTGCGCCGACCAGCGTAAACTTCGGCAGATCCAGGCGGATCGAGCGCGCCGAAGAGCCTTTTCCGATCATGATATCAATCGCAAAATCCTCCATCGCTGGGTAAAGAACCTCCTCGACCTGGCGGTTCAGGCGGTGGATCTCATCAACAAACAGGACGTCGCCCTCCTGCAGATTGTTGAGGATCGCTGCCATCTCACCCGGTTTTTCGATCGCCGGGCCGCTCGTTACCTTCATATGGGTTCCCATCTCATTTGCAATGATGCCCGCCAGCGTTGTTTTTCCAAGTCCCGGAGGGCCGTAAAACAGCACATGATCGAGAACATCACTTCGCTGTTTTGCTGCTTCAATATATACTTTCAGGTTCTTTTTCGTCTTTTCCTGTCCGATGTAGTCGTCCAGGTGCTGGGGACGGAGCGAACCTTCGATTTTCACGTCCTCCTCGAGAACGTCAGTTGTGATAATTCTTCTTTCCATCGTTATAAGGTTTCCTTCTTCCACAATTTAGGACCATCTGCTAAAACATATGCTTCAATGCCGCTTTCAGCACAGCCTCGCTGTCCATGCCTTCGGTGATTTCGACTTTCTTTACTGCCTGCAGTGCTTCCGTTCCGGAGTAGCCAAGCGCAGTCAGCGCCTGTACCGCATCCTGGAAGGCATCCGGTTCGCCTGTCTGCCGTACCGCCGCAGCCGCCTGATTTCCTGCCAGCTTCTGCTCGAACGCTTCCTGCAGGTCGAATTTGTCTTTTAATTCCAGAATCAGCTTCTGCGCGGTCTTCTTTCCGATGCCCGGTGTTTTGGCAATCGCCTGGACATCTTCCGAGAGGACGGCAAAGCGCAGATTGTCTGCAGTAAGCGTGGACAGCACCGCAAGCGCCGCTTTTGGTCCGATGCCGCTTACGCCGATCAGCATACGGTATATTTCAAGATCTTCGCGGGACAGAAAGCCGAATAGGGAAATTCCGTCTTCCCGCACACTCATATGTGTATATATCTTTAACTCTTCTCCCTCCCGGATGCCTGCGTCGAACATACTCGCTGGAATATTCAGCTCATAGCCGATTCCATGGCTTTCGAGAATCATTTTTCCTTCCGAAAGAGAATCTACAGTTCCTTTGATAAATGCAATCATGTTTTTCCTCCAAAGCGCCGTTTTCTTTTTTCGAAAGCGAACGCACATTCTATTATAGCAGAACTTTTCTCATCACGCAACGATTAGTCGCTGTCTTTCTTGCATGTCAGATTTTTTCGTCTTATAATATCTTTAGATTCAAAAAAGTTTTTCAAAGGAGACAAAAAACCTTATGCAGATCATAGATTCTACCCCCGCTGCTCTCTCTGCCAATCTTCAGATGTATCTGAGAAACGGCGATGTCTTTTTCGATATTGAGACGACCGGCCTTTCCTGGCGTACCTCGCATCTCTATCTGATTGGTGCGCTGTTCTTTGACCCGGCCGCGGATGCTTTCACACTGCGCCAGTGGTTTCTTGATCGACCGACCGAAGAAAAAGAGATGCTTGTCTCTTTTTTCACGTTTCTTTCCGACGTGAAGCAGCTGGTGCATTTTAATGGAACGACATTTGATCTTCCTTACCTCACACACAAAGCACTGTTTTATCAGATGGAAGATCCGCTTTCGTCAATCGCATCCCTGGATCTTTATCAGGCACTCCGCCCGTTTCAGTCAATCCTGGGACTTTCTTCAATGAAACAGAAAAATGTGGAACAGTATCTCTCATTCCCACGGAAGGATCAACTTAACGGAAAACAGTTGATTTCTGTTTACCACGACTATCTTCAGACACTGGATGAAAAGAAACTGGAACTGCTTTTCCTTCACAATTATGAGGATGTCCTCGGCATGGGTTCTGTCCTGGAACTGCTCGCGCTTCCTGCCCTGTTTCACGGCGATTTTTCTGTCCAGTCGTGTCGTTTTACCGGACAGACACTGGAAGTTTCACTGCAGCCCGAGTGGGAAGTTCCGGTTTTCCTCTCCCGTGTCTGCGCGGATGGTTCTCTTACAGCCTTTGGTTCACGGGTTTCTCTCTCCCTGCAGACGCATACGGCGGAGCTGAAATATTTCTTCCCGGACTATAAGAATTACTATTATCTTCCGCTGGAGGATCAGGCTGTTCACAAGAGCGTTGGCGCGTTTGTCGATCCGGAACACCGTCAGAAAGCAAAGGCTGCCAACTGCTATCAGCGGCGGACCGGTACATTTCTTCCGCAGCAGAAAGAGTTTTTCACCCCGGCCTTCCGCGAGAACTTCAAAAGCCGCCCTTACTATTTTGAGTGGTCTGATGCCTTTTTTTCGCAGGAAGATCTCCTGAAAGAGTATCTCTGCTCCGAGCTTCAGCTCTTTTTCAAAGACGATAGCAAAACCAGAAAATAAAACAGCCGTACACGTTTTTGCATGCACGGCCGTTTTTCCGGGACTGTCCTTTCCAAGCAGTCCTTTATTTTTTCTCTTCTTTCTCTTCTACCTTTTTTTCTTCCTTTTTCAGAGAAGCATGATGCGTTCCCTGCAGATGCGGATAGGCGCGCAGATAACGTTTCGTTGTCAGGCGCATCAGCCAGTTGGTCGGAAGCTGCGGTTTTGTCATCTGGTCAAAGCGCTCCAGCAGCTCTTTAAGATCCGGCATCTTATCGCTGCGCACATCAAATCCAAGTGCCGCAAACCGTTCTTTCTGCTCTGCTCCGAACTCGGTCAGGCGTTCCTTCTGCTCTGCTCCGAACTCCATCAGGCGGTTCTTCGACTCGAAAAGCGGATTTCTTCTTCCCTCAGCTTCTTTCCGCTCCTTCTCCAGCTTCTGCATCTGCTCCATTGCCTCAGACAGTGTCTGGCGCTTCTCGGCCAGATATTCTTTCATCTTATCTCTGGAATACTCTGCACGATACTGCTGTACTTTCGCATTCATCTCCTCGGCAAGCTGGTTAAAGCGGGATTTCTGCAGATATTTCAGAAATTCTCCCCACGTTTTCTCCAGACTGCGCATCTTCTGTCCCAGCTGGAATGCTGCGGCTGCGGAAAATCCAAAATCTACCAGATAGCAGACGGTAACAACGGAAACAATGATCTCTCCTGTAGTATCCGAAACAAGATTCACTACTTTCACGGCAATCGGCTGCAGAATATAAAACAGCCCCAGTGTAAAGAATCCCCAGGCAATCGAACTGCTGAGGCAGATCTTTCCCTGAAAATTAAACTTCTGATTGCTGTAGTCCCACCAGTGCGCATGAAAAATGGTCTCCATCAGCACGCCGGTTACATATTCCAGAACCGTCGCTACAATGACACCTCCGAAATACAGTGCCCAGACGTTCGCTTCAAACGGGCGCAGGATCAAGTATACCATAACAGCGCCGGTGCCGTACAGTGTCAGCAGCGGACCATTGACAAAACCGCGGTTGACCAGTTTTTTCTGCCGGATCGATACATAGGAACTCTCCCAGATCCATCCGCAGAAGCTGTACAGCCAGAACCATGCTAGAACGTGGTACAGATCCACACCCAGAATCTTCGTCTCCCACATAAACTTTCATCCCCTTTTTCTTTTCTGGTGCCAAAAACAGGATGATAAGAAAATACCGCAGGCAACAGGTTTCCTGTCTGTTCAGGAAACCCGGTTGTCTACGGCATTCTAATCATCCAACTGCAGCACCTGCAAGTTAAATTATTCTTACTCTTCTACTGGCTCTTCGTTTTCCAGAGCTTTCATGCTCAGAGAGATTTTTTTGTCTTCCTCGTTGAAATCAACTACTTTTGCAGTGATTTCCTGTCCGATTTTCAGTGCATCAGACGGTTTCTCAACGTGCTCTCTGGAGATCTGGGAAACATGAAGCAGAGCATCTACGCCCGGCTCAAGCTCAACGAATGCACCAAAGTCAGTCATACGGGCAACACAGCCTTCTACTACGTTGCCTACAGCGTATTTATCAGCAGCGTTCAGCCACGGATTCTCTTCCGGGAATTTTAAGGAAAGAGCGATCTTGTCGCCGTTGATGTCTTTGATCAGAACTTTTACAGTCTCACCAACTTTGAATACTTTTTTCGGGTTCTCTACGCGGCCCCAGGACATCTCAGAGATGTGAAGCAGTCCGTCAGCTCCGCCCAGATCGATGAATGCGCCGAAATCGGTAACATTCTTAACAGTTCCCTCTACAACATCGCCAACTGCAATGCGTGCGAACAGTTCTTCCTGCAGTTTCTTCTTCTCAGCAACGATGAGCTGTTTGCGGTCACCGATGATGCGTCTTCTTCTCGGGTTGAACTCGGTAATAACGAATTCAATTTCCTGATCTGCATATTTAGACAGATCTTTTTCATATACATCAGATACAAGGCTGGCCGGAATGAATACTCTGGTCTCCTCAACAACTACGGATAATCCTCCGTTCAGTACCTGTGTTACTTTTGCTTTCAGAACTTCATGATTCTCGAATGCTTCCTCGAGTCTCTTGTTGCCTTTTTCAGCAGCAAGTCTCTTGTAAGTAAGAAGGACCTGTCCCTCTCCATCATTTACTTTCAGAACTTTGACTTCCATTTTGTCACCTGGCTGTGCAACGGTGTGAAGATCGATGGAAGAATCGTTGGAATATTCGTTTTTGGTAAGAATACCATCGGCTTTGTATCCGATATTCAGGATAATCTGATCGTCTTTGACATCGATTACAGTACCCTCAACGACTTCTCCGTTTCTGATTGTTTTAAATGATTCATCCAGCATTTGTTCAAAACTCATTTCTGACATTTTTTGAACCTCCTCAATTATTTTATTCGGGGTGGATGCCCCAGCTGTAATACCTACGCGACCAAATGATTGAAAAGGCTTAGATTCCAAATCAACGAGTGTCTCTATAAAGTAAGTATTTTTACATTCTTCTTTACATATCTCATACAGCTTTTGCGTGTTTGAACTATGTCTGCCTCCCACGACAAACATGGCATCAACCTTCCTGGCAATTGCTCTCGCTTCCGTCTGTCTTTCCTCGGTAGCGTTGCAGATAGTCTTTAAAACAGTACTATCATAACTCTTTTTCAAAAAAATTTCAACTAAATCTTTAAATTTGTTGTAATTAAATGTCGTCTGTGCCACAATAGATATTGGTTTTCCATTTTCGGGCACAAAACTTTCCGCTTCTTCGGCGGTATGCATCACGGTAACCGGGCCGCTCGCCCATCCCATGATGCCCTGTACCTCCGGATGATCCGCGCTTCCGATGATGACGACGTGGCGGCCTTTTCTGCCCTCCTCGTCCACAATCCGGTGGATCTTCTTGACAAACGGGCACGTCGCATCTACAATCTTCATGCCGCGCGCTTCGATCTTTTCACAGACATCCCGCGACACGCCATGCGACCTGATCACAACGGTTCCGCCGGAAAGCCCCTCTAGTTCATCTTCCGAATGGATCACCTGCACGCCGCGGTTTTCGAGATCCTCCACAACCTGTTCGTTGTGAATAATCGGCCCGAAGGTGTAGACCGGCTTTTCACCGCTCTCAATTTCACGGTATACCGTATCGACCGCCCGTTTGACGCCGAAGCAGAAGCCTGCACTTTTTGCAACAGTTACTTCCATCTGTTTTTCTTCTCCTCTTTTCTCTGCCGCGTTTACATACGCTCGCGGGCAAGGCTTAAGATCTTTTCCACAACCTCATCGATCGTCATTTCAGAGCTGTCAACGAGTACGGCGTCTTCTGCCTGTACCAGCGGGGAATGCTCTCTGTGCATGTCCTGATAATCACGCTCATTGATATCTTCCTCGATTTTCGCAAGATCGGCTGTCTGTCCCTTTTCGGTCAGCTCTTTCCAGCGGCGCAGTGCGCGGACATGGGCACTTGCTGTCAGATAGACTTTCAACGGTGCGTTCGGCAGAACGGCAGTTCCGATATCGCGGCCGTCCATCACAAGATCCGTATTCTCCGCCATCTCCTGCTGCAGCTCCACGAGTTTTTTCCGTACTTCCAGATAGGCGCTTGTCGCGGATGCCATCTTTCCAGCCTCCTCGGTGCGCAGTCTTCCGGTGACATTGACGCCGTTTAAATAAACCTGCTGCTCTCCGTTTTCGTAGGAAATGGAAATTTTCACATCTTTGCAGGCTGCCTCAATTTTTTCCTGCTCTTCCGGTGCAATGCCAAGATCTGAAAAATAGATGCCCATGGCACGGTACATTGCTCCTGTATCAACGTAGACAAACGAAAGCTCCTTTGCCACACGTTTTGCGATTGTACTTTTGCCAGCGCCTGCCGGTCCGTCAATTGCAAGATTAAATCTCATCTTCTCTCTTCCTCCTGAAAATTCTAAAATCTGTGATCCATATTTTATTCCTGTTCTTCCTTTGCCCGGATCTCTTCGGCTGCAGCGTGGGCACTTGCCCAGGCAATCTGCAGATTGAAGCCGCCGGTCAGTGCATCGAGATCGAGCACTTCTCCTACGAAGTACAGACCTTCTTTTTTCTTTGCCTCCATCGTGCCCGGACGGATCTCTTTCACGGAAACACCACCCTGTGTGATAATTGCTTCACGGAAACCCCGTGTTCCGGTTACTGTAAACGGGAAATGCGTGATCAGCTCTTCAAAGTGCTGACGCTCCGCTTTCGATACGGCATTGACCTGTTTGTACGGGTCGATCCCGCCAAGAGAGAGCATCACCGGAAGCAGTTTCGCCGGGAACAGACTGTTGATCACGTTGCGGAACTGTTTGTTCCGGTTTTCCTCAAATTCACGCAGGATCCGCGCATCCAGCTGTTCTTCCGTGAGTGCCGGCTTCAGGTTCAGATATCCTTTCAGCGGCTGCTGTTCCAGTGCTTTTCCGATGTAGGAGCTCGCAGAAAGCCCCAGCGGGCCGGAAATTCCGAAATGTGTAAACAGCATCTCGCCGAATCCATCGAACAGCGTCTTTTTGCCGTTTTTAATCGTCATCGTCACATTTTTCAGGGAGAGTCCCTGCAGCTCACGGATGTACGCTTCCTCTGTTTCCAGCGGCACCAGCGCCGGGCGGAGCGGAGTGACGGCAAGTCCTGCCTTTTCTGCGAAACGGTAGCCGTCTCCATCCGATCCCGTCGTCTGGTACGACATACCGCCGGTTGCGACAACGACATCATTGTAAAAAAGCTCTTTCCCGTTTTCCAGGCGGATTCCTTTCACGCGGTCTCCTTCGAAAAGAAGCTCTTTTACTTTTGTATTCTTATGCACCTGCACATTTTTCCGTTTCAGTTCCGTCTCCAGCGCGCGGATAATATCCGAGGAGTGATCTGACTCCGGGAAGACACGGTTTCCGCGCTCCACTTTTAAGCGGACACCTGCCGCTTCGAAAAACTCCTGCACCTGGGCGCTGTCAAAGCTGTAGGCGGAGCTGTACAGAAATTTCGGGTTTGTCACCACATTCGTGAAGAACTCTTCTGTCGGGCAGTCGTTTGTCACATTGCAGCGGCCCTTTCCTGTGATAAACAGCTTCTTTCCCAGCTTTTCATTTTTTTCATAGAGATGAATCTCTGTCTTTTCGCCGGCGGCAAGCACGGCGGTCATCATTCCGGCGGCGCCTCCGCCGATTACTGCTGCTTTTCTCATGCTTTCTCCTTTACCGGCAGAGCTGCCTTTTTTCCGCCCATGGGACGTGCATCGTCCAGCCCGTTGATTTCATCGTTGCTGTAAACCTGGTACTCATCCCACAGTTTTTCCATGCTCTCAAGTGTCTTTTTCACATCCGCCTGGCGTTTCATGCAGAGCGCCACGACAAGCGCATTGATTACACTCAAAGGGGCCACCAGAGAATCAACGATCGATGCCATATCGCTCTTGGCAATCAGCGTACAGGCTGCATAAACATTCATCGGTGAATGCACACTGTCTGTGATCGTAATCACCTTCGCTTTGCGGCTGTTCGCAAATTCCAGTGCCTTCATCGTACGCATCGAATACCGCGGGAAGCTGATGCCGATCACCACATCATCCTCCGTGATGCGGATCATCTGCTCGAAAATCTCGCTGGAACTGTTTGTCTGTACCTGGCGCACATCCGGGAAAATCATATGGAAATAGAACGCCAGAAAGCTCGCAAGCGGCGCGCAGCTCCGAATGCCGACAATGTAAATTGTCCGCGCAGAAAGAATCGTATCCGCAGCGCGCTCAAAGGCGCTCCGGTCCACTTCTTCCAGCGTCATCTTGATTTTTTCAATATCCGACTGCAGAACGGTCTCCAGAATTTCTCCCTGCGGCACGCGGCCATACGTAAACTGCATCCGCTGCACTGAATTCAGACGATTCATCACCATCTCCTCCAGTGCGCGCTGGAACTCCGGATATCCCGCGTAGCCAAGCTGCATCGCAAAGCGAACCGTTGTCGATTCGCTGACGCCGACCTGCTGTCCCAGGCGCGCTGCCGTCATCGATACGGCCTGGTCATAATGTGCCGTAATAAAATCTGCCAGCCTCTTCTGTCCTTTGCTCAACTTTCCGTAATTTTGATTCAGACGAATGAGGAGATTCTCGTTCGCTGCCTTCTGCTCTTCTGAAGAAGACTGTTCTTTTTCTTTTTTCATGTTATTTTCTTCCTGATTTGTTTTTCCGATCTGCAAATGCCGTTCGGCATCCACATTTTTTCTTTTGGGGGCATCCTGATTCTTTTTCGGACACACCTCGATCTTTTGAATTATAACACGAATAAATTACTGACGCAATGGCTGAAAAGCTGAAAAGGAAAGCCGGTGTTCTGCATTCCCTTTTTACGGGGAACACAGAACACCGGCTGATTTTTTTACTCAGATTTTATTTAGACCGGATATGCGCCGTCTTTTTTGTCAGCGGCTGCCGGATCTACTTTTGTCTGCTGCGCTTCACGATATTTGAAGAAGTCTACAGCTACCTGCGGGAACAGAGCGTAGGTTAATACATCCTCATCCTGCTGTTTCCACTGCTCGATCTCTTTCTCCAGTTTCGGAAGCTCCGGCTCAAGCAGGTCTGCGTAGCGGCAGGTGATCGGCTCGGTATCGCCGATGCATTTCTTCTGTACTTCCGGATTGAACGGTTTTACAGTTGCACCGTATTTTCCGGCAAGAACGTCTTTTGTCTCTTTCGTTACCATCTTGTAACGCTCGCCCATCAGGACATTGAATACAGCCTGGGTACCAACGATCTGGGAAGACGGAGTAACCAGCGGGCACTCGCCGAGGTCTTTTCTTACGCGCGGTACTTCTTCGAGTACATCGTAGTATTTGTCCTCTGCGTGCTGCTCTTTTAACTGGCTTGTCAGGTTGGAGAGCATACCGCCCGGTACCTGATACAGAAGAGTCTTGATATTTACGCCAAGGTTCTTCGGATTTAAGAGGCCTGTATCGAGCGCTTCGTCTCTCATCGGACGGAAGTAATCTGCGATCTCAGCCAGTTTGTTCTGATCCAGACCAGTATCGTATGGAGTGCCTTTGAAGGTTTCAACCATAACCTCAGTTGCCGGCTGTGAAGTACCCATAGCGAATGGAGACATTGCGGTATCGATGATATCAACACCAGCCTCTACTGCTTTCAGGTACGTCATGGATGCAACACCGGAAGTATAGTGGGTGTGCAGCTGAATCGGAAGATCGGTTGCTTCTTTCAGCGCGGTTACCAGCTCAGTTGCCTTGTACGGAACGAGCAGGCCTGCCATATCTTTAATACAGATGGAATCTGCACCCATCTCTTCGATTCTCTTTGCCATGGTGGTCCAGTAATCCAGGGTGTAAGCATCTCCTAAAGTATAGGAAAGTGCTACCTGTGCGTGGCCTTTTTCTTTGTTTGCTGCGCTGACAGCGGTCTGCAGGTTGCGCAGATCGTTCATACAGTCAAAAATACGGATGATGTCGATTCCGTTTGCGATGGATTTCTGTACGAAATACTCTACTACGTCGTCTGCGTACGGACGATATCCCAGGATATTCTGTCCGCGGAACAGCATCTGCAGTTTCGTGTTTTTAAATCCGTCACGAAGTTTTCTCAGTCTCATCCATGGATCTTCATGCAGGAAACGTAAGGAAGCATCAAAGGTTGCGCCACCCCAGCACTCTACTGCGTGATATCCGATTTTATCCATTTTATCAATGATCGGAAGCATCTGTTCTGTTGTCATTCTTGTCGCGATCAGGGACTGATGTGCATCACGCAGAACAGTTTCCATAATCTTGACAGGTTTCTTTTCTACTGCCATTTCTATCCTCCTAAATGAAGTGTTTTTCACTTTTGTTTGTCTTAAGAAGTTATACACCAAAGATCGCCATGAAGGTACCGGCCGCTACTGCTGTACCGATAACACCGGCTACGTTCGGTCCCATCGCATGCATCAGCAGGAAGTTCGTCGGATCTGCCTCAGCGCCAACCTTCTGGGATACACGGGCTGCCATCGGAACCGCAGATACACCTGCAGAACCAATCAACGGGTTGATTCTTCCATGTGTTGCCTTGCACAGTATTTTTCCTAACAGGACACCGCCTGCAGTACCAAATACGAATGCGATCAGACCCAGTGCAACGATCTTTAAAGTGCTGACATTTAAGAATGCCTCCGCACTTGTGGATGCACCAACGGAAGTACCAAGAAGGATAACAACGATGTACATCATGGCGTTGGAAGCTGTCTCCTGAAGCTGTTTTACAACGCCGCACTCGCGGAACAGGTTACCAAGCATCAGCATACCTACCAGCGGAGCGGTAGACGGAAGAATCATGCAGACAACGATTGTAATGACAATCGGGAACAGAATCTTCTCAAGTTTGGATACGGAGCGAAGCTGCTCCATTTTGATTTTACGCTCTTTTTCTGTAGTCAGAAGCTTCATGACCGGCGGCTGGATGATCGGCACAAGTGACATATAGGAATATGCTGCTACTGCGATCGGTCCCATCAGGTGCTGCTGTCCGAGCTTGTTCAGAAGGAAGATAGAAGTCGGGCCGTCGGCACCGCCGATGATGGAGATAGCTGCTGCCTCTCTTCCATTGAATCCCATGAAAATAGCGAAAAAGTACGCCAGATAGATACCAAGCTGTGCTGCAGCTCCCATGATGAAGCTGATCGGGTTTGCAATCAGCGGACCGAAGTCTGTCATCGCACCTACACCCATGAAGATCAGGGATGGAAGGATACTCCACTCGTCCAGAGTAAAGAAATAGTAGAACAGACCGCCCGCATGCTCAAGACCCTGTACGTCGGTATAAGGCTCAGCCATGATGTCCGGGTAAATGTTTACAAGCAGCATACCGAATGCGATCGGTACAAGAAGCAACGGCTCAAATTCATGCTTAATCGCAAGATACAAGAAGAAGCAAGCCACTGCGATCATAACGTAATTGCCCCAGTCCAGATTAAAAAACGCCGTCTGGTGAAGCAGGTTGTTTAAAGTTTCAGTAATCATTTTTTCACCTCCGGTTTTTTCTTACAACGGGCATTAGTTCATGGTTGCAAGAACGTCACCGGATTCTACTGCATCGCCTACTGCTACATTGATGGTTGCTACTGTGCCATCCTGCGGTGCTACAACCGGGATTTCCATCTTCATGGCTTCCAGTACAAGAACCGTATCGCCTGCTTTTACAGCTGCGCCTACGTTTGCTTCGATTTTGCAGATTTTACCAGGAACAGAAGCGGTAACCTCTACGCTGCCTGCTGCACCTGCCGGAGCTGCTGCTTTTGGTGCTGCTGCCGGAGCTGCTTTTGGTGCCGGAGCTGCTTTTGCTGCGCTGACAACTGAAGCTGCGCCTGCTGTGGTTCCTTCTTCTACAGTTACGTTATATACATTTCCGTTTACGGTAATGGTGTAGTTTTTCATTGAAAATTTCCTCCTTAAGCTCTTTTGCCTTTTCTGCGGATCGGACGTGCAACATAAGCATCTCCGGATGCAGAAGCCATATCTTCTTCATACATGGCGATTGCAGCTGTAATAACAGCCTGCAGCTCCATATCGTCTGCTTCCGGTGCTGTCTCTTCAACAACCGGTGCTGCGACAGCCTTCGGTGCTTCCTGTACAGGTGCTGCCGGTGCTTTTTTCTTCTTCTTGTCTCCCAAAATGTAATCAAACGAAGAAATAACGAAAATCAGGAAAATCAGCATAACAAATACGGTACCGATTCCGATGATGGTGTTCATGCCGGCCTGGCCGATCAGAACGCCCTTTGACTCCTCAACGGTGATGGTGAGGTCGGTCGGAACTGGTGTTCCGGTGCTGATGTTCCAGAATACGCGGACAATACCAGGATTTTTTTCAAATTCACCCGGAATTGTGCAGGTTACAAAATCTCCGTCTACTTCGAGAGTACCGTCTTCCAGGCTTTTTACCTCTCCGAGGTCAGCCTTTGCCTCTTCCCATGCCTCAGCTGCTCTTGCATAGAACTGCTGGTCGGAAGCTTCCATATTGGCAAGATCGTCATCGCTGTAGGTCATCAGGCTCTGTCCTACCCACTGAACACTGGAGGAGAGCAGAGAATCTACCGTAGATGCCTCAACCGGTGAATAAGCCGGTGTAGATGCCGCATCCGCAAAAACAGGAGCTACGGTCACAACCATGGTGCAGGCTGCGGTAAGGACGAGACTTACTAATTTTTTCCAGTTCTTTCTCATCGTATGCCACCTTCCTTAGACTGTTCCGTGTTTTCTGTCCGGTCTGTCTTCTCTCTTGGTATACAGCATCTCGAATGCGCCGATAACATATTTTCTGGTGTCTTCCGGCTCGATGATGGTGTCCACATAGCCTCTTCTGGCTGCGGAAGTTACATTGTTCTGAAGGGTTGCATATTCAGCTGCTTTCTCGTTGATGGTAGCAGCGTCAGATCCTTCGTACATGATCTTTGCTGCAGATTTTGCATCCATCATTCCGATTTCTGCGTTCGGCCATGCAAATACCATGTCTGCTCCGATGGATTTGCTGTTCATGACAACGTATGCGCTTCCGTATGCTTTGCCGACAACAACGTTTACTTTCGGAACGGTTGCGTTTGCGAAAGCTGCGGTCAGGGCTGCTGCGTTCTTAGCCATGGTTCTCTCAGAGCATTTGGTTGCCTTGAATCCGGTTACGTTTGTGATGGTAAGTACCGGGATGCAGAAAGCATCGCAGAAGTTTACGAAATCTGCTGCTTTTTTGGCTCCTCTTGCGCTTAAGGTTCCATCCATTTTCTCTTTTACAGTTCCGTCCTCGCCGTAGATTTCAGAGCGGTTTGCAACTGCTCCTACGGTTGCTCCGTTTAACTGGATGAATGCGGTTACAACATCTTTTCCGTAAGCGGCTTTGGTCTCAAAATAGATGCCGTTGTCGCTGAGCTGGGAAAGAAGGATTCCGGTATCGCCTGCGCAGTTTGCAAGGTCTGCACATGCACGGTTCAGATCATCCTCGCACTCGGTGTATGCTTCGTCCTCGTTGTTTGCCGGAAGCATAGATACCAGGTTTCTGATCTGTCCGAGGATTTCTTCCTCGGTTCCAGCAAAGTCAACAAGACCTGCTTCTTCGCCCTGGAAATCTGCGGATGCGGTATCACATTTGGATACGTGGTTTCCGTCCAGTGCGTTCGGGGAGTTTACGAAAAGTTTTCCGTTTTTAGACTCCATGAACGTGAAGTCTGTCATAGCCGGGATGAGTGCCATACCGCCGCCGCAGGTACCAAATACTGCTGTGATCTGTGGAATCACGCCGGATGCCATTGCCTGCGCCATATAGATTTCGCCGAAACCGTTCAGAGCATCAGTTGCCTCCTGCAGACGCATACCGGCACAGTCTACCAGTCCGATGACCGGAGCACCTGTTTTCTGTGCAAACTCATACAGTCTCGCGATTTTTTTTGCATGCATTTCGCCGATGGTACCGCCCATCACAGACGCATCCTGGCTGTATACGTATACCAGGCTGCCGTTGATCACACCGTAACCAGTAATTACACCATCGGATGGTGTCTCCATGCCGGCCATGTTGAAATCTGTGCTTCTGGCAGTAACCTGTCCGCCGATTTCCACAAAGCTGTTTTCATCCAGCAAAGAGGCGATTCTTGTGCTCGCTAAACTTTGTGCTGTGTTACTCATTCTTCAAACCTCCATCTTTCTATTTTCATTATAAAATTTTAAACAAATTTTATACAAGTCTATCATATCTGTTTTTTCGTTTTTTTTCAATACTTTTTCTCACCTTTTTGACAGAAAATAGACAGAAAAATTTCAGATTTTTCCTATTATAAATGGAAGGTCAAACTTGATTTTTCCCAGCCTTTCCTTTTTCAAAAAGTCCTGTTTTCTTTCCGCATCGTACAAAAAAGCCGCCCGGCGGCGGCTTTTCTTGCACGTTTTTCCTTCGGTTTAATATAGTTCAATGTGAACCGGAATTCCATTCTCATACTGCATCGCCGGTTCGCCAAGAATCAGCGGACGAAGATACGCCATCATCTCCTCGGTCACATCATGACCATCTTCTGTAATCCAGGAAAGCGGCACTTTCTTTTCTTTATTTGCCACTTCCGATACCGGAACGGAGGTATACTCCACGCGGTAAGGATCCGCGGAGATTCTTCGGATCGATGCCATCTGTCCTCCCTGTTTTTCCAGTGCACACTGGCAGGCTTTCATGCCGAGCATACGGGACTCCTCAAGATCGGTCGCACTCGCAAGATGAGCCGCGCACCGCTGCATCAGGTTCAGTTCAATCGATCTTACCTTACAGCCGATACGGTCACGCACCAGCTCTTCGAGTACTTTTGCAGAACCTGCAATGTAGCTGTGCCCAAACTGATCCTGTGCATCGCTCTGCACCTGCTCAGAAACATAGCGGCCCTCGCTGTCATGGATGCCCTCGCTGATTGCAACCAGAACACTGTCCTTCTGTTCCAGTTTTTCCTGCACATCCTTTAAAAACTGTTCGGTGTCAAAGACCGGCTCGCAAAGATAGATCAGACTCGGCCCTTCTCCGCCGTTGACACGGGACAGTGCAGACGCTGCCGTCAGCCATCCTGCGTTTCTTCCCATGACCTCCACGATGGTCACAGCCTTCTTTTCATATACATGGCAGTCTCTCTCCAGCTCTGCAAAGGTTGCTGCCAGATATTTTGCCGCAGATCCAAAGCCCGGGCAGTGATCCGTTTCGACAAGATCATTGTCAATCGTCTTTGGCGCCCCGACAACAAACACATCGTCCACACCGTTTTCTTTGCAGTACTTTGACATCTTGTCTACGGTATCCATCGAATCATTTCCGCCGATATAAATAAAATAACGGATCTCATGTCTGCGAAAAATTTGAAGTATTTCTTCAAAATCCTCCTTGTTTTCTTCCGGATCGCCCAGTTTATAACGACAGGAGCCAAGCGCTGCTGCCGGGGTCTGCATCAGAAGAGAGATTTTTTCTGCTGAATCCAGTTTTTTTCCAAGATCAAGAAATTTTTCTGCAAGCACGCCTTCAATTCCATTTACCGCACCATAAATATGATCTACTTTTCCGGACAGTACAGCACAGGAAACAACTCCTGCCACCGTTGCATTGATCGCCGCGGTCGGTCCGCCAGACTGCGCTACTAACAGATTTCGCATATGATTTTCCTCCATCTATTCCCACTACTTTCTAAAAGTTTTTCACGAAATCACTTTCGCTTCGTCCTATAGCGTACCATATTTTTTTTCTTCCGTACACCCTGTTTTGCGTTTCCGGGAAAAGCCTGTAGACTTTCACAACGGATTGCAAAGTTTTTCGTTTTTTTCTTGCAGGATTGCCCTTAAAAAGCTATAATAGAAGCAATGTCCACGAAAAGGACGCAGAAAAATATACGTTTCATCAACAAAAAAACTGGAGGTTTTTTTCATGCAGACCAAGCAAGATGGCCGTCTCGGCACCGAAAAAATCGGGAAACTGATGCTCGAACTGGCCCTTCCCTCTGTCCTCGCACAGATTGTAAATGTACTATATAACATTGTAGACCGCATTTATATCGGCCGGATTCCTGATGTTGGTTCCCTGGCACTGACCGGTGTCGGCGTCACGTTTCCGATTATCACAATCATCTCCGCCTTTGCCGGATTCGCAAGTGGAGGCGGTGCTCCTCTTGCCGCCATCGCACTCGGACAGAAAAACCGGGACCGCGCAGAAAAAATTCTTGGAAGCTCCACTTCCCTGCTGCTCTTTTTCTCCGTGTGTCTGATGGCGTTTTTCTTTTTCTTTCAGACACCGCTTCTGTACCTCTTTGGTGCAAGCAGCAACACAATCCGATACGCTTCCACGTATATTTCCATTTATCTTGTCGGAACCGTATTTGTCGAGCTGGCTGTCGGATTGAATACTTTTATCAGCTGTCAGGGACACGCACGCACGGCCATGTGCTCCGTTCTCATTGGCGCTGTTATCAACATTGGTCTTGACCCGGTTTTCATCTTCGTTCTTCATATGGGTGTTTCCGGGGCCGCACTTGCTACCATTCTCTCCCAGGCTTTAAGTGCTGCATGGGTTCTTCGGTTTCTTACCTCAAAAAAATCAGGTGTCCGCCTTTCTCTTCGCACCATGAAACCGGATTTTTCCATTTTAGGCTCTGTCATGGCACTCGGCATCTCACCATTTATCATGTCTGCAACGGAAAGTGCCATCACAATCGTCATGAACCACGGGCTACAGACGTACGGCGGCGACCTCTATGTCGGCTCGATGACAATTCTCCAGTCGGTGCTGCAGCTGATTTTCGTACCGGTCAACGGCTTTACGAACGGTGTACAGCCGATCATCAGCTACAACTTTGGTGCAGGCCAGTTTGACCGTGTCCGCCAGACAATCCGGCGCATGATCGCCATTACTTTTACTGCCGCTTTCGTCTACGTTGTATTCGCAATGCTTCGTCCGGCTCTTTTTGCCGGTCTTTTCACGACTGACCCGGAACTGATTGTCATCGTAGAGAAGGTACTTCCGGTTTACATTGCCGGCATGGCAATTTTCGGACTGCAGAGCGGCGTACAGAGTTCCTTCCTCGGTCTTGGCCAGGCGAAGATTTCTCTTTTTATTGCACTGCTTCGAAAAGTCATCCTTCTGATTCCGCTTGCACTCATTCTGCCGCATTTCTTCGGTGTCATGGGCGTTTACTATGCAGAACCGATCGCTGATGTATGTTCTGTTATCACTGCCGTTACGCTGTTTCTCTGCAATATCCGGAAAATTCTTTCAACAGAAACACTTGCAAAAGTGACTCATACCGAAGAATGACAAAAGAGGCGCTCTGCGACCTTTTCCATGCACCACCCATAATCAATTTTCTCGATCGTTTCGGCTGCATAGACGGGATATTCCGCGAGAAGAATCCCGTCGATCGAATACGTAACCGAACCGACCTTTTCTCCTTTCTTTACCGGGGCTTTCAAAAGCTCCGGTAAAAAAATGTCTTTTTCCGGTATTTCTGTCTCTTTCAGAAGAGCGGGAAGCGAGCGCGCCGGATCAAGCGCCGGGCTTGTAAGGGTAAGGCGGGCGCTGCTTTTTACCTGCAGCATCCCGTCGTAAACACCGTCTGCTACTTCAATCTGCCCTGGGTTCCAGCTATGGTCCAGCACGTCACGATACATATACGATTCCAGCCCGTAGTTTAAAAGCTTTGCGGCATCCGCCCATTTATAGTTTTTATGGCTGGGCCATCCGCATGCAAGCAACGACACAATCAGACGCTTTCCATCCCGCTCCAGCGCACCGGTATAACAGTAACCGGCTTTTGCCGTGAAGCCGGTTTTTCCCGAAACAGCTCCATCCATCTGATCCAGCAGTGCGTTGTGATTATAGCAGTTGAACATGTTTTTCTTTTCCAGATCCCAGAAGGTATAGGACCGCGTCTGCGTCACTGCGAGAAACTGGGCGGCTTTCGGTGAAATCCAGACACAGTATCGCATGATCCGTGCCAGATCAGCTGCTGTCGTGTGGTGATCTCCGCCTGCGTCAGAAGCATCGAGACCGTTCGGCGTCACAAAATGCGTATCCGTACAGCCGATTGCTGCGGCTTTTTCATTCATAAGCGATGCAAATTCCTCTACACTTCCGCCGATGGTCTCTGCAATCATTACCGCCGCGTCGTTATGCGATTCCAGCATCAGGGAATACAGAAGATCGCCAAGCAGAAACTGTTCTCCCTCCCGCACACCGAGATGTACTTTCGGCGCTGCGGCTGCTTTAGCCGATGCAGTTGCGACCGTCTGCTCTTGTCCGTTTTCCAGTGCCAGAATGCATGTCATGATTTTCGTTGTGCTCGCCATTGCCATAGGATCTGTCTCGCGTTTTCCGAACAGCACACGGCCGGTATCGCCATCCATCAGGCATGCCGCCGTTGCAAACAGCTGATTCGGCTCGCTCTCCTGCTCTGTCGCAGTCACGGACACACTTCCCAAAAACAGAAGCAGGATTCCCAGGAAAAAACCTGTCTTGTTTCTTCTTTTTCTGTTCAAAATCAGATCCCCCTTGTGTTTTTTCTCTTTAAAAATGGAAAAGCCGGACGCTCTTTTGGGACCGGCTTTTTGTCTGCTTCTTCTTCATTATATGAGGTTTCCTGCAAAATCATGGTAAAATTTCACAAAGTTATTGACACTGCGATCCATATCATGTATAATTCCCCGTGTTTGTATAGAATTACTAAACTTTTTGTTTATTTTTACTGAGATTTCCTGAGAATCCGTATTCAGCAAAAGGATCCCGGGAAAGACTTTGGATGCAGAAAGGATTTTTTATGGAAATCGGAAAAAAAATCAGGGAACTGCGGATGTGGAAAGGACTGACGCAGGAGGAACTGGCAGATCGGAGCGAGCTGTCAAAGGGATTTATTTCCCAGCTTGAAAACGATGTGACCTCTCCCTCGATCGCCACGCTGGTTGATGTTCTTACCTGCCTTGGAACGGATCTAAAAACGTTTTTCGGCGAAGAGCAGGACAATCAGGTTGTCTTTTGCGAAGAAGATTACTTTGTAAAGACCGCTGAAGCGCAGGGCAACGAGATCGCATGGATCGTTCCGAATGCACAGAAAAACAGGATGGAGCCAATCCGGCTGACGCTGCAAAGCGGCGCGTGCACCGAGATTGATTCACCGCATGAAGGCGAGGAATTCGGCTATGTACTTTCCGGCCGTATTCTCCTTCATCTTGGAGATGAATGCCACAAAGTGAAGAAAGGGGAAAGCTTCTACTATCCCGCTTCCTGTAATCACTATCTGGAAAATCCGGGTAAAACACCGGCCATCATTCTCTGGGTCAGTTCACCGCCTTATTTTTAGATTTTTTACACCGCGTGATTTTCACGAGAAACGGTGTTCCAAATTTCACAACCCGAAAGGAGCATATTACACATGAGTACCAAATTACTTGATCTGGTCAACATCACAAAATCGTACGACGGAGTTACCATTCTGGATGATCTGAATCTTTATATCCGTGAAAACGAATTTCTTACCCTCCTTGGCCCGAGCGGCTGCGGAAAAACAACCACATTACGTATCCTCGGCGGTTTTGAGACACCGGATGCCGGAAAGGTTTTATTTAACGGACAGGATATCACCCAGCTTCCGCCAAACAAACGCCAGCTAAATACGGTGTTCCAGAAGTATGCTCTTTTCACGCATATGACGATTGCAGAAAACATTGCTTTCGGGCTGAAAATCAAAGGAAAATCCAAAGCATATATCAATGACAAAATCAAATACGCCTTAAAACTCGTCAACCTTGAGGGTTATGAAAACCGCTCCCCGGCGCTTCTCTCCGGCGGCCAGCAGCAGCGAATTGCCATTGCGCGCGCGATTGTCAACGAACCAAAAGTTCTGCTTCTGGATGAGCCGCTCGGCGCACTTGACTTAAAGCTCCGCCAGGACATGCAGTACGAGTTGATCCGTCTGAAAAACGAACTTGGCATCACCTTTGTCTATGTCACCCACGATCAGGAAGAGGCGCTTACCATGTCGGACACGATCGTTGTCATGAACCAGGGTTATATCCAGCAGATCGGCACACCGGAAGACATCTACAATGAGCCGCAGAACGCATTCGTTGCAGACTTCATCGGTGACAGCAACATTCTCGACGGCATCATGATTGAGGACCGTCTCGTCGAGATTCTCGGTGCGAAGTTCGAGTGCGTTGATGTCGGATTCGGCAAAAACAAACCGGTCGACGTTGTGATCCGCCCGGAGGATATTGATCTTGTGAAGCCGGAGGAAGGTACCATCCGCGGACGTGTCACCCATCTGATTTTCAAAGGTGTTCACTATGAGATGGAGGTTACGGTGAACGGTTTTGAGCTTCTCGTTCACTCTACCGATCTGTTCCCGGTCGGACAGGAAGTCGGCATCCATGTCGATCCATTTGATATCCAGATCATGAACAAACCGGAATCCGAAGATGAGGAGGCGGCAGCTGTTGAAGAGTAATAAATTAAAGAAATGGCTGGCAGCACCTTATGCCGTCTGGGCTGTTGGTTTCATCATCATCCCGCTGATCCTGATTCTCTACTATGCGTTCACCGGGGAAGAAGGCGGCTTTACCCTTTCGAATTTTGCCTACGTTGCAACGAAGGAAAACATCAAGGCACTCGGCCTGGCTCTGTGGCTCTCGCTGCTCAGCACAGTCCTCTGTCTTGTCCTTGCTTATCCGCTTGCCATGATTCTGGCAAACCGGAACGTCAATCAGACCAGCTTTATTGTGCTGATCTTCATTCTCCCGATGTGGATGAACTTTCTGCTCCGCACGCTTGCATGGCAGACACTGCTTGAGAAAAACGGCGTCATCAACAGCATTCTCTCGTTTTTTCATCTGCCCGGCATTTCCATCATCAATACACCGGGAGCAATCATTCTCGGTATGGTCTACAACTTCCTGCCGTTTATGGTTCTGCCGATCTACAATGTCCTGATTAAGATCGACCGCGATGTCATCAACGCAGCAAGAGACCTTGGAGCGAACAGTGTACAAACTTTTCTGAAAGTAACGCTGCCGCTCACCACGCCGGGTATCGTAAGCGGTATTACCATGGTATTTATCCCGGCGCTTACAACCTTTGTTATTTCCGACCTGCTCGGCGGAAGCAAGATCCTTCTGATCGGAAATGTCATCGAGCAGGAGTTCAAACAGACCAACAACTGGAATGCCGGAAGTGCACTTTCCACAGTCCTGATGATTTTCATCATCCTGTCGATGGTTCTGATGAACAAATACGATAAAGACGGGGAGGGAACGGCATTTTGAGAAAGAAACTGGAAAAAATTTATATGGCGCTCATCTTTATTCTTCTGTATGCGCCGATTGTCACCCTTGTGGTGCTCTCCTTTAATGCATCAAAAACGCGTGCCAAATGGGGCGGCTTTACGCTGCACTGGTACCGTTCACTGTTTGCCAATACAGAGATCATGAACGCGCTGTATACAACGTTAATCATTGCACTTCTTGCCTCTGCGATTGCAACCATCCTTGGAACGCTTGCGTGCATCGGCATCAACAGCATGTCAAAAAAAAGCCGGACGCTTTTCATGGGTATTACGAACATCCCGATGCTGAACGGTGAGATCGTTATGGGAATCTCGCTGATGCTGCTCTTTATCATCTGCCGCATTCAGCTTGGATTCGGCACGATTCTGATGGCGCATATCACGTTCAATGTTCCTTATGTCATTTTGAGCGTTATGCCGAAATTAAAGCAGACGAACAAATCAACGTACGAGGCAGCCCTCGACCTTGGCGCTTCCCCTCTGTACGCGTTTTGGAAAGTCATCTTCCCGGACATCATGCCGGGTGTTGTTTCGGGCTTTCTGCTCTCCTTTACGATGTCCCTCGATGATTTCGTTATCACCTACTTCACCAAGGGACCGGGCGTTGATACGCTCTCCACAAAGATTTATGCCGAAGTCCGCAAGGGAATCAAGCCGGAGATGTACTCGCTCTCCACGATTCTTTTTGTTACCGTACTGCTTCTGCTGCTCCTTGTGAATGTGAATCCTTCTCCGAAGGAAGAAAAAGAGGAGGCAAAAGAGCGCGAGGCTATGGCGAAGAAGGGCATCCGTTTCCGCATCACGAAACGTGTGGTCTTCCGCCGGATTCTTCCGATCGCCATGGTGCTTGTCATCGGCGGCGGCGGTATTTACTACGGAAGCCAGAATGCTTCAGCCGGCGGCTCCCAGCAGCTGATTGTGTACAACTGGGGCGAATATATGGATTCTGATGTCATCGATATCTTTGAGGAAGAAACCGGTATCCACGTTGTTTACGAGGAGTATGAGACGAACGAAATCATGTATCCGAAGATCAAATCCGGTGCGATTTCCTACGATCTTGTCTGCCCGTCCGACTATATGATTCAGAAGATGATCCAGAACGATCTGCTGCAGCCGATCAACTTTGACCATATTCCGAACGCTTCCAACATTGGAGATATGTACTACGAGACTTCCGAGCAGTTCGACCCGGGCAATCTCTACTCGATCCCGTACTGCTGGGGAACAGTTGGTATTCTGTACAACAAAAAAATGGTAAGCGAGCCGATCGACTCCTGGTCTGTTCTGTGGGATACCAATTACCGCGACAGCATTCTGATGCAGGACAGCGTGCGCGATGCGTTTGCTGTTGCTTTAAAGGATCTGGGATACTCCTTAAACTCCACCAATATCAAGGAGCTGACGGAGGCGAAGGATCTGCTTGTGACACAGAAACCTCTCGTGCAGGCGTACGTTGTGGATCAGGTGCGTGACAAGATGATCGGAAATGAGGCGGCTATCGGCGTTATTTACTCCGGTGAAGCTATCTACACGAAGCGTGAAAACCCGGATCTGGAATACGTTGTTCCAAAAGAAGGCTCCAACGTCTGGATCGATTCCTGGTGCATTCCAAAAGATGCGCAGCATGTCGAGAACGCAGAGAAATTCCTGAATTTCCTCTGCCGGCCGGACATCGCACTGAAAAACTTTGAGTATATTACCTACTCTACGCCGAATGATGCGGCGCGTGAACTGATTGAGGATGACGATATCCGAAACAGTGAAATCGCCTTCCCGGATGAGGAAACGCTTGCACGGTGCGAAACCTTTACGTATCTTGGCGATGATGCCGATGAGGTTTACAACCAGCTGTGGCGTGAAGTAAAATCAAATTAAAGATCTGCTTTCGGACAAAAAAAGATCCCGGTCAGGAATTCTTAGGAAAGATTCCTGCCGGGATTTTTCTATTCTTACTGTTGCTCTCAAAAGTCTGTTTTAATCAAAATTGTGGTCAAAGCGCGGGGAAAGCGTTCCGTTTCCATGGAGCACTTCATCCAGCTTTACAAGCTCCTGCGGCGCCTCTGCAAGCGCTCTTTCGTACAGGTGGACAAGATTCCGTGTGCCCGCTTCGCATTCCTTCTGAGGCCTTCCAGGCATCACACGGCCGCCCATCGAATCATAGCAGCCGACCAGTTTCATCGCTCCAAGAAGAAGGCTTCTTACCGCACTGCTGCGGCAGATCGTGATTCTCGTCCAGAGCTTCATGCCCTTCAGGCATTCGACAATTTCTGTTTCCCCGATTTCCGGAAAACAGCGGTGGATGACCTTGTTGCCGTCGGTGTGCGGGCAGATCGGCGATGCCGGACGGTATACGAGCGGATCGAGGCCGTCCTCCAGCATGAAGTACTGGTCAAGGCTCGTCTCAATCTTTGCATGGGAAATTCCAGTGTGATCCACAAATTTCCCGATATACGGATGACACGTCGAATCGAGAAGGTAATGGCAGGCAAAGCCTAACAGATACGCTTCCATCGCCTCTGACGGGCTCTGCTGATACTTTTTCACCTCATCCTCGAACAGAACGGAAGCCGTCTGTTCATGCAGAAACGTTCCGTAATCAGACACACGGTTTTTCGAGAACGGATGGTAATAAAAGAAGATATCCGGCCCGTGCAGTCCGATCAGATACAATTTTTTGTTTTCTCGAATGATCTTTTTCAAATTTGCCGGAAGCTGTTCATAGACTTCTCTTCCGAACCTGTCGTGTGCGTACGTAGTAGGCATATCGGTATCTCCCTTCTTTTTTTCTCCTGCCGGATCAGACATCCAGCTTGATCTGCATTTCCTCTTCCACTTCTGCGCGGAAGTCCTCCATCTTGACCGGACTGATCTCCGGCAGATTGTCGGTGGAATCAACGCCGAAGTTCCGCAGGAATTCTTCGGTCGTGCCGAACACAATCGGGCGGCCCGGCGCGTCGAGGCGGCCAAGCTCCTGCACCAGATTGTACTCCACCAGTTTGTTGACCGCGTGATCGCTCTTGACGCCGCGGATCTTGTCGATCTCCTGCTTCGTGACCGGCTGCTTGTAGGCAATGATCGAGAGAGTCTCCATCATGACGTCGGTCAGAACCGCCTTCTTCGGCTGCATGGCGATGTTGACAAGATAATCATAATATTCCTGTTTCGTGCACATCTGATACGCATTTTCAAGCTCCACGATGTGGATGCCGCGGTCTTTCGTATTATATTTTTCCATCATATGGTTCAGAATCCTGCGGGTCGTCTCCGTGTCATGGCCGATCGCTTTTGCAATCCTTCCCAGCTCCACGGAATCTCCCATCGCAAAAAGGACTGCCTCGATGGCCGCTTCCGCCTCCTCGACCGAAGAGGGGCGTCTTGCCTCACCCAGGGCAGTTTCTTTATTCCTGTTCTGTTCTTCCATCTGTCTTGTCCTCACTGTCTGTCTCGTCTGTATACGGCACAACTACGGTGTCTTCATCCTCCAGGGATTCAATCAGGATATCCCCGAAAAGCTCCTCCTGGCTGATCCGGATTTTGCCGGTTTTCATCAGCTCCAGGATTGCAAGGAAGGTGACAATCACATGCACCTTGCCCGGCTGGGATTCCAAAAGGTCGCGGAAGCTGAAGCGGCGTTTTTTAACAGCAAACTGCTCGACATACGTCATCTTGTCCGGCAGGCTGACCTCTTCTTTTTCGATCTTTCCGAACTTGCTTCGGATCGGGTCGATCTTGTCCTCCTGGCGCTTTAAAATCATTTTATAGATCGTATGGAGCTTCGCGAGAGAAATCTGCGAGAGGAGCTCGGAGGTGTCGACCGGCGTCCTGTACTCCAGCACTTCTCTTGGAAGCGTCGGTTCCTTGTACACGGAACGGCTCGCCTCGTTCATGCGGTCACGCAGCTCGTACGACATGTACTTGTACATTTTGTACTCTAAAAGCTGCTGCACCAGCTCGGCTCTCGGGTCCTCTTCCTCGCCTTCCTCATTCACTTCTTTCGGAAGCAGCATGCGGCATTTGATATCCAGAAGCGTCGCCGCCATGACCATGAACTCACTCATGATGTTGAGGTCTTCCCGCTCCATCTGATGAATGTATTCCAGATACTGGTCCGTAATCTCTACAATGGGGATATCGTAAATATCTATTTTATTTTTATCGATCAGGTGAAGAAGAAGGTCCAGCGGTCCTTCAAACACCGGAAGCTTTACTGGTATCGCCATGTGCTCTGTTCTCCCTTACGGTTTCCCGATATCTGTAATAATCAATTCTCTTCTGTTCCAGATGCGGACCGGAATGGTGTGTTCGCCCGTTCCTGCACTGATGATCTGGCAGGTGCCGCCCGTCAGGAACAGCCCGCGGCAGTTTTTCGAAAAAAGGCGGAAATCCGGTGTCACAAGCCCCCGGTGCGCGCCAAGGCCCACCACGCCGCCGTGATAATGGCCGGAAAGCGTCAGATCGGCTCCATATGATGCATAGGAGCTGCGGTAGGCAGGGTGATGTGCCAGCAGAATGCCGTAGCGCGCCGGATCCGGTTTTCCAAGGTGGTCCGTCAGTTCCGAAACCGGCAGCGGTCCGCGGTAAAAGCGGTTGTAATAGGTGCGGTCCATGGCATAGCCGTAGATCCGGACCGGACAGCCGCTGATGGTAAGATCCGCCGTCTCATTTTCCAGATAGCAGATTCCTGCCTTTTTCAGGCGCTCCCGGAGCTTTTCATACAGATCGCCGTACTGTTCCGGATACAGCTTCAGACGGTATTCGTGGTTTCCGCAGCCATAGATTACCTGGTATTCCTCCGCAAGACGTTCCGCGAAACTCAGACCCGGGTCGAGGTTCTCCCCCGGCTTTGCCACAATCTGGTCCCCGCCGATGATGACAAGATCCGGAGCCGCCTCATCGATGACCGCCTTTAACACCGTGTTATCCGGGCCAAACTCCATATTGTGAAGATCACTGATAAACGCCAGACGAAAACCGTTTCCTTCCAGAAATTTTCCATTTGACGAAAGTTTGTAATAGGTCGTTGTAAATTTTCTCATACCGTTCATTATACTTGATTTTTCGGTGTATGACAACCCGTTTTCCCTGCTGTTTATAAGCCCAATGCCTGTTTTGCCAGCTGATCGGCTTTTTCGTTGTAGGTGACGCCGGTGTGGCCCTTTACTTTGCAGAAGCGGATCGCAACTTTGGCCGATGCCAGATCGTAAAAATTCCGGTAATCGATGGTTCCCTGTTTTTTCGCCTGCCATTCTCTCGTACACCAGCTTGCGATTCCCTGGTAATCGTGATAGATGGCCAGCTCCGGAATATCATGTGTCAGGCAGTAAGCCATGGCCAGCTCTGCGCCCTTGATCTCGCCTGCCACATTCCGCATGGAGACGAGATCCGGGTCGCTGTATTCTTCTGCAAGATTCAACTCTTTTCCGTCCAGGAAGAGGACCACACCGCAGGAGAACTTTCCGAGCGCATGCTGATAGCTTCCATCCACGTATGCGACGGCGCTCCTGCCGACACCGGCGTATTCCGGGTCTTCGCATGGTTTTTCTGCCAGAATCAGGTGTTCCCAGTCCCAAGAAGAAGGATCGGGTGCTGCCGTGCTCTGTACTGCCTTTCGTTCCGGGGCAGCGGAATACGTTCCTTTTGTTTCCCGCAGCAATGGTTCCGGCATTTTACCGCCGCCCAGAAAGGCCTCTGCCTCCTCCAGACGCTCAAATCCCTTGTAAATTGCGCCAGGATAACCGTGTACCTGCGCTTTGCACGCATCCCATGTCCGGTAGATGCCCGGAACCTTTCCCTGTTTTACCGCATAGTAATTTTTCTTTGCCATGTTTTTCTCCTTTTCGCGCATGATACTCCGGCTTTATGCCGTCCCAAGAAAATATTGTTTCATCGTACATCCGAACAGGTCCCACATGCCGGCTCTTGCCACGTCTGCTCCATATAAAATCGCAACGGAACCAAGTTCCTCACCGTCTGCTTTGTAAACAACTCTTCCGGCACACTCGCCTTTCTGGATAGGGGCCTGCACCTCTTCCGGCAGTTCTATCGTTTTTTCCACTTCACCGATCACCGTCCCGCCCGTCGCAAGATAGCGGAATTCTTCCGCATATTCCAGTTCTGCCGTATCCTGCTTTCCATAAACAACCGAAAGTTCCGGCAGGGGATCGCGTTCCCGGTCTATGTAGATGCTGCAGGACGAAAACCCATACTGGAACAGTGACGCTGCATCTGCAAACCGCACCTTGTAGTCTGGTGCTCCCATCACGACTGCCAGCATCGTCAGATCATTTTTCTTCGCCACTGCCGAGACGCAGTACTTCGCCTTCGAGGTGCTTCCTGTTTTCAGTCCCACACAGCCCTCATAGCCGCGGATCAGCTTATTTGTATTAGTGAGGGTGAATGGTTTGCTTCCCTTCTGTGTGACATGCGTAATCTCTTCCATCCAGATAGAGGAATAGTTCAGGATCTGCGGAAAGCGCTCGATCAGCTCCCGAGACATTTTCGCCACATCTGCCGCTGTCGTGTAATGGCCGTCGGAATCCGTGAGGCCGCAGCAGTCCTCAAACTTCGTGTCGTTCATGCCGAGTTCTTTTGCTTTCTGGTTCATCCGGCTGACAAACTCGCTTTCTGTCCCCGCAATATGCTCTGCCATCGCTACAGATGCATCGTTTCCCGAAGCAACGACAATACACTTGATCATCGTCTCAACGGTCTGCTTTTCGCCCTCTTCCAGAAAAACCTGGGACCCGCCCATACTTCTGGCGTGCGCACTCGTCGTCACTTCGTCGGTCAGCTGGAGCGTCCCTTTTTCGAGCTCTTCAAAAATCAGCAGCAGCGTCATGATTTTTGTGATGCTCGCCGGGCTTCGCTGTTCCGACGCATTTTTCTCGTACAGAACAGTTCCGGTCTGTGCCTCCATCAAAAGAACAGACGGCGAAGCCAGCCCAAGGTCCGGTGTCATCTCCGGTGCTGTCTCCTCCGTCTCTTCTGTTTTCTGTTCCGTTGTTTCGTTCTGCTGCTTGTCGGAAGATTCTCCATTCTGCTCTGCCGCAGTCACTTTCAAGGGCGCTGCAAGAAGCGCCAGGATCATCAGCAGGCTCCAGACGATATTTCGTGTTCTTCTCTTCATATTCCCCCGAAACATCTGCTCTTTCTTCCCTACAGGCTATGCAGACGACCGCAGAACTATGCTGTCTGTTCCGTTTACAGCAGCGGTGCCAGAAACTTCAGCGCACCGCGGAGTGCACGGACTGCAAAATTTTTCTTTCGGCAGTAGTCCATATTGATCTGCTCACACTGTTCAAACGTGGTCAGCGCATCCTCTTTTACCTGGGCAACCGCACTGCTGCCGTACATCCAGACACCGCACTCAAAATGCAGGTACATGCTCCGGTAATCCATGTTGATCGTTCCGACCGTCGCAACTTCATCATCACAGACAAAGCTCTTGGAATGGATAAAGCCCGGCGTATACTGGTACATCTGAACGCCGGATTCCAGCAGGATCTCGTAATTGGCCTGCGTCAGAATATAGACAATCTTCTTATCCGGGATGCCCGGCGTTACAATCCGCACATCGACTCCGCGCTTTGCCGCCATGCAGAGAGCGGTCAGCGTCTCGTTGTCCGGAATCAGATACGGAGTAAAAATATAAAGATATTTTTTCGCCTGTGAAATAATGTTCAGATAAACATGCTCGCCTACTGTCTCTCCATCCAGCGGGGAATCGCCGTACGGCTGCACAAAACCGTCTTTTTTAAACGCTTCCTCGTGATAGATCTCCGGCCGGTATGATTCGAAATTGCATTCCATACCGGTGATTGTGCTCCACATCTGCAGAAACATCACCGTAAAACTCCATACCGCCTCACCATGCAGACAGATTCCGGAATCCTTCCAGTGGCCGAACCGCTCCTTGCGGTTAATGTATTCGTCCGCAAGATTAATGCCGCCCGTGAAAGCCGTATGACCGTCGATCACGGCAATTTTCCGGTGGTCACGGTTATTTAAAATGACATTCAGCACCGGTCGGAACTGATTGAACGCCGCACACTTGATGCCCATCTGCTGCAGCGATTTATAATACTGATACGGCAGCGTCGTCACGCAGCCGAAATCATCGTAAATCAGCCGCACATCCACACCGGCGGCCGCTTTTTCCTTCAGAATCTCCAGCACCGTATCCCACAGATACCCCTCGCTGATGATGAAATATTCCATAAAAATGTAGTGTTCTGCCTTTTTGAGTTCCTCAATAAAGTGCTCAAACCATACATCTCCCAGCGGGTAATACTCTGTTTCTGTATTTTCATAAACAGGATAATGCGCATAATTGGTCAGATAGGAAGACTGCCCCGCTGCCAGGATATTTTCTTCCTCGAGCTTTTTACGCGTCTCTTCTTCCTCTCCAAGAACGCCTCCCTGCGAAAGCAGAACTGTATCGTAATGTGTACGGAATTTTCTTGCCACACTGGAATGGCCGAGAATGCCGTACAGGCAGATTCCGGTTACCGGAAGCGCCAGGATACAGACTGCCCACATCAGTTTGTAGCCGGGATTCATTTTCGGATTATTGATAATCGAAAGCACTGCAATCAGGGAAAGGATCGTGACCGCATAGTTGATGTAGACAGATTTTTCATTGAGCTGCATCATAATTCCGGCCAGCCAGCAAAATTCCAGAAGAAGTGCAACACCGATAATGACCATACGGCTGGTAAGCAGCTTCAGAATCTTTTTCACGATACGAAACAGCTTGTTTGCTATTTTGTACAAAATTCTCATTTGTCACCGCCTTGCTGTTTTGTCAAAACCTGCGACTTTAAGTTACAAGTATAAAAATCCCCGGCAAAACAGATCGCCGGGGATTTTTTGCACATTAATTATACTTACGTTTTCTGGCAGCTTCAGATTTCTTTTTACGACGAACACTTGGTTTCTCGTAATGCTCTCTTTTACGAATCTCCTGCTGAATGCCAGCTTTTGCACAGCTACGCTTAAATCTGCGTAAAGCGCTGTCCAACGTTTCGTTTTCTTTAACGATTACATTTGACATAGTCTCACACCTAACCTCCCTCCAGTTGTAGATTGTGCATAATACAACTGTATGGGTATTTTTTGCACTGTTCTTATTATACCAGAAAAATCTCGTACGTCAACAAGTTTTTTCATTTTTTTGCAAAATTTTTCCCTGCCGCCTGCCTGGCTCCTTTTTCTGCCCTGCAGGCGGCAGGATTTTGTGCTGTTTTTCCTGCTTATTGTTATGCGATCTGGCCTTCCAGTACCTCAGCAGCTTTTGCAACTGCTTCGTCGATCTTCTCCGGATTCTTTCCGCCGGCCTGTGCCATGTTCGGACGTCCACCGCCGCCGCCGCCGACAACGGCTGCCACTTCTTTGATCAGTTTTCCGGCATGTGCACCTTTCTTCATCGCATCATCGGTTACCATGGCAAGAAGGCTTACTTTACCGTCCTTTGCAGATGCCAGAACAACAACGCCGCTTCCCAGTTTTTCTTTCAGCTGGTCGCCAAGGTCACGCAGTCCGTTCATATCGACATCCGGTACGGATGCAGCGAGAAGTTTTACACCTTTGACTTCGGTTACTTTATCCATAACATCGCCGAGCGCTTCTTTTGCCAGTTTGCTCTTTAAGGACTCATTCTCTGCCTGGAGTGCTTTTGCCTCTGCCTGCAGATGAGCGATCTTCTCGAGGAGATCCGCCGGTGTTGTCTTTAAGAGAGCTGCTGCCTCATGTATTTTCTCTTCCTGTGCTTTATAGTATGCAGTAACAGACGGTCCGGTCAGAGCTTCGATTCTGCGGACACCTGCTGCAACGCCTGCCTCAGAAACAAGTTTGAACAGTCCGATTTCAGCGGTATTCTTTACATGGGTACCACCGCAGAGCTCTTTGGAGAAGTCTCCCATGGAAACGACACGTACTTTGTCGCCGTATTTCTCACCGAACAGAGCCATCGCGCCGGATTTCTTTGCTTCCTCAGTATCCATGATGTCGGTTACAACCGGGATCTGCTCCTGAATCTTTTCATTTACCAGATTCTCAACTTTTTCCAGTTCTTCCGGTGTCATAGCCTGGAAGTGGGCAAAGTCGAAACGGAGTCTGGTCGGGGTTACGAGAGAACCTTTCTGCTCTACGTGTGCACCGAGAACAGTCTTTAATGCCTTCTGCAGAAGGTGTGTTGCGCTGTGGTTCTTCTCGATATTTTTTCTTGCCTCTTCGTTGACCTGAAGTGTAACTTCCTCGCCGTTTGAAATCATACCGGATTTCATGACACCGACGTGGCCGTATTTTCCGCCGCGGAGTTTGATGGTATCTTCTACTTCGAATACACCATTTGCTCCTTTGATGATACCGCAGTCGCCTTCCTGACCGCCCATGGTAGCGTAGAACGGAGTTTTCTCTACGAAAATGGTTCCCTTCTGGCCTTCCATCAGAGATTCTGCAATCTCAGTCTCTGTCGTCAGAACGGTTACTTTGGAGGTATCCTCCAGATGATCGTATCCGGTAAACTCAGTTGTTACGGACGGGTCGATCTCATCGTAAACGGTTGCATCAGCACCCATGTAGTTTGTTACTTCACGGCTCGATCTTGCACGCTCTCTCTGCTCTTCCATTGCTGCATGGAAACCGTCCTCGTCGATGCCGTAGCCCTTCTCCTCGAGGATCTCTTTGGTCAGATCCAGCGGGAATCCGTAGGTATCGTACAGTTTGAATGCATCCTGTCCGTCCAGAACTTTTTTGCCTTCGCTCTGCATTTTTTCTTCGAGCTCGGAGAGGATATGAAGTCCCTGGTCGATGGTTTTGTTGAACTGGGTCTCCTCGTTGTTCAGAATGTTGAAGATGAAATCTTTTTTCTCTTCAAGTTCCGGATATCCGTCTTTGGAGCCTTCGATTACGCTTGCGGAAAGGCGGGCAAGGAACAGTCCGTCAATGCCAAGCAGACGGCCATGACGTGCTGCACGGCGGATCAGACGGCGCAGTACGTAGCCTCTTCCTTCGTTGGTCGGCATGATTCCATCGGAAATCATGAATGTTGCGGAACGGATATGGTCTGTGATAAGGCGGATGGAAACATCGGTCTCATGATCTTTATCATACTCTTTTCCGGAGATTTCGCATACTTTGTTGCGGAGTGCCTGAATGGTGTCGACATCGAAGATGGAATCTACATCCTGTACGACAACGGCCAGACGCTCAAGTCCCATACCGGTATCAATGTTCTTCTGGATCAGGTCGGTGTAGTGGCCCTCGCCGTCGTTGTTGAACTGGCTGAATACGTTGTTCCATACTTCCATGTAACGGTCACACTCGCAGCCAACGGTACATCCCGGTTTGCCGCAGCCGTATTTTTCTCCGCGGTCATAATAAATCTCAGAACACGGACCGCACGGACCTGCGCCATGCTCCCAGAAGTTGTCCTCTTTTCCAAAACGGAAAATACGGTCTGCCGGGATGCCGATCTCTTTGTTCCAGATATCAAATGCTTCATCATCGTCCTGATAGATGGATGGGTACAGACGATTCGGATCGAGCCCTACTACCTGTGTTAAAAACTCCCAGGACCATGCGATTGCTTCGTGTTTGAAATAATCACCGAAGGAAAAGTTTCCGAGCATCTCAAAGAAGGTGCCGTGACGGGCTGTTTTTCCTACATTTTCAATATCGCCGGTACGGATACATTTCTGGCATGTTGTTACTCTTCTTCTCGGCGGAATCTCTGCGCCTGTGAAGTAAGGTTTCAGCGGAGCCATACCGGAGTTGATCAGTAAAAGACTTTTATCGTTGTGTGGAATCAACGAAAAACTCTTCATAGCAAGATGTCCTTTGCTCTCGAAGAACTCAAGAAACATCTTTCGTAATTCGTTTACGCCATATTTTTCCATGACTGTTTGTCCTCCAAATAATTCAGTGTGTCCCGGAATTTCTTCCGGGAATCCATTCTTTTATAATAGCACACTTAATTATTTAACGCAAATTTTTTTGAAATTCTTCTTTCCTTTTTTCAGAACGATACCGTCCTCGCCGAAGGCTGCTTTTTCTACGGCATATTTCGGATCTGTGATTTTCTCACCGTCTACGGATACACCGCCCTGCTCTACGGCACGGCGTCCTTCGTTTCTGGTCTTTGCAAGCTCTGCTTTGACAAGAAGGGTTACGATATCGATTTTATCGTCCGTGAAATCCTCTGCAGAAAGTTCACTGGTCGGCATATGCTCGGAGCTTCCGGTAGAGAATACGGCACGTGCGCCTTCCTGCGCTTTCTTTGCTTCTTCCTCGCCGTGTACCATGGAGGTCAGCTCATAGGCCAGGATCTCTTTTGCCTCGTTCAGCTTGCTTCCTTCCCAGGAATCCATCTCGTCGATCTGCTCCAGCGGCAGGAAGGTCAGCATACGGATACATTTTAAGACGTCGGCATCGTCCACGTTTCTCCAGTACTGGTAGAAATCGAACGGGCTGGTCTTGTTCGGGTCAAGCCATACAGCGTTTCCTGCGGTTTTACCCATCTTCTTGCCCTGAGAGTCGGTCAGAAGGGTGATGGTCATTGCATAGGCATCTTTTCCAAGTTTACGGCGGATCAGTTCGGTTCCTCCCAGCATGTTGGACCACTGGTCATCGCCGCCGAACTGCATATTGCAGCCGTATTTCTGGAACATGTGATAGAAGTCGTAGCTCTGCATAATCATGTAGTTGAACTCCAGGAAGGAAAGACCTTTTTCCATACGCTGTTTGTAGCACTCTGCACGGAGCATGTTGTTGACGCTGAAGCATGCACCTACCTCACGGAGCAGTTCTACATAGTTCAGGTTCAGCAGCCAGTCTGCGTTGTTGAGCATCATAGCTTTTCCCTCGCCGAACTCGATGAAACGCTCCATCTGACGTTTGAAGCACTCTGCGTTGTGGTCGATCTCCTCGCGGGTCAGCATTTTTCTCATATCGGTTCTTCCGGACGGGTCACCGATCATGGTGGTGCCGCCGCCGATCAGGGCGATCGGTTTGTTTCCTGCCATCTGCATCCGTTTCATCAGGGTCAGTGCCATGAAGTGACCTGCGGTCAGACTGTCTGCGGTGCAGTCGAATCCGATATAGAACGTTGCTTTTCCATTGTTTACCAGGTCTCTGATTTCATCTTCGTCGGTTACCTGTGCCAGAAGGCCTCTGGCGATCAGTTCGTCATAAATCTGCATTTTGTTTTTCTCCTTTTTTCGGTTGACTTTCGGGTATGTGTTACCGTCTGGGACCAAAGTTTTTTATACAAAAAGACTCCCGTCCTTTCCGATTCAAAGGACGAGAGCCCGTATCTCCCGTGTTACCACCTTACTTCACAGCTGTCTCACGGCAGCTGCCTTTGTCGGTATCCAAAACCTCTGAATACCCTGACGCTGTAACGTTCGTCTCTTACGTCGCAGCCTACTAAAAACGTGCATCATAGTTCTTCTGCCGCCCGTTTTATTCGGTGCGCAACTCCGGGATGTATTCGAATCGTACAGAACCTGCATGCGCCTCTCATCTGCCGGCTGCTTTCTGTCCGCGTTTTTGTACGTCTACTTGTTCCCTTCCAAGCCTTTTTCCATGTTCCATAGTATAAATGGTGATTCGAAATCTGTCAAGACTTCTGCTTTCCGTTTTTTCATCTATTTTTAATATCCGCGGTCCTGATCCATCATATACAGGAGTGCGTTGCAGATGCACGCCGCGATATTGCTGCCGCCTTTTCGTCCGCGTGCCACGATATACGGGATATTGGTCTGCATAATCAGTTCTTTGGACTGTACCACATTGACAAAGCCGACCGGAACTCCGATGATCAGCGCCGGTTTTATTTTTCCTTCCCCGATCAGTTCATAGAGGCGGACCAGTGCCGTCGGCGCATTTCCAACCGCAATAATCAGCTTTTTATCCAGCTCCGCCGCTTTTTCCATGCAGGCTGCCGCGCGGGTGCTTCCGGTTTCTTTTGCTCTTGCTGCAACATCTTCGTCTGACATAAAGCAGAGCGCTTCACCGCCGTGGCGCGCAAGCACCTTTTTGTTGATGCCGGATCTTGCCATCTGCGTATCCGTCACAATGCAGGCTCCCTCCCGGATCGCCTCGATGCCTTTTGCCACCGCATGCTCCGAAAAGCAGAGATTATCCGCATAATCAAAATCCGCACTTGTGTGGATACACCGCTTTACAACCAGTTCCTGATCCTCTGGAAACGTTCTTCCGTTTAATTCTTCCGTGATAATTTCAAAGCTTCTCTTTTCAATCTCGTGCGGGCTTACCTGCTCCAGTTCTATCTTCATCTTTATGCCCCTTCTTCCAGAATTTGATAAATCTTCTTCATGTCGAGATGCTCGCGCAGCGCATCTGCGAGAATATCGTACTGTGTCTCTTTGAATGTCTGGTAATCGACACCGTGAATCTGCTCCATGGCAATTCCCTTATTCTTTGCAAGTGCTTCCACGATCCGCTCGGCAACTTCTTCTTTGTCGAAAATGCCGTGCACATACGTACCGTACACATTTCCTTTCTGTGCACCGTCCAGCTTATCCGAATCAGCACGGTTCTGATCATCGATGAGCGTGAATGCTTCTGTTTCTTCTTTCCGCACCGTTTCTCCCATATGGATTTCATAGCCCTCAATCCGGGTTCCCTCGATCCCGGCAAGAACGCCTTCTGTTTTTCCAAAAGCGCCCTCCGCGCGGGTTCTCGTCTTCTCACCGGCAAATACAGTATCCATCGGCAGGAGTCCCATTCCTTTGATCGTTCCGCCGGCTTCGACATGCAGCGGATCGCTCAGCGTATCTCCGAGCATCTGGAAGCCGCCGCAGACACCGAAAATTACTTTTCCGGCCGCAGCCGCCTTCAGTACGGCCGCTTCCAGACCATTCTGACGCATCCAGAGCAGATCCTCCATCGTGTTTTTCGTTCCCGGAAGCAGAATCATATCCGGATTTTTCAGTTCGGAGACAGAGCTTATGTAGCGGAGTGATACGCCTTCGATCCGCTCGAACGGGTTGAAATCGGTGAAGTTTGAAATACGCGGGAGACGGATGACCGCAAGGTCAATGAGACCGATCTCCTCTTTTCTGGTGAATCGCTCGGTCAGACTGTCCTCGTCTTCCACTTCGATGTGGAGATACGGCGCCACGCCGACCACCGGGATGTGTGTTTTTTCTTCCAGCATCACAACGCCCGGGTCCAGGATGGTTTTGTCCCCGCGGAATTTGTTGATAATCAGACCCTTGATGCGGTCGCGCTCATCCGGCTCTAAAAGCTCTACGGTACCGTAAAGCTGAGCAAAAACGCCGCCGCGGTCAATATCTCCGACGAGGAGCACCGGTGCATCCACAAGCTTTGCCATTCCCATATTGACGATATCATCGGCTTTCAGGTTGATCTCCGCCGGACTTCCGGCTCCCTCGATCACAATGATATCATACTGTTCTTCCAGTGCATGGTACGCTTTCATGATGTCCGGGATCAGCTCTTTTTTGTGGGAAAAATATTCCCGCGCACTCATGTTTCCCAGTACCTCACCGTTTACAATCACCTGCGAACCGGTGTCATTCGTCGGCTTTAACAGAATCGGGTTCATCAAAACGGACGGTTCGATCCCGGCCGCTTCCGCCTGCATGACCTGTGCACGTCCCATCTCAAGGCCTTCTCTCGTAATAAACGAATTCAGCGCCATATTCTGTGATTTGAACGGCGCCACACGGTATCCGTCCTGATGGAAAATCCGGCATAAGCCCGCCGCAAGCAGACTTTTTCCCGCATTTGACATCGTTCCCTGTATCATAATTACTTTCGCCATCGTTTTTCCTCCTAAAACCACTGCAGAATCTGTGAAACGGCTTCTGTCAGAATCTGGTTTTCTTCATGTGTGCGTACGGCTGCACGGTAATATCCGTCGGCAAGGCCCGGGTAGTTGGAACAGTCGCGGATCAGAATGCCGCCTTTTTCCAGCCGTGCGGCAAGTCCTTTCGGTCCCTCAAAGAACAGATAATTTGCACAGGAATCCCATACGGTAAGACCTGCTTTTTCCAGTTCTGCTTTCATCCAGGCGCGTTCTTTTCCGATCAGTTCCCGTGCTTCTTTGACGTAAGCATCCTCGTTCAGGGCGGCAAGGCCTGCCATCTGCGCCGGAATCGAAACATTCCACGACTGCATGCTGCGGCTGATCCGATCCAGCAGATCCTCGTCGCTGCAGAGCAGATAGCCAAGACGCAGGCCCGGCATTGCGTAAATCTTTGTGAACGCACGCAGAATCAGCAGATTCGGATATTCGTCCAGTTTTCCCTGCATCGTCACTTTTTCCGGCTCCGGCAGAAATTCTATGAAACACTCATCCAGCACCAGATAGATGTTACGCTCCCGGCAGTTATCCAGGATCTTTAAAAGAAGTTCCTGCGGAATCGTAAGGCCGGTTGGATTATTTGGATTACATAAAAAAACAAGATCCAGATCGTCGGTCAGATCATCGCAGAAATCGTCCTGTAAAAGAAAGCCTTTTTCCTTTTGCAGCAGATACATACGGATAAAACACCCTGCCGCTGAAAGTGCTGCTTCATACTCTGCAAATCCCGGCGCTGCAATCAGCGCTTTTTTCGGGCGGAGAGCCTGTGTCAGGGCAAAAATAAGCTCCGCGGCGCCGTTTGCAAACAGAATATTTTCTTCTGGAAGCTGCTCCTTTTCCGACAGTACCCGGGTCAGGTCCCGGCACAGTGCGTCAGGATACTGTTCCACCGATTCCGCGCTCTTTCTCACCGCCTCTTTCACACTTTCCGGAGCTCCAAGAGGATTGACATTCACAGAAAAATCGACTCTGCATTTTTTCGTGTAAATGTCTCCTCCATGTGGATTTTGTCTCATACCATATGCCTTCCTTTCTCTTTTCCGTTGTGTTTCTATCTTCTCTTTTTACAGAAATAAAAAGATCGCGCGGATTCCCGCAAAGAACACCAGTCCGAGGAACGAGGTCAGATACATCAGATGATTTGCTCTTTTGATATCTTCCGCCTCGACCGGGCGGATGTCATCGCCGATCGTTGGTTTCTTTACGACTTTGCCGAAATACACGGCATCTCCGGCAAGCTGTACTTCCAGCGCCCCTGCCATAACTGCTTCTGTCTGCGCAGAATTTGGGCTGGCGTGGCAGTAACGGTCGCGTTTGTAAATTTTTTCTGCATTTTTCCAGTTCATGCGCTCGCATGCAGACGCAAGAATCATCAGCCATGCGCTGATTCTCGCCGGTATGTAATTGACGACATCATCCAGCTTTGCCGCACACCGTCCAAAATACAGATATTTGTCATTTTTGTATCCCACCATGGAATCCATGGTATTGATGGACTTATACAGAAAGCCTAATGCCGGTCCGCCGATGGCAAGAAAGAGGAGCGGTGCAATGACACCGTCCGACGTATTCTCCGCGATCGTTTCCACGGCAGCTTTCGTCACTCCTGTTTCCGAAAGATTTTCCGTATCACGTCCTACGATCATGGAAACCGCATAGCGCGCCCCCGGAAGATCGTTTTCTTTTAATTTCTGATAGACCTTCATGCTCTCATCCTTCAGGCATTTCGTTGCCGGAATCTGCCAGCACCAGAGAACCTCCAGAAGGAAGCCGATGACCGGATGAATTTTAAATGCCGCAAAGAGCAGCAGTGCCGGAACACCGTATCCCGCCAGACAGACGAGGATCACGAGAAAAACTCCTCCGGCAAGCTCTCCCTTTGGCGTTTTCGGAAATACCTTCCGCAGCCATTTTTCCAGCAGGGCAATGAGATTTCCGATCACACGGATCGGATGGTACAAAAAGGAGGGATCTCCAAGCAGCAGGTCCAATCCATAGCCCACAATCAGGGCTGCTAATGCTGTTTTCATCTTGTTTTCTCCTGTTCTTTCCGGTAAGAGACACACTGCTCCAGAAATTCCAGTGCGAGGTGCGGACTTGCCATATAGTAAAGATGCGGGAATCCCGCCATCATCCGTTTTGTCGCATGAATGCATTCCCAGTTCCGCTTCCGCAGCGGTTTTGCCGCATGCCATGCACTTCCGCAGTCTGTGCTGTCAAAGTAATGGAACTCATGGCCGCGCACCGGATTTCCGCCGTTCCGAAAGGTATCCTTCGTGTTTGGCGTGAGGGTGATATAGCCGAATCTTCCCAGCTTTTTTGTCCGGTAAACATTTCCCGGAACAGCCTGTACCATAGGATACACATTTCCATCCATATCCTCCATGGATTCTGACAGGTACATATAACCGCCGCATTCTGCAAGAACCGGCATTCCCTGACGGATGTTATCGCGGATCTTCGTTCTCATGGTCTGGTTTTCCGAAAGCTCTTCTGCGTGCAGCTCCGGGTAGCCGCCGCAGAACAGAAATCCGTCTGTATTCTTTGGCGGCTCCGCATCGGAAAGCGGCGAAAAATATTCGATTTTGGCTCCAAGCGACGCGAGAAGCTCCAGATTATCCCGATAAAAGAAACAGAATGCTTCATCCTTTGCAACGGCAAGAATCGGCTTCGCAGCACGCACCTTGGCGGCTGCTTCGCTTTCTGTCACCTTACGCAGGACTTCCGGCATTTTTCCCGAGAGCTCTTCTGCCCCTTCTGCAATCGCAAGAATTTTTTCAAAATCCAGTGTCTTCTGCAGTGTTTCTGCAAGCAGATTGACCTGCTCCTGCAGATTTTCCACCTCATCCGGCATCACAAGGCCGAGGTGGCGGCTTTCTAAGTGGCATTCCTTCAGTTCCGGCACAAAGCCGACACAGGAAATGCCAAGTTCTTTTTCCGCCATCGGCGCGATCTCCCGGTACAGCATCTCTGACATCCGGTTAAAGATTACACCGGCGATCCTGCTGTCCTCTTTGTACTGCAGGTATCCCTTGATAAAGGCAAGCGCTGAAACGCTCATGCCTTTGGCATCGACAACCAGAAGAACCGGCGTTTTTGTCATACCGGCGAGATCGTAGGCGCTGCCTTTGGTAGAAATTCCGCCAAGACCGTCGTAATACCCCATAACGCCTTCCAATACGGAAATGTCATGACCCGCTGCATGTTTGCAGAACAGATACTGTGTTGTTTCTTCCTCTGTGAAAAACGGATCCAGATTACACGACGGGGCGCCGATTACCTGTTCGTGAAACATCGGATCGATATAATCCGGGCCGCATTTAAACGCTGCGGGCTGCTTTCCCATCTGCTGCAGTGCACGGAGCAGTCCGCAGGTGATCATCGTTTTCCCGCTTCCGCTCCTTCCTGCTGCCAGCATGATTCTTGGTGCTTTCATTCTTTGGCACCTCCCTGGGCTGTAAAGATATAAACCGGATTCTGGGCAATCATCAGATGGCTTCTTCCGGCCTTTTTCGCATTGGAAGCCTGCAGGCAGACGATTTCCGGCTCTTCAAACGCAAGTTTTTTGAAACACGATGCTGCCTCCGCTAATGTTTCCACGGTTACTGTATTTAATACCACGCGGATGTTCGGATTCTTCCGCAGGAGCAGTTCCAGAATCTCTTTTAAGTTTCCGGCAGACCCGCCGATAAATGCATGCGTCGGAACCGGGAGTGCTTCGAGTGCTTCCGGTGCAGTTCCCTCAATAATTTCCAGATGATCCACTGCAAATTTCTTTTTATTTTCCTGCAGAAGTGCAACGGCTGCCGGATTTTTTTCTATCGCATATACCTTTCCCTGTGCTGCACGAAGCGCCATCTCAATCGAAACAGAACCTGTGCCCGATCCAATATCATAGACAACAGAATTCGAAGAAAGTTGCAGATGAGAAAGAGATGCATTGCGCACTTCCCGCTTGGTCATCGGTACTTTGTCACGCAGAAATACTTCATCTGCCATGCCGGCTGTAAACTCCGGTTCCGGATTCGGGTTTTCAAACAGAAGAACCGCAAGCGGAGCAAACTCCATTTTAGCAAGTTCGAATGGGGTTCCTGTCACAATCTGTTCTTCCGGATACGACAGATCCGTTCCCACATGTAGCACAATCTGCTCCCAGCCGTACGAACTTAACGTCTGGCAGATTTCCCTGACACTGCCCTTTCCGCCGGCGATCGCCAGAGTTTTCCGGTTTCGGCGGACCGTCTCCAGAAAGTTGCAGTGCTGCCCGTGCAGGCTCACAAATGCTGCATCCTCCCAGGACACTCCGATTTTGGCACAGAAATAAACCAGCGAAGAAATTCCCGGCTCTACACGGACAGAAAAATCCGCATCTTCCGCAAGGACGGCCTGAAGTTTCTTTGCTCCGCTGTAAAAGCCGACATCACCCGACTGCAGAAGAACAATCTTTTCATATTCCGGGTGCGCCTTCAGATACTCGTAAATCTTTTCCGGGCTGTATTCTGCAAGCATTGGCTTCTGATATTTTTCTACTGCTTTTGTCATGCGTCCCGCACCGATCAGCACATCCGCCTGCTCACACGCGTCTACGAGCGCCAGCGTCATCTGTGCTTCTGCACCAGGTCCGATTCCGGCGATCACGACGTCCCGTTTCACGGACAGATCAAATTTTTCAACGAGATACCGCTTGACCTCGTCCTCCGAGAGTCCTTCTTCCTCTTTCGGACGGCCGATCAGAACGACACGGACACCGGCCTTTTTGGCTGCCTCAATTTTTTCTTCAAAGCCGCCGTTTCTTCCGGATTCCTTCGTTACCATCCATTCGGCATGGAACGACTGCAGCATTGCAACGTTCATGTCCATAGAAAACGGTCCCTGCATGCCTATGGTATGTGCGGCATCAAATCCAAGTTCCGCGCAGGATGCAATTACGCCTGGCAACGGCAGCACCCGGGCATACACACGGTTTTTATAATCCGGAAGCTCTGCAAATTTTGCGAGTTCCTTGCTTCCTGTTGTCACCAGAATCTTTCCCTCTGTACCCGCCAGATACGATACCGCTTCTTCTGTCGTATCGACCATGACGCAGGATGGATCTGCCGCAAGCGACGGCCGCAGCAGCCGAAGATACGTTTTTCCTGCTTTTTCACATGCAGACCGGATATTTTCCGACACAAGATCGGCATACGGATGGGTTGCATCGATAACCATTTCCGGCTGTTCTTCGCCAAAAAGCTGTTCCATCTCTTCTTCTGTCAGTCTTCCGCTTCGAACCGTCAGGGCACCGCCCTCCTCGATCCGGCACTTGCCGTATTCTGTCGCCGTACAGGCAAGGGATGCAATCTCATATTTCTTCAGAAAACTGCAGATTTCCCGGCCTTCCGTCGTTCCGGCAAAGACGATTACTTTATTCATAGCGATATCCCCTCGGCGTTACCATGTGATCCCGGATTTCCTTTGTCTGACTGTTTCCGATAAATACCGTCGTAAACATATCCACTTTTGTATTGCGAAGTTCTGCAAGCGTCATGGTCCGGCTCGTCTCCCCGTCTCTTCCGATCTGGCTTACGATTCCGCAGACGGTTTCCGGCGCTTTGTAACGAAGCATCAGATCACACGCTTTTTCCAGATAATCCGCTCTCTTATGGCTTCCCGGGTTATAAAGACAGATGACAAAATCCGCTTCCGATGCCAGCAGAAGACGTTTTTCAATTTTCTCCCACGGTGTCAGAAGATCGCTCAGGCTGATCAGGGCGAAGTCGTGGATCAACGGTGCACCAAGAACGGCAGCGCCTCCCGTTGCGGCGGTCACGCCTGGAATTACCTTAATTTCAATATCAGGCCATTCTTCCGAAAGCTCATACATCAGACCTGCCATACCGTAAACGCCGGCATCTCCGCTGCAGATCATAGCAACCTGTTTTCCCTCTGCCGCAGTTTCAAATGCCAGACGGCAGCGCTCCACCTCTTTCCGCATCGGCGTCGTCAGAAATTCTTTTCCTGCAAAATGTTCTTTTACCAGATCCACATAGACGGTATAGCCGATGATCACATCGCAGTTCCGCAGCGCATCCGCCGCCTCGATCGTCATTTTTTCATATGCTCCGGGGCCGATGCCCACGACAAAAATTGTACTCAAAATACTGCCCTCCAGTCCGCCGCAGCCAGTGCAACTGTTACACCGTCCGCTGCCTTTTTTTTCTTTATCAGTCTGCCGCCGGCGAGAACTGCGCTGCGCTCACAGACATTGTCAATTCCTGTAATCTTCTTCACAAACGGAGACGGCGTAAATTCCCCCTCCGCCGTTTCCAGTTCTTCTGCAGAAAAGGTCCGGTACTGCCAGCCATACTTTTCCACCAGCTGCAGAATTCCCGGCTCCTGCGCTTTCAGATCAATACTTGCCGCCTGTCGAACTGCTTTTGGAGAAATCCCGGCCGCCGCAAGTGCCGCAAGAACCTTTTCTTCAATCCGGCCGGCCGGTGTATTCTTCTTACAGCCGATGCCGACGGTAATCACCTTCGGGATCAGGTGAAGTGTTCTCTCATATGGCGAATCCTCTTCCGATGTGGTAATGCAGATTCCCATCGACGGTTTTGCCGCCTCTTCCGGGATCAGTTCCTCCGGTTTTGTTCCCTCCACCGGAAAACGGCTGCAGAATCCAACCGTTTTTCCGTCCACCAGAAGCGCCGCTGCCTCTTTTGCCAGCTCCATCTCACAAATTTCACAATGATTTTTTACAGCAAAGACATCGACCGCAAACTTGTGATTGACATCCGTTGCCGTTGTAATGACCGGAACCGCACCCGTTACAGCTGCAACTTCTTCCGTCAGCTCGTTTGCTCCGCCGATATGGCCGGAAAGTAATGAAATCACAAACTTTCCCTGTTCATCCATACACAGAACCGCCGGATCTGTCTTTTTACTTTTCACGTACGGTGCAATACTGCGCACCGCAATCCCGCACGCCCCGATAAACAAAATCGCATCCATTTTCTGAAACATGCGCTCTGTCCATGCAGGAAGCGACGGTGCAATCGCAGGAATTCCCGCTTCTTTCCCGTACTTTTCCAGTGCATATCCTTCACAGCTGTGTTTTTTCAGTGCCGCACAGAGTTTTTGATTCCAGACGCATCCGTTTCTTGTAAAACTTGCTATGGCTATTTTCATCTTATTTTTCTGCCTCTCGGAATTCGGTGGTAAACGCCGGATTGTACAGATCACTTCTGCGGTAATTTCCCTGGGAAACGGCATTTCCGATGATCATCAGCGCTGTCTTGGTGATCTGGTTCTTTTTCGCCGTCTCGGCAAGTGTTCCAACGGTGCAGACGAACGTCTTCTCCTCCGGCCAGGTTGCTTTGTAAACGATCGCTGCCGGAGTATCTGCCGTATAGCCGCCTGCAATCAGCTCACGGGAAAGTTCCTCTAAGAGTCCCGTGCTTAAGAATACAACCATCGTTGCCTGATGTGCCGCAAAAGACGCAATGCTCTCCCGCTCCGGAACCGGTGTTCTTCCGGCCATTCTGGTGATGACAACACTCTGGGAGATATCCGGCAGCGTATATTCCATTTCAAGGGCAGCAGCCGCTCCGCAGAAAGAGCTGACACCCGGACAGTCATCGTGAGCGATTCCAAGGGCATCGAGCGCATCAATCTGTTCGCGGATTGCACCGTACAGGCACGGATCTCCCGTGTGGAGTCTTGCCACAGTCTGGCCTTTGCTTTCGGCCTCTTTCATAACATCAATCACCTGCTCCAGCGTCATGGTTGCACTGTTATATACCACACAGCCCTCTTTTTTCAGATCCAGCAGTGCCGGATTGACAAGAGAACCTGCATAAATGATAATGTCCGCCTCACCAAGCAGCTTCTGTCCTCTTACCGTAATCAGATCCGGGGCTCCAGGGCCCGCTCCAATAAAATGTACCATCTATTTTTTCCTCTTTTCTTTTACAATAATCAGTGAATAGTAACTTGCCTGGTCCGGGATTTCTTCCGCGCTGAAATACTTCTGTTCCGTATCCATGCCGCAGTTTTCTACCATCACCGCCCGGCAGTTCTTTTCCTTCAGGAACTGTTTCACAGCCGGCATCTTTTTACCCGCTTTCATCAGAACCTTTGTTCCTGAAAGTTCCAGTGCATCTTCAATCTGATAAGACGCCGGAATCACATGCAGTTCTTCGGAATTTTCCACCAGTCCCTCGGAAAGAGATGCTGCTGCCGCGCAGAACGATGTAACACCGCTTACAATTCTCGCATCGTAACCGTCTTCCAGTACCCGTCTGTGTACATAAAGGTAGGTAGAATACACGGTTGGATCTCCGAGTGTCAGAAATACTACGTTTTTTCCTGCATCCAGCAGCTCCTCTATTTTTTCTGCACCGCGCCGGTGATTTTCCTCCAGTTCTTTGGCATTCTTTGTCATCGGCATTGGAATAGCAACGAGCTCTTTTTCTGCCAGTTCCGGCACTGCCTGAACAGCAATCTGGTAGGCAATGCTCTCTTCCGGTTTCTCTCCTGGTACTGCAATCGTATCATTTTCCCGGATCAGACGGACGGCCTTTAACGTCATAAGCTCCGGGTCTCCCGGTCCGATTCCTGTTCCAAATAAAATTCCTGTCATTTTGTTTTTACTCTTTTCTGTTTTCTTTTTCTTCCTGCTCCCGCAGGCGCTCCAGAAGTTCTCCCGCTCCCGGGGTTTCCCCGAGCAGGCCCTCATTGCTTGAGAAAACAATCGCCTCCGTCTGCACTCTGCCCTCAATATGGTAATTCATGTAAAAAGCAATTTTTTCTGTCACTTTTTCCATGGTCTCTTTCAGGCATCCTGCTTCCTTTAAAATCTGCACCGCTTCTTCCGTCGTTCCGGTCTCCAGCAGTTTTTTTGCCAGTGCAAGATCCGCCCCTGCACGCACCGCCTGCGCCGTAAGAAGCTCCGCACGGCAGTCTGCCTCATGGGAATGGGTATTCATAATTCCGCCGGACACCTTGACAAATTTTCCAAGATGTGCCACAAAAAGGATGGCGTCAAAGCCGAGCTCAGCTGCAAATTCCAGTGTTTTTCCGACGTAATTACTGCACTTAACGGAATGGTCTGCACGGACCCACGGATACGTTTTTAAGAAGTCCTGTCCGTAATTTCCCGGTGTCACCAGAAGGACGCGGTCACCCTGTGCTTTCCGCATTTCCATCTCGACGCGGATCGTGGAAATCAGCGCCTCCTCGCTCATCGGCACTACAATCCCGCTCGTTCCAAGGATTGAAATGCCGCCGGTGATGCCAAGTCTCGGATTGAATGTATGCTTTGCCAGTTCTTCCCCTTCCGGTACGGAGATGATAACCTGCAGTGCGCGGAAATCATCGAGTTTTTTCTGAATCTCCTCCACATTCTCGCGGATCATCTGGCGCGGTACATGGTTGATCGCCGCGTTTCCGACCGGCTGATCCAGCCCCGGCTTTGTCACACGCCCGACGCCGAATCCTCCATCGATTACAATTCCCTCTTCTGTTCCAAACGTCACTTCCGCGTAAATCAATGCTTTATCTGTCACATCCGGATCATCCCCGCCGTCTTTTCGGACGGCACAGCTTACTTTTTCGGCACTTCTCCGGATATCCAGCAATTCCAGATTCAGAACAATGCCCTTTGGCGTATGGATTTTCACTTCCTGTATTTCTTTCCCGGAAAGCAGCATAAACGCCGCTCCCCGCGCTGCCGCTGCAGCGCAGGAACCCGTCGTATATCCCATGCGGAGTTTCTTGCTGCCGCGCATAATATATGCATCTTCCAAGCCTGTCCTGCTCATGTTTTTCTCCTTAACAGATCCGGCGGTTTTTCTGCCGGATCACGCGATCTATTTTATCATAACACACAATGAAAAAATGCTGAACCATTTTCGCATATTTTTTCAAAAAAGATCAATTTTTCCCGGCTGTTTTTCTATCTCAGAAACTTATTCTTTTCCCAGCTTCCTGTTGCTTCAAACTCCGCAGCTCTTCTTTCTGCCTGTTTTACAATTTTTTCATCAATTCCCATATTTCCAAGCAGCGCAATCGCATTCTTTCCTCTTGCCGGCCCCTGTTCCAGGCGATACGGGAAGGAAATACTCTGCGCGGTAATCTGCTCTTCAAAATGATAATTGGTGTAGAGATCTTCCAGCAGATACGTCAGTTCAGTATCATGTGTTGCTGCAAGACAGAGCACATTTGCACGGCGCAGGGCAGCAAGCACATTCTCTGACGCTGCAATCCGCTCCGTCGTGTTTGTTCCCCGCAGCACCTCATCAATGACGCACAGAAGCGGTGTTTTTTCACGGCTTGCCTCCAGAATCCGTTTTAAAGATTTTACTTCCACAACAAAGTAACTCTCTCCCTGTGCCAGATTATCGCGGAGTGCCATGGATGTCATGATCCGGCACACAACACCGCGGTACCGCTTCGAAAGACTCGTGTTCAGTGCCTGTGCCAGAATTGCATTCACTGCCATGTTTTTCATAAATGTGGATTTTCCCGACGCATTCGAGCCGGTCAGCAGAATTCCGCCCTCCGCATACAGACTGTTTGCCACCGGATGTGTCAGAAGCGGATGATAAAGCTCCTCCACATCGATCCGACAGCCCGCCTTTTTCTCATCCAGGAATTCCGGCCGGCAGTAATACGAAAGGCTCTCCCGGTACGATGCTGCAGACAGTGCAAAGTCCAGGAGTCCAAGATCCTCTGCCATCTGCAGAATCGCTTTTTCATACGATTTCACTCCGGAAACAACCGAAGAATACTCGATCAGATCCAGCAGAAAGAACGTGTGAAAGTATGCAAAAATCATGTTTGCTGCACCGCCCTGCGATTCTTTCGTATTCACAAGTGTTCTGCATTTTCTTGTAATCGGACGGAGTTGTTTTTCCTGTTCTTCCAGACGCTTCTGATACATTTCCAGTCCGGAAATTTTTTCTTTTCCAAGTTCCCTGGCTGTCCGCTGCAGCCGCAGGATACAGCCAAACGCTTTTAATGCACTCTCCAGCTTTTTGCTCTCCCTTCCATGCATCAGTCCGTTGCCGACCATAGAAGCAAACAGAACAGCCACACCCAGCGGAGGCAGTGCAAACAGCAGTCCAATTCCAAGCACAGCAATACCGGCCATCAGAAGATATTTCCCCTTCTCTCCCGGCTCCGCCTCCATCAGTACGGCTATTTCTTCTGTCGGCGGATTCATCTTTTCTTTTCCCATCAAAAGAAGTGCTTTCTGCACTGCTTCTCTGGCTTTTTGGTTCTCTGCAAAAAGCTTCATCAGCCGTTCCCGCTCTTCCCTGATTTCTGTTGTTGTGACCGGCATCCGAAGCGCCGTGTACAGATATTCTTCCCCGCACACCGACACTGTGTGGTCAACTGTGTCAAAAACCGCATCGAGATCCAGGTCATTCCAGGTAATCGCGTCCACGCAGAAGTTTTCCCCTGCTTTTCGTCTCAGACACGCTTCCAGTTTTTCTTTCTTTTCCCGTGCCGTCCGTTTCTCCTGCTTTTTTCCCCATTTCTTCCGCAGTTGTACCAGCTTCTTTTCCTGTTCATTTCTGTTATTCTGTACCATCCAAACTCCCAGCAGTATCAGAACAACAAAAATTCCTGCTGCCGTGTACAGTTCTTTCATGTCTTATCGCCATCCTTTTTCCTGCTCTGTATCATAAGTCTTTTGATTCTGTCTTATTCTAGCACAGAACCCTCTTCCCTTCCAGATTTTGTTGCAAAAATCATCTCCACCGCCGCATGTACAGCCAGTCTCTGTGAACTGCTGCCGTCACCAATGCAGGTGGAAAGGGTAAGTATCTTTTGAACTTCCTTTTCCTCACCGCTGCCAAAGATAATGCTGTTTTCTTTTCTTTCCTGTACCCATGCATTCCAGTCCGCATCGCTCCATGCTCCCAGCCGGTAAACATCACTTTTGGCATCCGTCTCCTCCACACTCCAAATACGGCACTGCCATGCTTCACCCGGCAAATACAGGTACAGATACGGAAATTCCTGTTCCCACGACGTCTCACGATACTTTTTCAATCCTCCGAACATCGTTCCATCCCGCATATTATGCCCATATAAAATCGTGTGACGTTCAGAAAAATCCTCCGGTGTATCACACGGTGCAAAAATACTGCCGTAAATCCGCTCCCTGCAAAACGCATCGTGTGTCAGATAATATGCGTTATCCTGCCCGTGCGCAACCGGAACATCTAAGGCGCAGCCCGGAATCCAGAGCCACGCGCAGATTTCTCTATTTTTTGATCGAAGTCCCGCAAAATCAATTGTCCGAAACAGATTTTGATCTGTACTGCCCGGTTCCTGCTCCTGCACTTCTTCGCTTTTTTCGTTTTCCTCTTTGTTCTCTTCTTTTTCTTCTCTGACATACATCTCCACCGCTTCTTCCTGTTCTTTTCGAATCTGCCGGCTTACCTGAATCTGCGGCAGATACCAGAAAAAAAGCGCCGCCAATGTTAGAACTGCAATCCCCCTTCTTTTTCTGCTGATTTTTTCTCTCTCCATTTTGTTTTCATTCCACCACCCGAACCGATGGTGGAATGTTTTTCCGTTTTGTTATTCAACCGGAATCCGGTTTTTTACAATACTGTTGTGTCCATAATCATCCCAGCGGTATTTCTGATTTTCAAATACAACCTCACTTTCTTTGGGATGTCCGCAAAGATTTACCGATACCGAAAAGACGCGCGCAGGATCTTTTCCATATGCCGGCTCTTCTAGTTTTTTCACGGTAACATTCTTCGTACCTGTCACCTGCATAAGCGAATACCGCAACACCTTCTTCTCCTGTACCCGGTAATCGTTTCCTGCCGGAATTCCCCGGATCTGTACCGACTGTTCCGTGTAGCCGTCCTGATCTGTCGTTTTCTCCACCTGTGTTTTTGTAAACGTAAGATAGCATTGGTATGTATGTTCTTTTCCATACAGATCCTTTCCCTTCACGGAAAACAGAAACGTTGGATTTCCATGTGCCCATGTAATCTCATCCGCCTTGATCTTCTTTGTAATTGTCAAGGTTTCACATGCAAGATCCTTCATCGTCACGGTCTGCACTTCCTGTTTTGCCTCCAGCACAAACGAAAACGGTTCTGCCGCAAGGTATCCATCCGGCGCGGCCTCCTCCACAAGGACATAAGAACCCGACTTTAATTTTTCCAGTTCATGCGGGCCGCTTTCTCCTGAAATCCAGCTGTCCACACGGTTTCCATCCATATCTTTTAATACCAGCTTTGCGCCGGAAATTCGTTTTCCGCTCTCTGCATCTATTTTTTCAATTGTCAGATGTGTTCCATCATTTTCGACCGTCACCGACAGTTCCGATTTACCGTCAATTTTTCCGTTTTCTACCACAAATTCCCGGCATGTGCTGTCCAGCAGATAGCCCTCCGGAGATGCTGTCTCCTGATAGTACCAGACACCGTCCAAAAGTCCCGTCAGCTCAATTTTTCCATTTGCATCCGTCTTTTTTGTCTCATCAAAACTTCCATCTTTCGTCCAGATATGAAAGGCTGCTCCCTGAAGCACTTTTCCGTCTCCCTGACTTACTTTCTGCAGAACAAAACGGTTCTTCCAGTTTGTAAACGTCAGTGTGATCTGTGCGTTTTGTTCCCCGATCGTTATTTTCTTTTCCGTCGGATCCAGCACATATCCATTTGGAGCCGCCGTTTCCCGCACAAGATACGTTCCGTACTCCAGCCCGTCTTTGAACGCCTCTCCATTTTCATCCGTTTTCAGCACAGCTGCTACCGCCTGATCCGGAAACAGCACTGTTCCGTTTACCGTTGTAATTGCTCCGCTCGCAATCACCTGATATGTTGCACCAGAAAGTGCTTTCCCTGAGTTTTCTTCCGTCTTTTTTATCTTCAGTGAGCCTGTTTTTCTTGTGTTTTCTGCCTCCAGATGGATCGTCTGCATGCCTTCCTTGTCAATGGAAAATTCCTGCTCCCAGCTTCCTGCATAACCAGCTGGATTCTTTGTCTCCACAACACGGAATTTTCCATTTTCACTGTCTGTATCCAGAATTCCCTCCAGCAGATAAGAACCCGTTTTTTTCACCCAGTTCATCTTTTTGAATTCACTCCAGGTGTTGTTTTTCCAGCGGTACACGGTAAATTCTGCACCCGAAATAGCTTCTTTTGTCTCTGCATCCATTTTTTTCACTACAAGATCTCCTACTTTCGACAGATGACAGGGAACGTTCGCTGTGTAACCAAATTCCGAAGTATTCCACGGCACAACAGTTATTCCCGTTTCCCGGGATGCTCCATGCCAGTTGTTGTACGTACTGGAAGTATCGTTTACAAAATTATCCGGCCATTTTTTCGGTGCTTTCACTCCGCCGCCGGGACCAGTTACCGCGTCGTTAGTGCCTCCATCATAGAAAATCATCGTCTGGGAATTTCCTTCAAAGGTAAATGTAACCCAGCCTTCCGAATTTTCCGGAGTTGTTCCACCGTCCGGCTCAGAGCCGCGTCTTGCCGACCAGATCGCTTCTGTTCTGGCATCGTAGACGATTCTGGCATCTGCCTCCTTCGTCAGATAGATATGTTCTGTCTCATCAGCCAGATAAAAGCCCTGCTTAAAGTCCAGATCTGAAAGTGTAAAATATCCTTTCACATTCAGCGGATTTCCTTTACTGTCGTAATAAGCAAACCGTACCTTGATCCAGAGCAGACCTTTAATATCAATGACCGGCTTATTGTGGTCAATCGCCACGACTACCGCATCCACGTCCTCATACCCTGATGGTACAACCGTGTTCTGCCAGTCTTCCAGCCAGATCCGCATCGTTATATTTTCCCCGTGGCACTCTCCAACATTCGTATATTCCGCATACATTTTTCCTTTTTTCGACTCCAGCGGCGTGAAGGAACGGAGATTACTCCATCCCTTCACATCGGCCGCCGGCCACCATGTGGAACAGCATTTCGAATGGCTCTCTCCGTTTTTGCAGAACAGATTGTCCCAGGTACTTCCATCTGTACTTCCAAAACGGATTTTTGTCTCACTTCCGATCAGCGGGGTAAAATCATATCGGCCGTCAATAACAGAGTCCGATGATACAACTTCTCCGATTCCGGCTTTCGAAAGAGAAGGAAGACTCGTAAGACTCGAAGCCAGAACATCTTCCCGAAAACAAAATCCCAACAACAGCAGAATTCCTGCGAGAAACCAGAAGCTTTTCTTTGCTCTTTTCATTCTTTCCTCCTTTCAGACCGGCCCGCGGTAAGAAACAGGAAGGCTCCTGTCACGGCAATTCCAATGGGGACCGCTGCTGACGGATCGCGCAGACCTGTTTTTGGCGCGCTGTGCCAGATAGAGGGGCCTTCTTCCTGCGGCAGATCTTCTCCTTCGACAGAAAAAATCCATTTTACCCCGCTTTTCCGAAGTGCCCATTCATTTCCAAGTTCTGACGGCACACGGATTGAAAAACAGATTTCTTTCCGTTCATCTGGACTGCATATTCCAAGACTTTTTGCTGCCCATAGTCCCTCACTCTCTAAATCACCTTCATAAATCACGCTGTCTCCCTCTCGTATTTCCAGTTTCACCTTGGAAAGCAGTTCTTTTTCTGTTTCACTGAGTTCTTCCGGAAGTTCCGTCCGCAGAAAAAATTCTGCACGGCTTGCTGTCGTGTTCACCAGTGTGAACGTATCTTCCCATTCATCTCCCGGCATCAGCACTGGAAAGTTCCGAAAGAAATTGTCGGGTGCCAAGATCAGATTCCGCGCTGCTCCTTCGTACGAAACGGTGAGGAAGCTCTGCTGCGAAACCTCCGAAACGGTATTATCCGCCTCGTGGACACACTGTTCAATTTCCAGTTCTTCTCCCCACGGAGCTTCTGCCGTAAAATCCGGCATCACATTCGCTGCCTGTACGGCCTCCGCCTGGATTTCAACGGACAGCACCTGTCCCTCCGCCTCACTGGTCCACGCAGATGGAATGGTGATTGTACGGAAAAAATCGACAGATTCCTGCTTTCCCAGCACTTTGGGATAATAATAATACTCTCCTGCTTTCAGCCAGACGTCCTCGATTCCCCCAAGGTCCTCTTCCCCCAGACGGTAATCCTGCGTTTCTTCCTCATCAAACACAGGCTTTACCCGGACATAGCATGGTTCAGCATAATTGGTGATCCGCGGAATTTTTGAAATCACCTGGGAAGGCAGTACAATGCCGTTTTCCGGTCCCTCATACTTCTTTTCTCCATCCCCGTCTTCCTCATATTCCCAGATTCCAATATTTACATCTCCGACAGCTATTTTGTTAATGGTCTCAACACTGCTCCGGTAATATGCATACGTTCCGCTGATTCCCATCAGAAGACTTGCCGCCGCACATCCGATCCTGACGCGTTTTCCTTTCATGTCTGACCACCTCTCTCATAAGCATCCCATGCCTCCCGATAGCCGTGAAATACCATATTCCCCTTCTGGATCTGCACCGATTCCTCATAGACCGAAACCTCAAGTTCTTTCTGTTCCATTTCTTTTGCAACGCGGATTCCGGTAAACAATTCCGTCGTGCTTTCGCCTTCTGAAACCGGTTTTTTGTAATAATAGTAGTCATCTTCTCCTTTTACCCAGTTTTCCGTATCAAGTCCCTCAATCGCTTCAATTGGTTCACTGAATATAAGTGCCGCTCGAATATAGCAGGCAACGGAACCTTCATTTCTGATTTTTACTCTCTTTACCACACTTTTCCCTGGCGGTACGGGCGTCGGTGTCGGAAATTCTTCATCGATAGTACTTGTATTATGTCCGAACACCATACGATTCCAGACACTCTCGTGATCTGTAAAATACGCCGAAGTTCCCGGCAGCAGCCAAATGGCCGCCGCCATCGTACACCCGGCCGCACCCGCAAGGAAAAACAGCCGTTTCGTCTTTTTCTTCATCTTTTGTCCCCCAGAAAACTGCTTAAATTCCAGGTGCTTCTGTCTGTTCCGGCTCCGACTGCGGTGCCGTTACCTGCCCCTTCTGCCCATTATTCTGATTTACATACTTCTCCCAGGCCTTTGCTGCCCGCTCGGCAGCCGTACTTCCCTCACCGGTATTCAGCGCCTGGATTGCATAATAATTGATCGGAATATCGACCTCTTTTTCATCCAGCTGCCCTTCCACGATATTAGCTGCTGTCACGCTCGTAAATAAAGGATCCGTCGCTTTGCCAGCTGCGAGCACTTCATTGTAGAGATATGTATATACCATCGAATTGTTCTGTTTTTTCTTGTACATCAGCACCCATTTTTTCGAAAGCTGATTCATCGAAAACAGTTCCGTATCGACGGCTGCCCCGCCGTTTAAACGGTTTCCGGATGTATCTGCAACGATCACTTTTGCGATTGGTATGGAAACATCCATATAAACGTAAGAATCATTTTTACCTTTATTTTTGATACGCGGGTCCTTCGGAATCACCTGGGTCGGCACGATATGATTGGTCTTTCCGTCCGGATCTGGTGCGTACGATGGTTCATTTCCTTCGATATCTACTTTTCCCACAACAAACTGGTTCGTCACAGAATCCTTATCCGTCAGATACGCCAGTGTTCCGCCCGCTGCCAGGGCTCCTGTCAGAAGCAGTGATGCTGCCCAGAATACGATTTTCCGCTGTTTTTTCATAGATCAATTCCTCCTGTTTTCCTAAATAATTTTGCTAATTCTTTTTATAACTTGTTTTCCTGCATGATTTTTCTACCGTGCCAAAGCTGCCGGATTGTAAAAAGCATCACCGCTCCCACGGCCAGAAAAAAGAGTGTTCCTCTCTGCCGGAGCCAGATAATACCAAAGCCAAGCCAGGGAAGAGCTACGATCACATTCCCGATCACCTGTTTTTCCAAAACGATGCCTGCATCTTCCTCCGCGTTGGCATCCCCCTTAGTACAGTATCCTTCCTCGCTCTTTTCCACGATCCGGTGTGTCACCACCATATTTCCTCTCCGGTAGGTAATCACATCCCCCGGATTCCATTCCTTCTTCCGTCCATCCACAACCACAACAGATCCCGTCGGGATCTCCGGTTCCATGGACCCGGACAGTACGACATAGGCGCAGAAATACTGCATCAGATACCATCCCGCCGCCAGAAAAAGGAAGGAAAGAAAGCCCTGCAGCCCCAGTTTTCCTTTTGCTTTCATTTGCTCCCTTCCGTCGATGCGGACATCCAGACTGTCATTTTTGCACGCAAAAAACAGAGGATAGCATTTACCCTCTGTCTCAGAATATCCCTGTTTCATTTTCTCTAAAGTTCTTGTAAAAGTGATTTAAACTTACCATAGTCCGGGCGAAAGCGCAAGCATTGTCTGCCCGTTTAATTCTAAATTTTTTCTAAAGCCTGAAACGCAGAAAATTTTCAGAACTTTTCCCGGATCTTTTTTTCTCCAAACGCAAGCCGCTTTTCCAGCTCCTGCCCATTTTCTGCCCCAAGGATTTTTCGCATTACACTCTCTTCTTCCCGGATTCCTTTTCCGTGAAGTACGCCGTATGCGCCGGCATCACTTCCCGCCGCAAGCACAACGTCCTTTTCAAATGCGAGCTGCAGACCTTTTTTCTGCGTCTCAAAAATCCACGCCAGCGTTTCAGCCGGATATCTGCCGTTCTCCAGAAGATTCGAAACCGTCACAATTGTCGGCACCCAGATTGTTGCATGCTCTGCCATACAGCAGATGCTCTCTTCATTCTGAAAGTTCCCGTGCTCAACCGAGTCCACGCCTGCCTCTGCCGCATCCATCACAGCCTGTGCGCCGTTCACATGCGCCATCACAGAAAGCCCCGCATCATGCGCCGCAGCTGTCATTGCAAAAACCTCTTCCCTGGAAAGCGGCTCACTGGTCACATGCCCCTTTGTCGCGAAATCCAGGATTCCCGTCGTCATGATCTTGATAAAATCTCCGCCCGCACGGCGTACTTCACGCACAAGCGCGCAATACTCTTTCCCGTCTGAAAATGCGCGTCCGACAATTTTTCCATAACGGCCCGCCCTGTGAATCGCAAAAACCGGTGTGCGGTATGTGATCCCGTACTCCGGCGCAAGGCTCCGTGCAAGAACACCCGCCCCGTACGGATCTCCGCCGTCACGCACATAGGAAATCCCTGCCTTCTGATACGCCGCCAGATGTTCCCGGATCAGATCCTCCCGCGGGCCGTTTTCATGCGCTGCCGCCGCCTTTTTGTAATCCACACCGTCCATAAAAATATGGGCATGGCATTCTGCTGTCACCATTTTTGTTTACCGCCTTATCTCCGATTCCACCACAGCTTCTCTGCGGCCCATTTTCCAGTTCTGCTCCGAGAGATACAGATGATATCCACAGCCGTTTTCTACTCGCCAGTCATAGTAACTCTTCTGTGGCACGCCGTACTGCTCAAGGATACTCATGATCGTGCCTCCGTGCACCACCATCGCCACGTTACGGTAATGGCGGCGGATACACGTATCCACCATCTTGTCAAAGCCGGCGATGCAGCGGTCCTTGAACTGCTGCGGGCTCTCACCGCCCGGAAAGGCAAGCGTCGCCATGGAATCAATCCACTCCTGGTATTTCGGATTATCTTTTAATTCCTGATAATTTTTGTTCTCAAACTCACCAAAATTGCACTCTGCAAATTCCGGGATTTTGACCTGTTTGGCATACGGATACAGAATGTCTGCCGTTTCCAGACACCGTTTCAGCGGGCTGACGAACAGAAGCTCAACGGTATCCATCGTCCGCTGTTCCAGCTCTTTTTTCCCTTCCTCACACAGTGGTTCATCCGTCACGCCGATATACCGTCCTAATGTATTGCCATAGGTTTTTCCATGGCGGATCATTGCAATTTTAATCATGTTTTTCCTCACCTTTCAGCAGGATTCCGATTCCGCACACCACACGGGTTACCGAATCAGCCTTTGCTGCCAGCTCCGTACAGATGCGCCCCGTCTTTTCCCGCCATTTCCGGTCGAAGGGTTCGATCGGAACCACTCCGTAACCGAGTTCATTCGTAACAATGCAGATTTCCGGATTTTTCTGCAGCAGTTCTTCCAGTTCTGCTTCCGGTGCAGTCCCGGTCTCCTCTTCCAGAAGGAGCCATCTGCGGACCAGTTCCTGAAAATCATATACGCCGGAACATGCCGACAGCTCCTCTTTCGAAACTGCTGCCCCATCGGCCCATCCTGTTTCTTTTCCGGTCATCTTCTTTGCAAAGTCAAGCTTTCCCTGAAAAGCCCCTCCAATTACTAATTTCATTTCCAGTTCTCCATTCCAAGAGAAAGTACCACAAGAGACAGGAGCTGTGCCAGCTCACAGAGCGAAAGGAAATAGCCTGCGAGATCTCCTGTAATTCCTCCAAAATACTTACTGCTTTTCCATTTATAATAACAGAATACCAGTGCCGATACAACCAGTACATCCAGTGCCGCCCAGACGCAGAACGAAGCTGAGAGCGCCGTCACGGCAAAAATCGTCACAACAAGCACCGCCGCCGTTCTTTTTTTCTCTGCGCTCATGCCAAACGCTGCCGCTGTTCCTTTCGGATTGGCATTTGGAAAAAACGCGATCGAAAGACCGCTGAACGATCTCGAAACTGCGAAGCCAAATGCATACGCCGGAAAAATCTTCCAGACAAGTTCTCCGGCTGCGCCCGCGTACAGTACAAAATACAGACATCCCATAATAATCGCAAATGCTCCGGCGTGCGGGTCTTTTAAGATTTCCAGTCGGCGCTGTTTTTCTCTCCAGGAACTTAACGCATCCATCGTATCCAGATAGCCGTCGAGGTGAATGCCGCCCGTCACCAGAACCGGAACTGCCGTCAGCACTGCAGCCCGCAGCATGCTTCCCGCGCCAATCTGCTGCAGCAGCCAGAAAAGCACCGCCGAAACTGCACCGACAGCCAGTCCGACCCACGGAAAGAAACACAACGCATATTTCATGTTCTCTTTTTCCCAGTCTGCCGGCGGCATCGGGATTTTCGAGTACATGGCAAACGCCACTTTAAAATTATTCCATATCGTTTTCATCTTATTCTTTTTTTATTCTGACGGGAATCCCATACACAACCTCGGTCACACAGTCCGCCATCTCTGCCAGACGTACATTAATGTTTCCCAGGATCCGCTGGTATTCCATCGTCTCCTCCTCATATCGGTATCCGTCCGAAAAAATTTCATTCGTCACCAGAACCAGATTCCGCGCCTGATTGGCCAGACGGGAAACGCCCGCAAGAATTTCCTCCTCCGTCCGCGCTTTTCCCGCCCCGGATGGATCAAATATTTCATTTGCCGTGAGATTCGACATACATTCGAGCAGCACATCGCTTCCCGGTTCCAGCTCCACTTCTTTTAAATTCGTATAACACTCAATCGTCGAAAACTTCTTTGCCGCGCGCATCTTCCGGTGGCGTGCAATACGCGCCTGCCCTTCCGCACCGAACGGCTGCATCGTTGCGATATAAACCCTCCGTGTTCCGCCAAAATCCAGAATACACTGCTCCGCATACGCCGATTTTCCGCTGCCGCTGCCGCCTGTAACCAGATGTATCATCGTTTCACCTGCCTTTTTTAAGTCAGCGGCACATACGTTTCGATCTGTGCCTCGTCAAATGTCGCCATGCCGCGGTATACGGCATTTGCCTGATCCAGAATCGGGAAAAGCATGATGGCGCCCGTTCCCTCGCCCAGACACATATCGCAGTGCAGGAAGGCTTCTTTTCCAAGCTCTGCAAGCAGCAGATGCGCCGCCGGCTCCTTCGATACGTGCGAAGCGATCATATAGTCCTTTGCAAACGGTGCAATCCGTGCAGCAAGAAGCGCTGCCACACAGGAAATAAAGCCGTCCATCACAACCGGAACGCCATGTGCAGCCCCTGCAAGAAAGACACCCGCCATGCCGGCAATGTCAAAACCGCCGACCTTTGCCAGCACATCGATGGGATCGGACGGATCCGGCTGATTGATGGCAATTGCTTTTTCAATCGCTGCAATTTTCCGCGCAAGACCTTCACTCGAAAGCCCGGCGCCCCGTCCCGTCAGTTCCGGAACCGGCTGATTCAGGAAAACGGCTGCCATTGCACTGCTCGTCGTCGTATTTCCAATGCCCATCTCACCGGTTGCCATCAGCTGATAGCCCGCCGCAATTTTTTCTTCCGCCACGGCGATTCCTGTTTCAAGCGCACGAACGGCCTCTTCCCTTGTCATCGCCGGACCTTTTGCCATATTTTTTGTTCCATACGCAACTTTATACCGCGGAACCTTCGTATCGCGCGCCATTCCGATATCAATCGGAAACAGATCCGCATGCGCACCGCGGCAGAGAATGGCTGCTGTCGCCTTCTCCTGCAGAAAATTTTCCGCAACTGTCGCTGTCACTTCCTGACCGCTCTGCGTCACGTTTTCTTCCACAACGCCATTGTCCGCACAGAACGTCAGAAGTGCTCTTTTTTCAATCGAAATCTCCTCTTTTCCGGTGATTCCGGCAATCTGGATGAGCACGTCCTCCAGCTTTCCGAGGCTGTGGAGCGGCTTTGCAATGCCGTCCCAGTGAGCCTTGGCACGATCCATCGCCTCTTTCGAAAGCGGATGGATCTGTTCGATTGTTTCCTGTAATGTCATCTTTTGTTCGCCCCTTCTTTCGATATGACGTCCGATCAGCTCTGTTTTTTCACCCAGTTCACAAAGAAAATATGGGAATCTTCCCGCGCTGTTCCGCTGGAAGTTGTCCATTTATAGGTGTATGTATATGTCACACATTTTTCTTTATCCATATTCAGATTTTCAAATGCTTTCGGAGTCATGAAATATAGATAATCAAAATCATCTCTCGTATCGCCAAAGCCCGGGATCACACGTTTTGTGCCGTTCTTCAGATATGCATCCATGATCGACCGGGATTCATCCACTGCACCGTAGGCTCCATTATTTTTCAGCTGATTGATGATCGAACTGCTCTGCTCCGCAATTCCCGTCAGATAGTTTGTCAGACTTCCGTTCCGCGCCGGTTCAAACTGCTGCTGTTTATAAATCGCTGTGCGGAGCGAAATATTCTGTGCCGCCATCCGGTTCCGGATGACCATCGCAACTGCCGTCATACCGGTTTTTCTCTGGACACCCGCCTCCGCACTGCAGATAGCCGCAAAGAAATCACGGTCACTCACAGACGGATCCGTGTAATACTGATGCTCCATCGTATAATATTTTCCGCTTACGCTGTCCTTTGCACGCACATACTGGCTCGAGCCGAGAATGCACACTCCGTTTTCGTCAAAGCTGTAGTACCAGTTGCTGCTGTTCTTTTTCAGCAGAGCGTAATACGATTTTACCATCTTTCCGTCGCTTCCAAAGTAATACCAGCCCGTCTGCGGATCACCGCTTACCATCCGTTTCTGTGCATTGAGCCACTGGTTCTTTGCCATGCCTCCCCAGTCTTTAAAGTAATAGGAAGCGCCGTTAATAGTCCGCTCTCCCGTCACCATCACGCCGTTGGCATCGGCATAGTAACTGTTGTTTAAATGCGTAAAGAAGGTATTGCGGTACATCGCACCATTTTCCCGGAAGTAATACCACTGGTTCTCTTTCGAAAGCCAGCCCGTCACCATCTTTCCATCCGCATCGGCATAATACGTTTCACCGCCAAGCTGGAAAAAGGTACTACGGTACATGCCGCCCCAGCCCCGGAAATAATAATACGTACCATTGATTTTCTGCCAGCCGGTTACCATCTTTCCATCTGCATTCACACGATATGTATTGTTGTCATATTCAAAAAAGCGGTCAAAATACTGCTCTCCGGTTTCATCAAAATAGTAATATGTACTGCCCTGCTGCAGCCAGCCGACGGTCAGTTTTCCATCTGCAGCCGCATGGCAGACACTCGTTCCGTTTTTGATGAATGCATTCTGATACATGCCGCCCCAGTCCTTGAAATAGTACCAGTCACCGTCGATCTGTTTTTTTCCGACAGCCATCTTTCCGTTCTCATCGGCATAGTAAAGTGCACTTCCTGTCGGTGCTTTGAAAAAGGTGCTGCGGTACATGCCGCCCCAGCTTCGGAAATAATACCAGGTTCCATCCTGCAGCAGCCAGCCGGTCGTCATCTTTCCATCCGCATCAACATGATAAATATTATTTTTATGCGTCAGAAAGGTGTTTTGTGCCATGCCGCCCCAGCTTCGGAAGTAATACCAGATCCCGTCAATCTGTTCGAACCCGGATGCCATTTTTCCATCCGCATCAACATAATACGTATTCTTGTCATACTCAAAAAAACGATTCCGGTACATCGCGCCCTGATCATCAAAATAATAATACACATCATCGATCAGTTTCCAGCCGGTCGCCATTTTTCCGTCCGCATCAGAATAATACGGTACATTTTTCACGGTGTAAAAGGCATCCCGGTAAACACCGCCCCAGCTTTGGAAATAATACCAGGCTCCATCAAGTTTTTTCCAGCCGACCGCCATTTTTCCATCATTATTCAGGTAGTAACGGTTCTTGTCGTACTCTCTCCAGGCTCCTTTGACAATGGTACCATCCGGATCCTTAAAATACCAGATCCCGTTCTCATTCACCCATGGGTAATAGCTTCCAGCCTGCACGGATACCGCCGTCTCTTCGGGATTTCCGCTCTGTACTTCTGCCGCCGGAAGATCCGAGGCGGCATTTTCCGCTGTCGAATCCGGCGTCTCCGTTTCTGTCATCTCCGGCGTATTTTCGTCTGTGGTTTCCGCCTCCGATGTTTCTTCTGTTTCTTCCTGTGTAACAGCAGAAGCCTCATTTACCAGACTCTGCTCTGTGCCTGCTCCAAATACGTTCGCAGCACTGACAGCGGTTGTCACGCAGGCTGCCGCCAGTACTCCCCTGATTACTTTATTTTTCATTATTTATTCTTCTCTCCCTGCAAAAACAGGCAAAGCCTGCTGTGTGCTCTGCCTGTTTTAAAATTCTGCTCCTGCTTTATCTTATTTCAAAAACGCCCGAACAGTCTCCGGCATCTGATCTACATCACACTCTGTCGTATGAAGCACCAGTGCAGTACGGATTTCTTCGATCGCACGCGGAATCTCGGTATTGGCAAGTGCAGACAGCTTGTCTACCTGCTCCAGTACTGGAAGGGTGTCATACTCCGGTGCAATCGCTGCAAGAACGCTGCTTGTAAATTTATACGGGCTTGCGGTAGATGCGATGACGGTCTTGGTTTCGTCATAGGTTTCCTCGCGGTATTTTCCGTATACAGCCGCTGCAACCGCGGTATGGGTATCAATCACATATCCGGTATCGCTGTACAGTTTTGCAATCGCGTCTGCTGTCTCCTGTTCGGATGCATAATTGCCGTAGAAGTCTGCCAGCTCTTTTTTCATCGCATCGGTGATCTCATATTTTCCGTCCTTTGCAAGATCCTGCATCAGCTCGCGGTCTGCTGCTTCGCTGTTTCCGGCGATGCGGTAGATCAGACGCTCCAGATTGCTCGAGATCAGGATATCCATGGACGGTGATGTTGTCAGAATAAAGTCTCTGTTTCTGTCGTAAACGCCGGTGCGGAAGAAGTCAAACAGAACTTTGTTCTCATTGGAAGCGCAGATCAGTTTTGCGATCGGCAGTCCCATCTGTTTTGCATAGAATGCAGCGAGAATATTTCCGAAGTTTCCGGTCGGAACGGTTACATTGATCTTTTCTCCGTCTGCAATCTCTCCGTTTTTCACCAGGTTTGCGTAAGCATATACGTAGTAGACGACCTGCGGAACGAGTCTTCCGATGTTGATCGAGTTTGCAGAGCTGAACTGGAAACCTTTATCTGCCAGCTCTTTTCCAAGCTCTTTATCGTTAAACATTTTCTTCACGCCGGTCTGTGCGTCGTCGAAGTTTCCGTGGATGGCTACAACGTGGGTGTTCTTGCCCTTCTGTGTTACCATCTGTTTTTCCTGAATCGGGCTTACGCCGTTCTTCGGGTAAAATACAATAATTCTGGTGCCCGGCACATCTGCAAAGCCTGCCATTGCTGCTTTTCCGGTATCTCCCGATGTAGCAGTTAAGATGACGATCTCATTTTTCACGCCGTTTTTCTTTGCGGCGGTCGTCATCAGATGCGGCAGAATGGAAAGTGCCATGTCCTTGAACGCGATCGTTGCGCCGTGGAACAGCTCCAGATAGTAAACACCGTCTGCTTTTGTCAGCGGTGCAATTTCCTCTGTGTCAAATTTCGCATCGTATGCGTTTGCAATACAGTTTTTCAGTTCATCTTCTGTAAAGTCGGTAAGAAAACGGCTCATTACCTCGTATGCTACTTCCTGATAGCTCATAGCCGCAAGTTTTTCCATGGGAACATCCAGTGCTGGAATGGAGGTCGGTACAAATAATCCGCCGTCGTCGGACAGACCCTTTAAGATTGCCCGGGATGCAGTTACGGTTTCTCCATTGCCTCTGGTACTTTTGTATAATACTTCCATGCTCTTTCTCTCCTTCACTTTGACTCCCGGCAGAGCCTCTCTGACTCCCGGCCGGATACGTTTCAGATTAGTTTTACCTGTACGCTTCCTTTTATTATAATGGATGAAGTATGAAAAAACAACAAAAATATACAAAAAATGACTGTGCACAAAAATGCACAGCCATTTTCCACCATTCTGCCAAAATATTTTTTGTCAGAATGTATGATTTAATTTTCGTCGGACTCCTCCGTTTTTGCTTCGCCTTCTTCCAGGGCCGGGGATTCTGCTGCTTCTTCCAGGGCAAGCGCCTCTTCCTCTTTTTCCGCATTTTCTGCGATTTTGTCTTCCGCCCAGGTCACAAACGCTGCTGCTTCTCCGATCTCAAAGCGTTTCTTGTCAAGAAAAGTACTTCTGCCGCCGATGGTGATACGGATATAGTTGTCAAACTCCGTGACCTTTGCCAGCTGCTCCAGCGGAATATCGGTGCTTCTGCCCTCTTTTTCGTATGTCATCGTGAGCACATGCTCCGTAAAACGAAGGGTACGTTCTCCGAGAAGGCCTTTCTTTTTGCATTTTTTCATCTGCGAACGGGCCATCAGATTCGGCAGAAACGTACACAGCAGTGCCATCAGGACAGAAATTCCCAGATTGAAGAAATCGCCCGGCAGAACGGATCCGCGGGTCACTGCACCGTAGATCATGAAGAGAATGGCAGCCGCAACAGCAAGACCGGTGATGATCCGCAGCACGAGCAGCACTTTTTTCATTTCGGTGCGGTAAATCTCCACAAACAGCTCTTTGGTATATTCGATTTTGTTTTTAAACAGCATATTCTCTCTCTTTTCTTATCGGTTGTTGATTGCAGTTACCAGCGCATCGATGGAAGCACGGATGATATCCGGGTCTACGCCTGCACCCCAGGAAAGTGTTCCGTCCGGCTTCTTGATGCCGACATAGGCGATCGCACGGGATTTGGAACTCTGCTCTAAAGCATGCTCCGTATAGCTGACCAGATCATACTGCAGATTGTACTGCTGTTTCAGCGCGTTGCTGACTGCGTTCAGACGGCCGTTTCCTTCTGCAAATACGGTTGTATACTCGCCGCCCTCATAGTTGGAAGTAACCTGTGCTTCAATTTTGCCCGCATCAAGCTGTTTAAAGTGAACGCCGTTGATGTTATACGGTGTGGTTACGTTCTCGAAGCTGTCCTTGAAGAGTTCAAAGATTTCATCCGGACGCAGCTCTTTATGCAGATGATCGGAAACGGATTTTGCGGTATAGCTCATAGCCTCGCGCATCTTCGCCGGCAGATTCAGGCCGTATTTCGTCTCCAGAATATAGCCGACACCGCCCTTTCCAGACTGGCTGTTGATGCGGATGACGTCTGCATCGTAGTTTCTTCCGATATCGGTCGGATCGATCGGCAGATACGGAACGGTCCAGGTATCCGGTGCTTTCTCCTCGATCCAGTGCATGCCTTTTGCGATCGCATCCTGATGGGAACCGGAGAAGGCTGCAAATACGAGAGATCCGCAGTACGGGCTTCTCGGGTTGATGCTCATACCGGTGAAGGATTCAAATGCATGGCAGAGTTTCGGCATATCGGAGAAGTCAAGCTCCGGATCGACGCCCTGCATGTACATGTTCATGCCGACCGTGATAATATCCACGTTTCCGGTTCTCTCGCCGTTTCCGAACAGCGTTCCCTCGATACGGTCTGCTCCGGCAAGGATACCCATCTCTGCATCGGAAACGCCGCAGCCGCGGTCATTGTGCGGATGAAGGGAAAGAACGACATTATTGCGGTATTTCAGGTTTTTGCTCATATATTCCACCTGGCTTGCATAAACGTGCGGCATGGAAAGCTCCACGGTGCTCGGCAGGTTGATGATGGCTTTGCGGTCTGCAGTCGGCTGCCATACGTCGAGAACGGCGTTGCACACCTCAAGCGCATATTCCGGCTCGGTTCCGGTAAAGCTCTCCGGGCTGTACTCGAAGCGGTATTTCTCGCCGGCCTCTTCTGTCAGCTCTTTTAAGAGCTTCGCTCCCTCAACGGCGATTTTCAGGATGTCTTCTTTCGACTTTTTGAAGACCTGCTGACGCTGTGCATAGGAAGTGGAATTGTAAACGTGAACGATAGCATTCTTGCAGCCCTTTAATGCCTTGAAGGTCTTGCGAATGATATGCTCTCTCGCCTGGGTCAAAACCTGAACGGTTACGTCATCCGGGATCAGATCATGCTCGATCAGGGTGCGAAGGAATTCGTACTCGGTCTCAGATGCTGCCGGGAAGCCGACCTCGATCTCTTTGAAACCAACCTCGACGAGGAGTTTGAAGAATTCTACCTTCTGCTCCAGGCTCATCGGAATTACAAGTGCCTGGTTTCCGTCACGAAGGTCAACGCTGCACCATACCGGTGCTTTGTCAATGCTGTCTTTTTCTGCCCAGTCCATGCACGGAACCGGCGGCATATAATACTGTTTCTGATACTTCTTTACATTCATCATGATTTTTTCCTCCCAGAAAGTGAAATACAATTTATTCTGCCGACATAAATTCGGGATGAAAGCATAAAAAAATCTCTCATCTTCTGTGTCGGCTTCTGACACAAGAGACGAAAGACTTGCTATCTTACGCGGTACCACTCCTGTTTTACAGAGATTTTCTCTGTACACTCTGCGGATACGGATGAAACATCTGCATATCCTGCCCCTCTAACGGTGGGTTTCCGTCTGCACCTACTCTTTTTATTCTAAATTTGGGAGCAGCGGCTCTGAGGTCAGTTCCACGGAATTCGTCTGCTGTTTCGCATCACCCAACAGCTTTCTGGATTCGGAAGCTCCATGTAGTATTCCTCTTCTTTGCCTTTTTCCTAACTTGGCTCTTATGTTACCATTTTTCTCCATCTCTGTCAAGCGCAAAACGCAGGATTCCGTAAAAATACACCCGCCGGAAAGGAGGCTCCGGCGGGTGCTCTAACACATGATTTCGTTGTTTTATTTGTTGTACTCTTCCAGGTATTTCTGGTAATCCTCTACCTGTTTTCCGTGGATTTCCTTGAGCTCATCCAGCTCATCCAGTGTAGTCGGAACAGCCAGTCCTAAGTTGTCCAGCCAGTCTTTCCGGATCCACAGAGTCTCACATGCCGGCTCTGCAACGTCGCCCGGGATACGGTAAATTCCGTTGTCTCCGGATGCATAGAACATAACGCCAGGATCTACGCTGTTGTAGTAGTCAACCATGTTGGTGTATTTCTTCATATACGGAGAAACATCCATCAGAAGGCCTGCGTCTACCCATTTCGTATAGTCAGCTTCCATGTTCCACCACCAGATGATGTCCGGTCGCTGTGTCTCATCGCCCATCAGAAGGGAAATTTTGGATGTTGCATCCGACCAGCCCGGCAGTGCGATGATATCGATATCCAGGTTGCAGCGGTCCTCCGTCCATTCCTGCATTTCGCTCTCTCCCTTCCTTCCGGCGATATAATGCATTATTTTGCACTATTATTTTTTAATGTGTGATATTAACGAGGTTTTTATTCTTGCGTTTTTGTCATTTTTGTTCAGTTTAGCTTTCCTTAAATGCACCATTTTGCATTATTAATTAGTGTTTTTCTACATGGCATTTATGCACGAATTTGAATCATCGCAAAAAGGGAGCCGGAAACGCCCCGGCAGACGGTTTTTCTTCTCGTCCGCCGGGGCGTCCCTGGCTTTCTTTCTTTGTTCACTTTTTCCTGTTTTTTCTATTTCTTTCTATCCCTGGCGCTTGCACGAGGAACGGCGCACCACAACCTCCCCCGAAACGAGAATCCGTTCTTTCGGCGCTTCCGGGTGCTCCTCCCGCCATAAAAATTCATGCACCATACGGCGGCCAAGCCACTTCGTATCGACATGAACGGTTGAGAAGAACGGATACAGCATCCGGTCCTCATCATCATCAAATCCGGTCAGTGCCACATCCTCCGGCACGCGCACGCCGATTTTCCGGAAGGATTCTGTCAATCTTTTGGCGATCATATCGTTGCCGCAGACAATCGCTTCCGGCAGTGTATCGTAGCTCGCCACAATCTTGTCAAAATTTTCCGGGTAATAAAAATGATCGCTCTCCATATTGGGGCGCACAAGCTCCTCATCGAGCGGAATGCCCGCCTGTTCCATCGCTGCAAGGAAACCGACATACCGGTCATGCATCGACTCATACGTGCTGCTGTGCTCACTTAGGAAACCGATCCGCGTCATGCCCTGCCCGATCAGATGGGACGTCAGAAGACTCACCGGCTGCACACCGTCCACACGCACGATATCGCCCATCGGCCGCTGTTCGATGCCGCAGTAATGGTCGAGCTGAAAGATGCGGTAACCCAGATTTACCAGTTTCTGCATATATTCCGGCGGCAGCATTTTAATGCAGAAGATCGCATCGATATTTTCATTCAGGCCGAGCGGCAGAATGCCGTTCTCCTCCTCCCGCTCCGTCACGACCGCAACGCGCGTCTGACAGTTATTGAGGCTCGCCTCCTCGGAGATGCCGCTCACGACACGGTCCCAATAAACAGCGGCATCCCGCGTACGCAGAACCATAATATTGTAATGCTTCTCCTGCGGTGCCCGAACTTCTTCCACATATACATTTTCGCCCAGATAGCCATTTCTTTTCGCCATCCGAAGAACTCTCTCCCGCGTCACCGGAGCTACCTTCGGATCATCCTTTAATGCCATGGCAACCGTATTCCGGGACAATCCCAGCTCCTTTGCCATACTCTGTATCGTTACTTTCCCCATAACTTCCTCCCTGTTTTTTCTGCGCAATTCATTTTTCTTCCGCACACGTCTTTGTCCGTAAGAAAAAAAGTGCCGTAAAACGACACTCTTACCGATCGGGGCAACAGGATTTGAACCTGCGACCTCACGGCCCCCAGCCGTGCGCGCTACCAAGCTACGCCATACCCCGTAATCATGTTTTCATTATACCAGCGAACTTCTGAAAAATCAATGTTATTTTTCCCTCTCCCGTTTCATTACATTTATTTCTTTATTTCGTGTCATATTCTCTTTTATTTTACTATATTGTCACTTTTTCTTTCTGAATATGTAATTTTTCGACGTTTTCCACGTATCATAAGTGAAAGGGGAAAATCGTATGCCATACAAACTTTCACCTCTGGCATGCCCGTCTGCAAAGACTATGTAAAAACTGAATAAAAGGAGACATCGTAATGGAAACTGAAATTTACTTTCTACTACACTCTTTAGGAATTGGTGCAAAATACCGCGGATTTCGCTATCTCGCCTATGGTATCGCTTTATGCATGGAAGACGAAGATTATCTCCTTCGGGTCAGCAAAACGCTGTACCCAAAGATCGCGCAAACGTTTCAGGTATCGTCCTCCTGCGTCGAACGAGACATCCGCACCGCTATTTCCGTCTGCTGGACCCGCGGAAACCGTGATCTGCTCTTTTCGCTTTCTGTGCATCCGGTTCTGACAAAACCGACCAATTCCGAATTTTTTGATATTTTAAGTTCTTATATCAAATACTACCGTGCTTTTCCTGCCTGTCGTCAGGAGGCATAAAAAAAACGAATACAGAAAAGATAACACTTCCGCGCCCTATCATATTGGGGGATATGCATGGCGCGGAAGTGTTTTTTCTATGATAAAACGATAGAACAAAAAAGGAGACTGCCCGCAAAGGCAGCCTCCCGATATGGATCATTTGACAGCAAACCGATTAGTTATTGATCAGTTTGTCCTCGTTGCTCCAGCTGTACAGTTTTCTGACTTCTTCTCCGACTTTCTCTGACGGATGCTCTGCAGCTTTTCTTCTCATTGCACGGAAGTGAGCCTGTCCGCCTGCTGGGGACATATCCAGAAGGAAGTCTTTTGCGAAAGTACCATCCTGGATATCGGAAAGGATCTTCTTCATGGTCTTCTTGGTTTCTTCTGTGATGATCTTCGGTCCGGTGATGTAATCGCCGTACTCGGCTGTGTTGGAGATGGAGTATCTCATTCCGGAGAATCCCGACTGATAGATCAGGTCTACGATCAGTTTCATCTCATGGATGCACTCGAAGTATGCGTTTCTTGGGTCGTATCCAGCCTCGCACAGAGTCTCAAATCCAGCCTGCATCAGGGCGCATACACCGCCGCAGAGAACTGCCTGCTCACCGAACAGGTCTGTTTCGGTCTCAGTTCTGAAGGTTGTCTCCAGAAGACCAGCTCTTGCTCCGCCGATTCCAAGGCCGTAAGCCAGTGCTCTGTCCAGAGCTTTTCCGGTGTAATCCTGCTCAACAGCAACCAGGCAAGGAGTTCCTTTGCCAGCCTGATACTCGCTTCTTACTGTGTGGCCAGGTGCTTTCGGAGCGATCATAGCTACATCTACGTTCTTCGGAGGTACGATCTGTCCGAAGTGGATAGCGAAACCATGAGCGAACATCAGCATGTTGCCCTCTTCCAGGTTTGGCTCGATATCTTTTTTGTACATTGCAGCCTGTTTCTCATCGTTGATCAGGATCATGATGATATCAGCCTGTTTTGCAGCCTCAGCAGCGGTGTATACTTTGAATCCCTGTGCCTCTGCTTTTGCCCAGGATTTGCTGCCTTCATAAAGTCCAATAATAACATCACAGCCGGAATCTTTCAGGTTCAGTGCATGAGCATGTCCCTGGCTTCCGTAGCCGATAATTGCGATTTTTTTGCCTTCCAGTAAAGAGAGATTACAATCTTCCTGATAAAAAAGTCTTGCTGCCATTTTATTTTCCTCCATAATATATAGAATGTCTTGACCGGCGGCAGGTCGGTCAATTTATACAGCGAAAAGCATTTCTGCCTTTTGCTGTTTGTCAGGGAAATGAACTTTTCTATACAAAAATTTCATTCCTCCAGCAAACGTATGTAATGTGATCTGCGTTAATCGAGGTAACGCACATCGTGGGCTCCTCTGGAGAGTCCTGTCACTCCTGTTCTGGCCAGTTCCAGGATTTCGTATCCCTGTACCAGATTCAGGAACCCTTCGAGCTTTGACTGGTTTCCGGTCAGCTCTACAATCAGGCTTTCCTGTCCCACATCCACGATTCTTCCACGGAAGACATCGGAGATGGCGATGACATTGCGGCGTTCATTTTCATTCACACGGATTTTGACCAGCATCAGCTCTCGTCTGACACTCTCGTCCGGCTTCAGCTCTTTGATATCCCGCACATCGACAAGTTTTGCCAGCTGTTTTTTGATCTGCTCCAGAATCATTTCATCACTGCAGTACAGAACAACAGTCATTCTTGTGTATCGCGGGTCTGCTGTCACACCGGCGGTGATCGTCTCGATATTGTATCCGCGTCGGCTGAAAAGACCAGCTACTCTGCTTAAAAGTCCCGGCGTATTATCCACCAGCAGGGATAATGTTCTTTTCTGTTCCATAAACACCAACTTTCCTCCATCCGCAGGCGCCGCGGATTTTCAGCAATTTCTTACAACTTCCAACGCCTTATCCAATATATTAGCAACTTATCCTCGCTTTGTCAACAAAAATTTTACCAAATTATTCTTTTGGGCAAAAATCTTTTGCCTCCTGTGGTTCCCATTTGCACACCTTCCGGTCATACGTAAGGATGCCGTTCGACTCCTCCTCGACATCGGTAAGCTGTGTGTAGACTGCTGCGGCAAGTCCCTGTTCTGTGAGTTCTCTTATCTTTTCTGCCAGTGCATCCATCGCTTTCTGGTACTGTGCCTGGTTCTGGTATGTGCGGTAGCCGAACGATTTTTCGGAGTAGAGATGCTCCTGTACCGGATACGTATAGCCGCCGTATTCAGAAAAAGCAAACGCGCGCTCCTCCGGTTTTACTTTTAACGGACGAAAGTAATTGTGAAGGCTCTTGATGTCCCCCGCTCCCTGATCGTACCAGCCGCTCGCGTGGTCGATCTGCCGCGTCGGATCGAGAGCGCGCACCATTTCTGTCATCTCCCTGGCATCAAACTGTCCCCATCCCTCGTTGAACAGAACCCAGAGCGACACGCACGGTGCATTGTAAAGCTGATGAACCGTCTCGCGGCACTCCCGCTTCCACCACTCTCTTCCCGTTTTTGAGGTCCGCGAAAAGAGCGGATAACAGTTATCCCTGAATTCCGTTGTCACAAACGGCAGTACGGTCGGAAGGTACAAAAGGAACGTCTGAATCGACCGGCCGCCGCCGTTGATCATATCCTGCCACACCAGCATACCGATATGGTCGCAGTGGGAATACCATCTTGCGCACTCAACTTTCAGGTGTTTCCGGATCATATTGAAACCGAGGCGTTTGGCCGTCTTAATGTCATAAACCATCGCCTCATCGGACGGCGGCGTGTAGAAGCTTTCCGGCCAATAACCCTGGTCGAGGACACCGTTCTGGAAATACGGCTTTCCGTTTAAGAGAAGACGCGTGATTCCTTTCTCATCTTTTCCAATGCCGAATTTGCGCATGCCGAAATAACTCTCGATGCGGTCTTCTCCCGCTTCAATGGAAACCCCATAGAGATGCGGATGTTCCGGGCTCCAGCCTGCAAAATTACCGAGAATCAGCTCCGCCTCGTTTTCTCTCGTCTCCCGGACGCAGATCACCTTCGCATCCGGCGCTTCGCTCTCCCGCACCGTAATTTTTTTCGTCAGTCCCGCATCCGGTCCGTTGAGGAAAACCCGTACTTTTACGCTCGCCGTATCATATTCCGGCGTGATCACGATGCGTTCCAGATACGTCTCCGGCACCCATTCCATCCAGACGCTCTGCCAGATGCCGCTCTGCGCGGTGTAAAACATGCCGCCCGGGGTAAGGCTCTGCTTTCCGCGGCCCTTCCAGTCCGTGTCCGTCTCATCGCGCACCTTGACGGCAAGCTCGTTCTCTCCCGTTTTGAGATACGGCGTAAGATCCACTGAAAAAGAAAGATACCCGCCGAGATGGCCTCCGGCACGCTTTCCGTTGCAGTAAATTACCGCATCCTGATCCACGGCGCCGAACTGCAGCAGCAGCCGTTTTCCGGCAGGAATTTTGGGAAGCTGAATCGTGCGGAAGTACCACAGATATTCTTTTGGAAGCAGCTGCCGCTTCACGCCGGACGCATCGCACTCCGGGGAAAACGGAACGAGAATTTTTCCGTCCCGCTGTTTTGGCATTTTCTGCGTTTCCGTGAACGCATACTCCCACCATCCGTTCAGATTTGTCCAGTTTTCCCGGCGCATCTGCGGACGCGGATATTCCGGAAACGGGAGCTCTTCTTCCGGATTTTTCCCAAATTCCGTAGAAAGGCGGAATTTTTTTCCTTCCTTTTTTCCAATCTGTAATGCTTTGACCGCATTTTTGAAGTCCATTCTTTTCCCTCTTTTTCTGATTTTTATGATTGATAAAAGCGTGCCCGGACAAAATCCCGGACACGCTTTTGGTGTACTGAAAATCAAAGCGGATATTCGCAATCCGGTTAGATAAACGCCAGCGTTTTCATCAGATACAGCCAGAACGTCAGCGTAAAGGCACTGCCGCACGTTGTGAGCATAACGGTGTTTGCCGTCAGACTTCCCTCATGACCCATATTTTTCGCCATGATAAAACTGCTCACCGTCGTTGCGGAACCCAGCATCACAAGGATTGCCACCAATTTTTCCTGACGGAAGCCAAGTATCACGGCGATCGGCAGAAAGACAGCTGCAAGACCGACCAGCTTAATCGCAGCTGCAGCAATCGACGGCCGGATATTCTTTGCCGCGCTCTTTGCCTCAAACGACGCACCCATCGCAATCAGGCCGAGCGGCGTTGCAAGTACCGCAATATTCTGCACCGTTTTCTGCAGAATCACCGGCTTTGGAATGCGAAGCACCGACCAGAGAAGTCCTGCAGCGATCCCGAGGATAATCGGGTTTGTCACGATATTTTTCGCCGTCTTTTTCACAAAATCTGCCGTGATCTCCTCCCGTTCCGGACCGAATACCGCAAGAACGACAACCGCCATGATATTATACAGCGGCACACTGCTGATGATCATCAGCGGCGCCATGCCGGAATTTCCGTAGATATTCTGGATAAAGGCAATACCAAGGATCGCCGCACTGCTCCGGTACGCCGCCTGGATAAATTCGCCTCTTGCACTTCTCTCTTTTAAGAGATGGGAAAGTCCCCATACCGCAAGAATTGAGAGCAGTGTTGCAAAGAAGCAGAACAGAACGAATTTGATATCCCACACAGCGGAGAAATCAGAATCCGACAGGTCCTGGAACAGCAGCACCGGGAGTGCGATTTTAAACACAAATTTGTTCATTTTGCTTGTGAACGATTCGTCCAGAATACCAACCTTTCGAAAGAAAAGTCCCAAAATCATTGTCAGGAAGATCGGCATCGTCGCGTTCAGGCTGAAGATCAGATTACTCATACCAGTGTTTTTCCTGCCAGTACATTTTTATAATCTTCGTAGTTCTCTTCGAGAAGCTTCGGCGTATTCAGACCGTAGGGACATTTCTTCATGCAGGCGCCGCAGTGGAGACAACCTTCGATTTTCTTCATCATCGCCTGGCCGCGCTCGGTGAGCTGGTTGGCGGACGGGGAACGGCGCAGAAGCAGGCTCATGCGCGCGCAGGTGTTAATCTCAATGCCTGCCGGACATGGCATACAGTAACCGCAGCCGCGGCAGAAGTTGCCGGAGAGCTCTTTCTGGTCTTTCTCGATGATCGTCTTGATTTCATCCGTCATGGCAGGCGGACAGGCAATGTAGCTTAAGAACTCGTCCAGCTCTTTTTCTCTCTGGACGCCCCAGATCGGAAGCACGTTGTCGTACTGGTCTTCAAAAGCATATGCAGCCGCGGAGTTTGTGATCAGCCCGCCCGAAAGCGCTTTCATTGCGATAAAGCCGATATTTTTCTCTTTGCATCCCTGTACCAGTGCTTTCTCACGGTCCGTTGCCAGATAGCAGAACGGGAACTGCAGCGTCTCGTAAAGACCGGACTCGATGATCTCCTCTGCCACGCTCATGCGGTGGTTCGTGATACCGATGTGGCGGATTTTTCCCTGTGCTTTTGCTTCCAGCATCGCCTCATACAGGCCGGTTCCATCTCCCGGCTTAGGACAGAAGGACGGATTGTGGAACTGATAGATATCGATGTAATCCGTCTTCAAAAGGGAAAGGCTTGTCTCCAGATCCTTCCAGAAGCCCTCCACATCCTTTGCCATCGTCTTCGTAGAGATAAAGACCTTCTCACGCATTCCCTCAAACGCTGCGCCTAATTTTTCCTCGCTGTCGCTGTATGCACGCGCGGTATCAAAAAAGCGGATGCCTCCGTCATACGCTTTGCGCAGCAGATAAACAGCGTCTTCTTTCGTGACACGCTGTACCGGCAGCGCGCCGAAGCCGTTCTTGTTTACACAGATTCCTGTACTTCCCAGTGTTACCATGGACATACTTGTGTTCCTCCTTTTTCGCTTTCATTGTTTCAACTCATAGTCGGTATTTCACGGAGTCTGACATGTCGAAAATAGTTCGACTGTGACTTGCCTCATGTCAGTGGAGAATACCGATTTCTCTCCGCCCGCCACTGCCGTTATGTTTCTTTTAGCAATTCATCCCACCGCTTCAGAAACGGGGGACTTCTTGTCTACTGGTGTTAAAATCCGTTATTTCTATAGTATCACACTTTCTATCAGACGGCAAACGCGATTTAAAGAGGCAGGCACAAAGGGAAATACTTTCCTTTTATGTCTGCCTCTGAATATCATTTTTTATTTTACTTCTTTATAAAAGTTTACGCAGTCCGACGGATCATAATAGATTTTATTATCCGCAAGCAGCGTGGAAACACCGTTCTGTACTTCGATGATGCTGACCGCACAGTTGTACGGCACGCCGCCGTGCCAGAAGTCGTTCTTGTCTTCATAGACATTGCGTAGCAGCGCACGCATGCAGCAGCCGTGGGTGGCGATCAGGATCGTCTTGTCCTGGAGCTCCGGTTTTGCAGTCAGCTCATGATAGAACGCTTCTGCCCGGTCGCAGACCTCCTGGATCGTCTCTCCGTCTCCCGCCGGGCAGAAGTGGAACGGATCTCTGTAAAAATCGTCGAAGTGTTCAGACGGAATCTCAAAATTGTTTGCCCGGCATCCAAGCCCTTCCCAGGAGCCAAAGGAAAGCTCCATCAGGCGGTCGTCGGTCGTAAGCGGCACATTTCTGCCCGCAAGGACGAGCTCTGCCGTGTGCTTTGCGCGGCGCAGTGGACTGGAAATTCCAAGGTCAAACGGGATATTTTTCAGTCCTTCCGCCGTCACTTTCGCCAGACGGACACCATTCTCATTCAGCTCGGTGTCCGTCTGGCCCTGCAGTCTGCCTTCTACGTTCCACGCAGTTTCACCGTGGCGTATGATATAAAGTTTCATAAAAATCAGCCTCTCAGTTCGATGTTGAACTCATTCTGCAGTTTCTTGCAGATCTTCTCGACAAATTTCTGTACTTTTTCGAAGTCAAATGCTTCTTCCTTCGGTGCAAAGGTGACGGTGAACGCCATGCTCTTCTTGCCTTCCGGAATCTGGCCGCCCTCGTAAACATCGAACAGACGGATCTCTTTTACGTATTTGTTTGCCTCGCGGATACAGTTCTCTACATCGCCGCAGCTGATGTTTTTGTCCATGACAAATGCCAGGTCACGTTTCTCCTCCTGGAATTTGGAGATCGGCTGGAAGGTGCGTTTTTTGCCGTACCATCTGGAGAGCTCTTTTAAGTCAAGCTCCATGATGTAAGAGGAAGTACGCATGCTCAGCTCGTTCTGGATATCGTATGCTGCTTTTCCGAAGTATCCGATTTCTGTACCCTCGCAGAGTACTTTCACTGCCTGATACGGATGCAGGAAGGATTTCTGAACCGGCTCGTAGGTGAACTCAATGTCCATGCTCTCGGCGATAGTGTTGGCGATGCCCTTCATAGTGAAGAAGCTCTCGTTGTTTCCGAAGGTTCCGACGCAGAGAACTTTTCTCTCATCCGGGTAGGATGTCAGCGGCAGGGACTCCGGAATGTAGATGCTTGCTACCTCGAACAGTCTTCCTTCAAGGGTGCCCTGTTTCTCATTTCTGGAAATGGCATTCAGCATGGAAGCTGCCAGTGTGGTACGCATCAGGGACAGATCCTGGTTGATCGGGTTGATGATCTCGATGGCATTTCTCTCTTTTGCATCTGCCGGCAGTTTCAAGAGATCCAGATCTGCAGGGGAGAAGAAGGAGTAATGCATGCACTCGTAGATACCCATGGTGCATAAGGTATTCTTCAGTGCCAGCTCGCCTTTCTGCTCTTCATTGTAGCCGCCCATCGTTACCTGTGCAGCGGAAAGGAAGGTATCGGTTACGTGATCGTAGCCGTACATACGGATGACTTCCTCTGCCACGTCCGGATAGCGCTCGACATCGTTCTCTCCCTCCGGCAGCATATCCTCACGGTAAGCCGGAACCTGGATGGTCAGCTCATCGCCGTTGATTTCCGGTGCAAAGTTCAGGTTTTTCATAATGCGGAGAATCTCTGCTTCCGGAACTTCGATACCGAGTACGCCGTTTACTTTGCTGACACTGACGGTCATCGGAGTCGGATCGATGGAGTTTCCGGTGTTCACATCGAAATGGGTACGGGAAACTTTACCGCAGCCAAGCTCTTCCATCAGATGCAGCGCACGTTTCATACCAAGTACGGTTGAATACTCGTCCACGCCTTTCTCATATCTTGCACTGGCATCCGTCGCTTTTCCAAGCGCACGGGCTGTCTTTCTGACGTTGTCGCGTGCGAATTTTGCGGACTCAAACATAACAGCCTCTGTCGTGTCGCGGATCTCGGAGTTTAAGCCTCCCATGACACCGGCAAGTGCAACCGGTTTTACGCCGTCGCAGATCACGAGGTTGTTCTCATTCATTGTGTATTCCTGCTCATCGAGGGTCACAATCTTTTCATTTTCTTTTGCTCTTCTGACACAGATTTCATTGCCTTCCAGATAAGAGCAGTCAAAAGCATGCATCGGCTGGCCGATCTCTTTTAAGACGTAGTTTGTGATATCAACCACGTTGGAGATCGCGGACATGCCGACGAGTGCCAGACGGCGTTTCATCCATGCCGGGGACTCTCCGATTTTTACGTCATATACGTAATGAGCGCTGTAACGCGGGCAGAGTTCCGGAGCTTCCACGCGGACAGAGAAGCCTTCTTTTTCCACATCCGTCTCGGTGTAATCGGTTGCCGGCATTTTTAAAGGTTTTTCCAGCATCGCCGATACTTCTCTTGCGATACCGAGGATACTCTGGCAGTCCGGTCTGTTTGCAGTCAGGGAGATATCAAAGATCCAGTCGTCAAGACCTGTCAGCTCTTTGACATCTGCGCCAAGCTCGGCATCTTCCGGCAGAACAAGCAGTCCGTTGTAGCCTGCGCCCGGGTACAGATCCTCGGTAAGGCCGAGCTCCACGCCGGAGCAGAGCATTCCGCAGGACTCATATCCTCTTAATTTTCCTTTTTTGATGGTCATAACACCCTCGATGGTCTTATGATCTTTTGCTGTTGCATAAACAGAAGCGCCAGGAAGGGCAACCGGGAATTTTCCGCCGGTGTGCACGTTGTCTGCGCCGCAGCAGATCTGCATGGTGCCGTGTTCTCCTGCATTTACCTGGCACACATGAAGATGGGTCTCCGGGATCGGCTCGCAGCCCTCCACCAGACCGACAACAACGTTGCTGATGTCTTTTCCCACCTGATAACGCTCTTCTACTTCAAAACCGCCGTCGAACAGTTTTTTCTCCAGTTCTTCCGGGGTAACATCGATATCTACATATTCTTTCAGCCAACTTAACGGTACTAACATATTAAACCTCCAAATTCAAACTGTTTCGTCTTTATTTCTCGTTAATCTGATTTAAAACCCGCAGATCGGAACCGAATAACAGTTTGATGTTGTTGATTCCGTATTTCAGCATGGCGATACGCTCCAGGCCGATGCCAAAAGCGAAGCCGCTGTACTCTTCTGAATCAATGCCGCAGTTCTCCAGCACGCGTTTGTTTACGATACCTGCTCCAAGGACCTCGATCCAGCCGGTTCCCTTGCAGAGGCTGCATCCTTTTCCGCCGCAGGCGAAGCAGCTGCAGTCTACCTCAACGGACGGCTCCGTGAACGGGAAGTAAGATGGACGAAGACGTGTTGTCGTTCCCTCGCCGTAGATCTTCTGTACGAGTACGTCGAGCATTCCTTTCAGGTCGCAGAGGGTGATGTTTTTGTCGACAACGAGTCCCTCCATCTGATGGAACATCGGAGAATGGGTTGCGTCGTCATCAGACCGAAAAACACGTCCCGGGGAAAGGATCTTGATCGGCGGCTTTTTGTTTTCCATGACATGAATCTGGCCTGCCGATGTCTGGGTACGAAGCAGGAATTCCGGGGAGAGATAGAAGGTATCCTGCATATCTCTTGCCGGGTGATCCTGTGGTGTATTCAGTGCAGTAAAGTTGTAGTAATCGGTCTCGATTTCTCTTCCCTCGTATACCTCAAAGCCCATGCCTGCAAAGATGTCGATGAGCTGTTTGCGGATCAAGGTAACCGGATGAAGGTTTCCGATCGCTGTCTCTTCTGCCGGAAGGGTCAGGTCGATTTTCTCGGACTCATATTTCTTCTGCAGCTCGCGCTCTTTCATCTCCTCTTCCACTTTCTGGAAGCGGCCAAGCGCCCACTCTTTTAACTCATTGACGGATTTACCGTAGTTTGCGCGCTCTTCCGGGGCAATGTTTTTCATTTCTTTCATCAGCCCGCTGATCTTACTTTTCTTTCCTTCCAGATACTCGCTCTTAAATTCATACAGTTCTTTGGAGCTTTTCAGCTCTTCCAGTCCATTTTCAATCTTCTGTTTTAATTCAGACAGATGGCCGGTTAATACACTTTTTTCCTGCATTTGACTCTCCTACTTTCTTTTTCTTGCTTGTTTGATGGTAAATGTGAAAAACAGTCAGATACCCCGCTGCAAACAGCGGAGCATCTGATTTTCGTGGCAGTCGCCAAATATCCATGCAAGCATGGCTGTCTGGCTCGTTGCTCACGAAAAAAAGACCCCGCCCCATAAAGGGACGAGATCTGAAATTTCGCGGTACCACCCTGATTTCTGCAGATACTTCCTGCAGACACTCATAACCGGTGCTGTAACGTACACCAAACGTCTGTCCCTACTTGCATTTCCAGTATCCTGCTATGCGTTCCGGACATCTGCTCCAATGCGAAATTTGAAATATTCCTGAACCTGAAGGAGCTTGCAGCCGATGACTCCCTCTCTCTGGCGGAAAAAATATTTCTCTGAACATCTTCACAGCATTTTTCCTGTTAGATTATTTATAAAACTTTCATAAACAATATTTATTGTACCGTCTTGACCCCCGGATGTCAAGCCATTATTTTCCCGCTTCTTTATTCGTCTCTTTATTTTCCATAAAATGCTCGATCGCCGCGTTCTGCAGTTTCCGCAGTTTATCCTCAAAATACGCGTTGATCTCCGCGCCGATCAGAAGGATCCACATGCAGAAATACATCCAGATCATGATAAACACGATCATCGTCAGACTGCCGTACATATTGGACGCCGCAAGCGCGATGTCGAGGTACATGGAAAATACAAGGGAAAAAATAGACCAGGCAAGGGATGAGATCAGTGCGCCCGGGCACTGGCTCTTAAAGCTCGCCTTCCGGTTTGGAATACATTTATACAGTACAAGAAACAGAAGAGCCAGCACGCCTGTCGTGATCAGGGTACGCATTCCCATGATAGAGGATGTCACACGCGCCACCATCGGCAGATGTTCCGTCAGCTTATTCTGAATGCGGGTTCCGAAGACCAGAAGCACCAGACTGGTGAGGAATGCAACGACAAATATCAAGGTATATGCCATGCCCCGCAGCCGGTTGATGATGTAATTACGTGTCTCTGTTACGTGATAAATGCTGTTCAGCCCATTTGTCAGCGCCGCAATGCCCTTTCCCGCCGACCACAGCGTTGTGATGATCGTAATCGGCATATAAGCAACGGACTGATAAAAGATCTCATTTACAATACCGCCCACGTAGCTCTGAAACTCCGTGGGCAGCATATTGATCAGAACGCTGTAAACATCGTCGCGTGTCAGCGGCGTATATTTTACAAGCGTAACAACCAGAAGAACAAACGGAATAAAGGAAAGAAGAATGAAATACGCGCTCTGCGCTGCATAAGCACCGACATGGTCCTCATTCAGGCGCTTCATAAAACCGCGGATTGTTTTTATCATCTGGCAAAACCGCCTTTTCTTTGTTTTCGTGAATCTATCCCATTATTGCACACATCTTGTATTGCAGGATAGCCTACAAAGCATATCATACTTTTCTTTCCTTCGCAAGGGATTTCAATCCCATTTGCGGTAATACCATGCGTAACCGCGGGCTGGAACCGGAACACCGCGCAGAACGCGTTTTTCGCCGGTAAACAGATCCTTCCAGGTGAACTCTCCCATATCGATCCATGCGGTACGGTCCTCGTTGCTGAAGTTGAAGATTCCCGTCACCATCTCATTGCCGGATTTTCTGCAGACGCAGAGAAGTGCGGTATCGTACGTTTCCTCGGTCCAGACATCCGCCTCCCCATCGAACGGACGATATTTGAATTTGAGCTCTTCCATCTTCTTCATCGAAGCAAAAATCCGATTCTGTATCGTTCCTTTTTTATCCTTCTCCGGTTCCAGATCCCAGCGGAAGTGGCCGCGGTGAATATAACGGCTGTCGGATCTGCGGTCGTAGTCCTCGCTCTCCTTGTAGGAGTAATCGTTGACCTGACCGATCTCGTCACCGCTGTAGATGACCGGAATACCGGACTGGATGAAGAGGTATGCATTCAGCATTTCGATTCTCTGGATGGCCTGTGCCGTCTTCTCTTCATTCTGCTCAAAGCCTGCCGCCTCAAGACCGCAGAGAGAAGCCGTCGTTCCGCAGAGACGCGCATCCTGCAGAACAGGATCGTCGTTGTAGAGCTCTCCTCTTGCATCGCTTCCCTCCACATAGCCGCGGAAGTAATCATTCAGATATTTTTTATGCGGTGCCTCGGCGATGCCGAACTGTTTCAGCCATTCGTAATCGAGGCCCCAGCCGATATCATCGTGGCATCTCAGATAGTTCAGGAAGACATAATCCTTCGGCAGTCTCGTCACAATATCCATCTGATGTTTCAGCAGGCGGGTATCTGCCGTTGCAATGGTGTGCCAGGTGGATGCCATCGTCGTTACGTTGTACAGCATATGGCACTCCGGTTTTTCCAGAGTTCCGAAGTACGGAACAACCTTTTCCGGCTCCATGACAACCTCGCCGAGCAGCAGAACGCCCGGGCAGACGATCTCGGTGATCATACGCATCATGCGGACAATGGTATGTACCTGCGGCAGGTTACGGCAGGTGGTGCCGAGCTGTTTCCAGATGTATGGAACGGCATCGATGCGGACGATATCGATTCCCTGGTTGACGAGATAGAGCATGTTGTTGACCATCTCATTGAAGACAACCGGGTTCGCATAGTTCAGATCCCACTGGTATGGGTAGAATGTTGTCATGACAAATTTGTGACAGTCCTCTCTCCAGGTAAAGTTGCCCGGTGCCGTTGTCGGGAATACCTGCGGGCAGGTTTTCTCATATTCGGACGGAATGTCGTAGTTATCGAAAAAGAAGTAGCGGTCCTGGTACTCTTTTTCACCGGCAAGTGCACGTTTTGCCCATTCATGATCCTCGGAAGTGTGGTTCATAACGAAATCCATGCAGAGACTCATGCCCTGGTCGTGGCATTTTTCAGAGAGTGCAGCCAGATCCTCCATCGTTCCAAGGGACGGCTGTACGGTACGGTAATCGGCAACGGCATAGCCGCCGTCACTCTTTCCTTTCGGAGTGGCAAGGAACGGCATCAGGTGCAGATAATTCACGTTGCACGCTTTTAAGTAATCCAGCTTCTCCTCAAGACCGCTGATGTTGTCTGCGAATGCATCGATGTACAGCATCATGCCGAGCATTTTCTGGCTCTTATACCAGTTCTTCTGTTTTTCTCTCTTACGGTCGAGTGCTTTCCATTTTTTATTCCGCTCTTTGTACCACTGCTCCATGCTCGCACAGAGCTCTTCAAATCTTCCCTGTCCGTTTGGATACAGCTCGCAGTAGAGCCATTTCAGCTCATCATAGTGTTTCTCGAGTCTTCTCTGATATTCCACTGTCATGTTGTTCGTTCTCCTTTATCTTATTCTTTATCCTGTCACAGCGTTCCGGCAACGGAAAATCTGTGTTACGTTTCTTTCACTTGCAGTATACCGTTGCCGCAATTATATGTCAACCGTTTACATACTGTATTTTTCAACAAATTTCAGCCTTTTTCTTTGTCTTTTTTTACCATTTTCTGTCTATCGTTTACTTTCTGGAACAGAAAAAGACTCCGCAGCTTATTTTTTCCGCGGAGTCTCTCTTTTTTTCTGTTTCACGCCGAACCACGCACCACAAGGCTCACCGGCATGGTCGTCACATTCGGCACCACCTCTCCCTTTCTTCTCCGGTCGATATACGCAATGGAAAGCTCCGACATTTCCTCAATCGGCTGATGGATCGTCGTGATGGAAGGCGTGGTAATCCCGGCGATCACAGTGTCATCAAACCCGACAACTTTAATATCCTCCGGCACCCGTTTTCCCATGGCGTAAAGGCGCTGGAGTACCTGTGCGGCAATCAGGTCACTGCTTGCAAAAATGCCGTCCGTCTCCGGGTGCTCCAGAAGGCCCTTTTCAATATAGGATTCATAGTGCATGGAGCCGTAGCTTAAGCGGTCACTCAAAAGAACTTCCCCTTCAATCCCCCGCTCCCGGCAGACGCGCAGGAATCCATCCGCACGCCGGTCCGCCGGCATATCTCTTCCGACGATTCCGCCGAAATGAAGCAGATGGCGGCAGCCGCAGTCCGCAAGATGCGATGCTGCAAGCGCTCCTCCCTGCTCGTTGTCACACTGGATTGTAATGGCCTCCGTATTTTCCTCTCGCTCGAAATTGACGATCGGAATTTTCAGATCATGAAACTTTTCAATCTGCACATCGCGGCTTGCCATCACAACGCCGGTTACACGGTTGGAGATGAACATATCGAGATATTCGGTTTCTTTCTCCGGCTGATCTTTCGAGTTGCAGAGCAGAATCTTGTAGCCCCGCTTTGCCGCCGCGCTCTCGAGTGCACTGATCATTTTACTGAAAAACGGGTGCGAGATGTGCGGAACGATAACCCCGATCGTATTGGAATGCGCTTTTGCCAGGGAACGCGCCAGCTCATTCGGCTGGTAATTCATCTCCTGCATCGCCTGCGTTACTTTTTTTCTTGTCTCTTCACTGATGTATCCGCGGTTGTTGATCACGCGGGAAACCGTCGTCGCCGTAACGCCGGCGCGTGCCGCTATGTCCTTGATTGTCGCCATGTTTCTCTCCTCGTCATTTTCTAACTGTTTTTCACTTTCGCCCATTATAGCACAAAAAATCTGTTTCCGGTGATTTTTTTAAAAAAGGGAACGGCAGTCGCCGATTTCAATGTTCTGGTAAAAATAGCGGAGAATCTCCTCATACGATTTTCCCTGCTCCGCCAGATGTTTCGCACCGTTCTGTGACATGCCGACGCCGTGGCCGTAGCCGCCGCCGTAAAATGTAAAGGAGACAGCCGTTTCCCCTTCTTTTTCCGGAACCACGATAAAGCAGGCACTCGGAAGCAGCTCCATCTCACAGCTTACAGTTCCGTCATTTTTCTGAATCGGCCAGCCTTTCGCCGAGAGGAACTTTCGGATCTGATACTCTCCCTCGATTTCCATGGATCCTTTTTTCCCCTCGATACGGACGGTTTCTGCCGCACCTCCCTCTGACCGCCGCCGCACCTCAATCCCCGTGATCTCCCCGATTTTCTGATCCGCTGCCCGTTCTGACAGCACATCCGCCGGAATCGTCACCTGCCAGCGGTACCAGCCGTCCTCCACTTCCAGACTTGTGCTGTCCCTTTTGGTGATAAACGATGCAAACGCCTCCTCCGTCTCCGGTTCCTGCTTCTCCCCGCCTACCGTCACGCTCTTCAGATATTCTGCCGTCTCCGCCGTATTCCACACTTCATCCGTACTCGTCTTCCCGCAGGAGGTTGAGAAAAAATACGCCTGAATTGGTTCCCCGCCGCAGGTGATGATTTTTCCTTCTGTCTCCGCCACCGCAGCGTCTGTCTCCGGCTGCGCTTCCATATTGTGGTAGACCTGGCTTTCCACGCTGTCGTCTACATCCGCGTGGTAGTTCTCCCACGTTTTTTCACGAATCCTGGCACACGCATACGTTCTCGCACAGACCGCCTGTGCTTTTAATGCCTCCTTTTCATAGGAGGACGGCATCTCGCTCGGCACGACATACCGAAGATACATTTCCAGATCAAGTTCATTTACAACGAGAAGTCCCTCTTCGCTTTTATAGATGACAAAACTTCCCGGATAAACCGTCTCGTCTTCCGGCTTTCCCGTCAGGGAAACCGCCGTTCCCGCCGTCTCATCGGCCGGCACCACATGCACAACTTCCCCGCATTCCTGTTCCGTCACACAGATCGTCTCCTGCGGGGAAGCTGTGTATGCGCCGTCGTTCATGGAAAGACTTGCGTTTCCACGCAGGGACACCTGTTTCTGTGCGTATCCCAGCTTTCCGCAGTCCGTCAGAAGGACACGGATCTGCACCGGTCCGGCTGCCGTTGTTTCTTTTTGTTCTTCCTTTTTACTGTTCAGAAAAGCCGCGTTTTCCTGTTCCATGTTCTGTATCGTCTCCTCCTGCTTTTTGCCTTCCATCGTCTCCGTCCTGCTTTCTGCTGTCGCTGTCTCTTCCGGCGCATCCAGACGGCGCTTCACAACAAACAATAACAGCAGCAGGAGAATCCCCACTCCTAACAGTATCAGTTCCAATGTATCATTTTTTCTCTTCATATCTCATTCTATGCACACGGCTTTTTGTCTGATTCCTTTTCTTTTTGCGATTTTTCCTTGACAAATACCGCCCTATGGTATATAGTATGGCTGTGTATAAATTTCATATCAACATCCAGAGTGCATCAAAAGAAGATCCGTCTTTTGGTGAGAGAGGGAATTCAGGTGAGATTCCTGGGCGATCCGGTCACTGTAATCAGGGAGTGAAGCATAACAAATCCATTGTATGTCCGCAACATATGAGAAGGAATGTGGAACGATGATCTGTAAGTCAGGAAACCTGCTCTGTATGCATAGGGTTGATGCTTCCGATGAAAGCTTCCATTCAAAGACTATTATGGGATATGGAATGTCTGAAAATTTTCGATTAGATTTTTAGAAACCTTCGAGCGAGATTTATGCATTGCATTAAACGGCCGGGTAAACCGTTTCAGATTCTGGTTTCGCCTGTTCTTAGTCAGGCACCATCCTCCGCTTAAAGGTGTCTGCTATTCCGCTTGCAGGTTGATTCAGATGGCGAAGCGGTTACCCACCTCTGAAAAGAATATGACATAACTGGTAAGATTCTGTTGGATTCGAAAACAGGGTCTTTTCTTTTTCTGTTTTTTCAGAATTCGTTTTCTGCATATTTTCCCATAAAAAGGCTCCCCGCCTGCGCTCCTGTTTTCACAGGACGCTGCAGGAAGGGAGCTTTTTTATGCTGTTTCTATAGCAAGACCCGAAAATAATGCAAAAAAGGCAGTGCTGCAGAGCGCGAATTGCAAGGAACAGATTTGAAGGCGTACCGGGGTACGACGAAAATCTGTGACGCAGTAATTCACGCTCTGCGGTGCTGAATTTTTTGCATTATTTTCGGGGATTGCTATAAAATAGGATCTTAGAAAATGAATTTGTATACGGTTGTGGTGTCGTAAGTATCGCCTGCCTCGAGGATCGGTTTCTCCTCACCCTCCTGGTTGATGGCATTCGGCACATACTGAGATTCCAGGCAGAAGCCGTTGCGTTTGTCATAGAATACCCCATTCTTTCCGGTAACCGGAGCAATGAAGTTTCCGGCGTAGAACTGAACGCATGGCAGATCCGTGAAGGCTTCCATGGTGATGCCGCTCTCTTTGCAGGATGCGACTGCCATCAGCTCAATGCTTCCCTCGACAGCCTTGTCCAGGATAAAGTTGTGGTCGTAGCCGCCGGTCAGTTTGAGCTGTTCGAAATCTGCTTCGATCTCTGCTCCGATTGCTTTCTCTCTGGTGAAATCCATCGGGGTTCCCTGTACCGGTGCATGCTCGCCGGTCGGGATGGATGCAGAATCGATCACCGGGCTGAACTGCTCCGCTTTTAAGACAAGTGTCTGGTTCTCAATAGATCCGGCATCGTGGCCTGCCAGGTTGAAGTAGCTGTGGTTTGTCATGTTGACAACGGTATCCTGATCGCAGCTTCCCTCATAGTGGATTTCTACGGCGTTCTCATCGGTCAGGGTATACGTAACGGACACTTCAAAGTTTCCCGGGAATCCCTGGTCTCCGTCCGGGCTCATCAGAACGAAGGTAACGGCGCTGTCATCCGCCTCTTCTACGTTCCAGAGGCGGTAATCGTATCCGTCCGGGCCGCTGTGCAGGTTGTTGTTGTTCTCATTTTTTGCCAGCTGGTATGTTTTTCCGTGCAGTTCAAATGCTGCTCCCGCGATACGGTTTCCGTTTCTTCCGATGGTGGCTCCAAAATGGCTTCCGTCGGTCTCATAGCCAGTTACGGAGTCAAATCCAAGGACAACGTCTCTCTTCTTTCCATCCTTATCCGGAACGAGAACCGATACCAGATGTGCGCCGTAATCGGTTACGCTGATTTCCATTCCGTTTTTATTGGAGAGCGTGTAGAGCAATGCTTCTTTTCCGTCTTTTGTTGTTCCAAAACCCTGTTTTTTCATGTTCCTTCTCCTTTTGGTTGTATGTAACGTATAAAAGAGAACCATTTTCATGATTCTCTTTTTTCTCTTTTGTAACCCCGGAATGCCGTTTCCCATACTTTGACTCCTAGCAACGCAAGCTAGGTGGGTAGCCGCAGTCACCATTTCTGCCTTCCACTGACGTCTGTTTCCAGGGTGGCCTGACATCCACATGACAATAATAAGCCTCCCGTTTAAAGTAAATGTAGGTTCAAAATAATGAGATCATCGAACATTCCAGGAAGTTACATTTTTCTTCTTTTCTTTTCACAATTCGGATTATACGCTATTTTGGTTCGCTTTTCAAGTATTATTGCACAATTACTCAAAAATATTCGAACAGCTTTTGTATTAAATGATAATACACACCATTCCGCCCCGGCTGTCGTTGACAATTTTCTGCATGGAATCCTGGAGTTTTGCCTGGCCATCCTCGGTGATCTGGGCGATTTTGCTGCGGATGCCGTCGTCAACGAGCTGCTCGACGGATTTGCCGAAAATGTTGGTATTCCAGATTCCCTCCGGGCTCTTTGCGCTCTCTTTGATATAGGCGATCAGATCCTCCGCCTGCTGCTCACTTCCGACGATCGGCGCAATCTCCGTCTCGATGTTGGCCTTGATCATATGAATCGACGGGCTCACCGATTTAATTTTCACGCCGTATTTGTTTCCCTGATGGATCACGGCTGGCTCCTCCAGCTGAATCTCCTCCCTCCCCGGAATCACGACGCCGTAGCCGCATCCGCGCACCGCATGAATCGCGTCCTCTACCTTGCGGTACTCTTCCCGCTGTGCCGACAGCTCGCGGATCGTCTGCACCAGATCATACTCGCCTTTGATCTCCACGCCGGCAAGTACACTCAGCATTTCATAATAATACTGCTCTTTCACCTCAATCCGCACCTTCACCGTACCGCTCGCAAGATCCATCGACTGCAGCAGTGTCTGGCTGACATACTGACTGGCAATCGCTGTTTTTCCGCCCACTGCATCCTTCAGGCGCGTCTTTTCCCTGCACATCTCACGGATCTTCTGCAGCAGCTCTGCCTTCAGCGGATGGTCATCGGCAAGAAGCTCCACCCATTTTGGAATATAAAATTCCATCTGCTGAAGCGGGAACTCATACAGCACCTTTTCGAGCATATGCAGAATATCTTCTTTGCGGAGCTGGTCGCAGTTCACCGCCATCGCTGCCACGCCGAATTTTGTTTCAAGCTCCTTTACCTGCCGCTGTGTCTCCTCCCGGTACGGTTTTTTCGCATTCACAAGAATCAGGAAGGGCTTTCCCTGCTTTTTGAGCTCCGCAACGGTCCGTTCCTCCGCCTGCAGAAAATTCTCCCGCGGCAGCTCGCCGAACGATCCGTCGCACGTCACCATAAGACCGATCGTGGAATGTTCTGCGATCACCTTCTTCGTACCGATCTCCGCCGCCTCCCGGAACGGAATCGCCTGCTCGGACCACGGTGTTTTCACCATCCGCTCCTTCTCATTTTCCAGATTTCCCGCCGCGTCCGGCACCAGAAAGCCGACGCAGTCGATCAGTCGCAGCCGGATCGGATCGCCCTCCCCAAGCTGCAGCTCCACGGCGTCTTTCGGCACAAATTTCGGCTCCACCGTTGTGATCGTCTTTCCCTCCCCGCTTAAAGGCAGGGCATCCCGTACCTCCGCCTGTTCCTTTTCCGAAAGATACGGCAGTGCCAGCACCTCCAGGAAACGGCGGATCAGGGTGGACTTTCCCGTCCGTACAGGCCCCACCACTCCGATCAGGAACTGGCCCTTCGTTCGTTTCTGAATATCGCGGTATACTGAATATGCATCCATGCGCTATTGTCCCCCTTTTGATCTTTGTTGCTATGTACTGTTATATTCTATGAGCCGGCCCCCTCTCCTATCACCAAAACTGCACTGCCGCGCACGCAAAAAAGGCACCGCCGCCCTTTTTTCGGACGCACAGTGCCTTTTTTCTGTCACTTTCTTATCTTCAGCCTATGATCAGCTGTTTTTTCTCATGGCAGCCTCTACCACATGGCCGACCAGAACAGATGTGGTAACGGATCCTACGCCGCCTGGAACCGGTGTGATTGCCTCAACGATCGGCTCAGCTTTTGCGTATGCAACGTCTCCGCAGAGTTTTCCTTCTTCGTTTACGTTGATTCCGACATCAATAACGGTCTGGCCTGCACACAGGTAAGTATCATCTACAACACCTGCACGGCCTGCTGCTACGATCACGATATCTGCCTCTTTAACTACAGACGGCATGTCTTTCGTTCTGGTATGGCAGATGGTTACGGTTGCGTTTTTCTTTAACAGCATCATGGCTGCCGGTTTTCCTACAACGAGGCTGCGGCCTACGACAACGGCTTTTTTACCGGTGCAGTCGATGCCGTAGTGGTCGAGGATCTCCATGCAGGCCTGCGGAGTACATGGCGGGAAGCCCTGTTTTGTTCCGGCGAATACGCCTACCATGGAACCGTCTGTGATACCGTCTACGTCCTTCTCCGGGGAGAGTGCTTTGATGACTGCTGCCTCATCGAGATGTTTCGGAAGCGGACGGAAAATCAGAACGCCGTGGATGGAATCGTCTTTGTTTACTTTATCGATGGTAGCCATCAGCTCTTCCTGGGTAACGTCTGCCGGGAGAAGGAATTTCTCGTATGCAACGCCTAAGGTCTCACAGCGTTTGGTTGCTCCTCTTTCGTAGGAAAGGTCATCCTCTCTCTCTCCGACACGGATGATTCCGAGAGTCGGTTTTACTCCTTTTGCTTCCAGCTCTGCTACATTTGCTTTGATCTTCTCATTTAATGCTGCTGTTACTTCTTTTCCTAATAACTGTTTTGCCATTTTTTTATCCTCCGCTTTTCTTTTCGGTCAAAGAGAACTCCTTTTGCAACCCGCTTGCTGCCGGGAAGTTTCTCTGGCCGTTTGTTTTCAGGCTTTCAGTCTTCCCAGTACGTTCCGGAAAATCTCGTCTGCTTTTACGGTATAGACCGCAAGCATTTCATCACATTTTCGATTTAGTTCTTCTGCATATTCCCGGTTTTTCATAGATTTCGTGTTGATATATACATTCAGGGAAGCACCCTCTAAGGCTGCTTTGCAGAATGCTGCGCCAACACCTGCGTCACTGATCGCAAGTGCAGAACCTTTTGCTGCAAATTCTACGATCAGGTCGATTGCTTCGCAGCATTTTTCCATAATTTCCATTGGAACAGAGCAGGCATCCTTCAGCACAATCTCCATGACTCTTGCTTTTTCTGCCTTCTCCTCCTCTGTCTCGCGCGGCATGCCGTATGCTTTGGAGAGCGGTTCGAACACTTCTGCATCGCGCTCGATCAGGTGAAGCAGTTCGTCCTGAAGCGTGGTTGCTTTCGCCATCAGCTCTTTCATTTCCTCTTCGACATCCGCATATTTCTTTTTACCTACTGTCAGCGCACCAACCATGTTGCCAAGCGCTGTGCCGACAGCGCCAACCAGTGCAGAAGCTCCGCCGCCGCCCGGAACCGGTGCTTTGGAACCGAGCACGTCTACAAACTCATTGCAAGGTACTGTTGAAAATCCCATGTTATTTTCCTCCGCTTATTTTTTTCGATCCAGAAGCCATCCTGATGGCCTCAAACCATAACTATTTTGCAGCCAGAGCCTTCAGCATATCAATTGTGACATCTCCCACAACCGCCATATCCTCTCCCTGCGTAAATGCAGCCGGGAAATTGTCCGAAAAGAGGATCTGCGCGGACGGCGGAAACTCATCATCTCCTGCCCATAAAATCAGTCGTACAAAAAGCCCTTTCATAAACTCCAGCTCATATCCGACATCACCGGATGAAATCGCCTGAGCGCCGACACGTTCCATGATCTCACGGAATGCATCCAGCTTTCCGCCAAAGCCAAACGCAAGACGGAACAGGCATCTTCCCTGGAACTGTTTAAAATAAACTTCTCCCCACGGAATCTCCCGGTACGTCAAAAATTTTCCGGTAGACGGAGCAGCTCCGCCCTCTGTCAGATAACGCAATACCAAAATTTTTGCATTCGGTTTTTTCTCGAGTGGATACCAGCCAATTATCGGCGAAACGCTTCCATCATCTCCAATATGAAATACGTTGTACTCCGGCCACGAAATCCGGTAGGAAACACCCATCAGGGAAACGGTAAACTCCTGTTTTTCCGCATCATACGGAACGTCGCACCGGCTGGAAATCTCTCTTGGATCTGCATTCTGATACACTTCCAGATAATGCTCATACGGAATACGCTCTTTGCTGTCTTTTTCGTAATTTAAGTCTACTGCCATGTAAATCCAATTCCTCTCAAAAAGGTTCGCCACAATTCAAAGCAAAACCACATGTGTTTCACCTTGAATCGTAACAGAAAGTTCTGCTTCCGTTTTATGCTTCCACAGACGGGAACATCGTCGTGTCTGTGTGCGGCAGGAAGCACGCCGCTACAAATTCATCCATATAGGTTGGTACCGTAGAGAGTTCCAGATATGTCATGTTCCGGGCAACCTCATACGTTTTCTTCTCTGCTGCTGTCGATAAAAGCATTGAATACGCACCGGTCAGGGAAGAGTTACCAATGTAATGGAATTTTTCCAGCGGAATATCCGGGAACATACCGATGGTAACGGCATTTTTCATGTTGATGCCGCTTCCGATACCGCCCGCTACGTAAACCTCCTCGATCATGGAAACATCCATATCCAGATAGTTCAGCATCGTACGGATCGCTGAGAAAATCGCGCCCTTGGCGCGGATAAAGTTGTCGATATCGACCTCGGTAATCTCAACATCGCGGACACTTCCAGCCTCCTCCTCGAACGCAATGACATAGCTTCCCATGCCATATTTGTCGTGGCGGATCCGTTTTCCCTCACGGATAAATTTACCCTTCGGATTGACCATCTTCGCGCGGAACAGCGCCGCAATCACATCGATGATACCGGAACCGCAAAGGCCGATCGGTTTCGTACCCTCATCTCCGATAACATGGTACGAAGGTTCCATCGTCTCCGGATCAATCGTACATTTTTCAATCGCACCGTCGGTCGCACGCATGCCACAGCTGATATCGCCGCCCTCAAAGGCCGGTCCGGCCGAGCAGGCACAGCTTACCATAAAGTCAGAGTTTCCAAATGCAAGCTCGCCATTGGTACCAAGGTCAATAAAAAGACTCATCTCCGGCCGGTTCCAGATCATGCTGACCAACGCGCCGGCAGTAATATCTCCGCCCACATAGCTTCCGATGTTCGGTGCCAGAATGATATGGGCGTCCGGATGAATCGCAAGATTGACATCCGATGCAAACAGTGAGTTTGTCTTAAAGAAGGCCGGAATATACGGCTCCATCCGAAGCGGATCTGCATTGATGCCCATCATCAGATGCTCCATGGTAGTGTTTCCGGCAATCGCCGCACGGTAAATCTGCTGACTGCTGATTTTCGCTGCACGGCACATGTTGGAGATCATCGGGTTTAAGGTTTCTTTGATGATTGCATTCTGCAGTCTTTCATGGCCTCCCGGTTTCTGGGATTCAATGATACGGTTGATAACATCCGCACCATACCGGATCTGTCCGTTTCCGGAAGAGGCTTTTGCCAGGATTTCTCCGCTCAGCATATCCACGATCAGTGCAGAAACTGTCGTTGTTCCAATGTCGACAACGAGACCGCCGACAACTGCTTTTGCTTCCATTGGAAGCATATCGTATAAAAAGACGTCATTTGGCGTAACCCGGACGACACACTGTGCCTGAAAATGGGATTCCCGAAGGACATCCGGCATTTTTTTCAGTACAGAGTACGGAATCCGTACCCGGTCAAGCCCCGTCGCTGCCTGTACAGCCCAGGTTACTCTCTCGTTATCCGGCATCGTATCATCCAGAGTAGGCTCTTCCATTGAGATTGTAATCACCTGCATGCTGTTTTTCAGCTCCAGACCGGCGTCTGTAATTTTCTTTTTCGTATCTTCAAAAATTGCAATTTCACTCGGTGAACTAAGGTCTGCCACTTTCATGCGGCTCCGGTAAGCGGATGCAATGTCCGGCACTTCCACTTCAACATCGCCTTTGACGGTGCTGACGCACGCCAGTCTCCAGCCATTCTGATATTCTTCCTCAGAAATATGGCGGGTTATTTTGGAATCCAGCTCACCGCTCACAAGACGAACGCGGCATTTACCGCACGATGCGTTTCCGGAACACGGTGCATCGATCGGCACATTGCTCTTCTGCGCTACTTCAAGAAGGCGCTCACCCTCGGTTGCGTAGGTGACTACCGGTTCTCCCTCTTCAAATCGAAAGGTTACTTTTGCCATAATCTGTAAATCCCCCAGTCGTATATATTCTCCGCTGTTTTTTTATTTTTCCGCTTTTAGATAGAAAAACCCCTGATGGTGCCTCAGGTTTTCGCAAACGCTACGGCACCATCAGGGGAAAACCTGCGAGATTTAAAGATTAAAGCTCCAGATAAGAATCTGCGTACAGAGTGTTGCCTTTGAATACGTCACAGGATTTAATGGTCTCCATCAGTCTCAGGTCATTCGGGTTAACGATGGCGCTGGTCAGACCCTGCATCATAGCCATAGCTACAAGTGCGGAATCCATGATCGGACGGATGTTTTTCGGCATACCGTTGGAGTTGTTGGAAAGTCCGCCGGTAGAATTCAGTCCCATATCACTGAACATCTTGATGCACTCAAGAACTTCCATCTGTTTGTCCTGCATTCCTTTTACAACCAGAAACAGCGGGTCAAACCACAGATCGGTCGGCTCCATACCATGCTCCATACCTCTTTCCAGAAGGGTCTGGCAGTACATCATACGCTCGTCGTTGTCTTTTGCAATTCCTTCGCCGTTGCAAAGTGCAATAACGATTGCATCGTTTGCAGCCGCAAGGTCAACGTACTCGATTCTTCCTGCAGCATCTGCAGAGTTTACGATCGGTTTTCCTTTGGAACGGTTGTATACAGAGATACCAGCCTCAATTGCTTTTTTGTTGGATGTATCCAGAGCCAGCGGAACATTGTCAAAATTGCTCTGCAGCAGCTCAACAGCCCATTTCATGATGTCTTCTCCATCATTCTCAGCCGGTCCGATGTTTACATCAAGGTAAACGGCACCAGCATCCAGCTGCTGTTTTGCTCTCTTTAAAATTGGCTCTTCATCTCTTGCTGCGAATGCTTTGTTTACAGTAGGAGCTGTAACGGAAAGTCTTTCGCCGATGGTTACAAATTTTGCCATATCTCTTCTCCTTTTCTTTTGGGAATCCCCCATAATTATTTTTTTCACGGAAGGAACTCCGCTTGTCTGGAGTTCCTCCCGGAATTTTTATGTATTACAGTTCTCCGTTTGCCTGCAGATCTTTCATGAATTTCACAAGCTGAACTGCCTCAAGCGGAGCAACGATTACTTCCCATCCAGGAAGTTTGGACTCAATGTCGCCCTTTAATACGGCTACTTTACCAGGAATGATAACTTTTCTGGATTTTACTTTATCTTCTACATTCTCTTTGAAGAATTTGGAGATAGAGTTACCGGAGAATTTACCTGCTGCCCAGGATGTCAGTACAGAAAGTCCGCCGGCGTCGTTGATTACAAGGTTTACCGGAACTCCGGATCTCTCGAGCTCTCCGGATACCAGGAAATAGGTCAGAGCAAAGTCTACTGTGGTCAGGCAGATCGAATTTTCATCTGCGCCGTTCAGCGGGTAGATGCCCGGCTCTACTTTCATCGGTTTCTGCGGATCGGTAAATACGTTCTGGCGAAGTCCGAATACCGGAAGTGCCTCTGCGTATCCCATTTCCTCAAGAACAATAATGGAACCGTATTTCATGGTGAACAGGGAAAGCAGTGCCTGCTGCATATATCTGTCGCCCTGTGCAATTTTTGCCAGATTTACAATAGACGGATAACCAAAGGTACGGTCTGTATCCTTTAAGGATGCACGTCTTACCTGTACGGTAGTAGCAAAGGTCTCTTTGATGGTCGCTTCTGTGGTATCAAGAACAAGGTTCTTGTTGCCGAGTTTCTCGATTGCTTCTACGGTGTCGTGAAGCTCATCAATGTTTGCGCCACTTACGCCGAGAACAACGCCTGCCTCTGTGGCAAGTTTGCTCATCTCTTCATAATTGGATGCATTTGCACCATTCAGGATCGGTTTGCCTGCTTTGCATACTTCCAGAGCAGCTTTTGCAGCTTCTGCGTCCTCACAGCCAAGTACCAGAACTTTTCCGGTTGCTGCTGCTTTCGTTACAAGAGATACGTATTTGTCTACGCCATTTCCGGCATAGTTTACATACAGCATCTCTGCGCACATACGCTCACCGATACGGTCGTAATCAACTTTTTTGTCTTCTTCCAGTTTTGCGTCGATCTCTTCGTCAGACATGCAGCTGCAGAGAGATACTGCATAACGGGTTTTGCTTACAAATGTTTTCTCATGACGATAGAGAACCGTCTCTCCGCCAAGGGTGTACTCACTGTCGCCGGTTCCGACTTTGATGGTCTTCATTGGCGGTGCGGTAGCTTCGGAAAGCTGTGCCATAGCGTCGTCAGACATATATGGGCACGCTGAAATATCCATAGCGCCCTGTGCAACCTTCATGGAGAATGCCATACAGGTCGGACATCCGCACTCTTTACAGTTTTTCTTTGGGGTCATTTTAAAAATCTGAATACCTGATAATGCCATAATTCTTTATCCTCCTAATCTCTTCCTTACGTACTGATTACATCAGTTCCTGAATCATTTTGGAAATGGTTGCAACAGACTGTGGATGTTTGAGGATAACTGCATCAGAACCAGAAGCCAGAGATGCGGCTGCTGTCTGAATCTCCATAGAGATTCCTCGTACTTCCTGATTTCCCCATTCCGGAGATTCCTCTTCTGTTGCCATTGCCTCTTTTACATTCCATGTCTCAGAAGCGATTGGAGTAATAATTGGCATCTGCAGCATTTTATCGTCCTGGGATAATGCTGCTGCTTTGATACGGTCCAGTGTAGATACTACGTACTCATATCCGTATCCGACTGCTGCAGAACCTACGTTCATAACAATGCTGTCCGCGCTGACACCAAGCTGGGTCATAACAACATTCAGCTGTTTTGCAAGGTTGATATCTACAGCGGACTCAGCGCCGACTTTCTGGCTGTATGCCAGACCTGCGGCTGCACCAACTGCCTTGTAATCTTCTTCTCTTGCGGACATAACAAGAACGTTTCTTCCCTGAAGGACCTCTGCTACTTTTGTGAGCAGTTCGGAATCCTTCTCAACGTTTTTACATCCTTCTACAACAAGCGGCACGTCAACGGCATCAGCAACCTCTTTGACTGTCTCAATGAGTTCTTCTACCGATTTGTTCAGACCGTTCGGGTCTCCGCCTGCCAGACGAAGGCAGAGGAAATCTGCACCTTCCATAGCTGCTGCTTTTTTTGCAATCTCGCCCATGGTAGCTGCACCTTCATAGTATGCTTTTACGCTTTCCGGTTCTCCTTCCATACCAAGGTCTGTGATTTCAACGCCGACCTTCGGTCCGTTTTTGATTTCACCGTCGAAAGCATAGAATGGTAATACGTTTTCTCCGCCAAGAGTTACGGTTTTGTCTCCGCTGCCGATTACAACGGATTTAATTGCTGCATTAAACTTTTGTGGTTTGCGATTAAACGGCATAAAAAAAGCCTCCTTAAAAATAAATTCCATACAGGCATATCTCCATGATTCCGCTTCATGGACACACCTGTTATTATTTTAACGTTTTTTCCCGGAGAATGCAAGATTTACCAGGATATTTTCCAAGATTTTCTGACAAAAAGTATCCGTTTTCTCTTCGTCAGCCGTTTTTTTCCAGAAAATCACTTTACAGCTGCCGGCATGTGCCGGAAAGGGCTTCCTCCTCCGCTTTGGAATCCCCTCCCAAGCCATGCCGGTCTGCTTATTCTTTCACAGGATAAGCCTGTAAAATACGAATTACATCATTGGATCCATGCCAAGTGCCGGATGACCTTTCTCGGTCAGGAATGCAACCAGTGTCTCCGGATCTTCTGCGATGGTCTCGTCACCGATCATATCGGTAAAGTTGTCGATACCGTACAGCTCTTTTGCTGTTTCATTCAGTTTCTCTGCAACCTGCTCTTTCAGCTCTTTCGGCATCCATACGATACGGGCAACGCCGCCTTCTGCTTTCATAAATTTCTTGGAAGCGATAAAGTGTTTGCCGTGTCCCATGAATCCAGGAGTCTGAACACCGCCGCCTGTCATGGAAGCCAGCTCGGAGAAGGTCATTCCCAGAGGAGTCATGCCTGCGTACTCACGGTTTGCGATGCAGACACCGTTGGAGAACGGCTCGATACCACAGATACACTCGAAGCATCCGCAGGATGTCATTGGTTTTTCCATGATGGAGTACAAAGATACATCATCAAGAGCGCCCTGGGAAAGTTTACGAACAGCCTCGTTAACATCCTCGTACTCACCGATTCTCTCATCGATTACTTTTTCTTTTGTGATAACCTGGCAAGGTCCGTTCGGATCCAGCTCGTTGGTAGCTTTTGCATCCAGCCATGAAACAGCACCGCAAAGTCCGAGACGCTCTGGTGTAACAACACATACATGGCTCGGGGAGAATGCCTGGCACATGATACAGCTGTAGTATACCGGTACGGATTCATCTGTCATGGTAGACAGACGCTCATCACGTTTGTCGAATACCGGAATTGCAATTTCGTGACGGATCTTGGTACAGTCTTCCGGATTGGTGTAGATCTTAACCTGACATTTGTCAACAACAGCCTCGAACTCGTTCTTCACCTGTGCGTACAGAACTTCTCCGAAGTGTTTTGCACGGAAGCCTGCGTTGAAAGCTTCTTTGCTGACACGGATACGGATCATATCACGCTGTCCGGTATGCATCACACCTTCGATGCAGTTCAGGTAGCTGTGGAATTTACGCTCAAATACAGGCTCGAAATCCGGCTGCATGCTCTTTCCGGCAACCTCAACAACGTATGCAATGCTGTGCTTGGAACCTACCTCGAACTCGTCAATGTCCGGTCCGATCAGCTCGATCTTGTGATCTTCTACTTCGGAAGCATCTTTTGTCTGAACCAGCTCGCAACAGTCTACACGGGAACCGTCAAACTCAACCTGCATATCACCGCGGCGGATGATTTCGCCCTCAAATGCAGATGCGAATGCAACCGGGATATCGATGTTTGTAATTTTAATCTTGATGTCGCGGGCTTCCAGAGAAGTTGCGTTGAATTTGGAAACGTCCTTCTGGATAATGAGACTCTTCGGAATAGCCGGAACGTCTTTGTCATCGTTTGTGATAACCGGGAAACCAAGTGCAATCGCACCAGCGCCGCATGCAACGATCACATCATCCAGAGGAGCAAAAGCATTTACGAATGCCGGTACACGGTCTTTGGTGTAGGTCATCAGTGCGCCTGCATCGCCTGCAGTTACGTTACCGAAGATCAGGGCTGCACGGATTGCTACGGATACAACGTGGATTACAGATGTTACGTCTTTTCCAAGCGGGATGACACGTACGTTTGCGCCGGTCTTGTATCCTAATTCCTGACACTGATCAATGATTCCGCCAACCAGTGTTACAAGAATACCCTGTGCCTGATAGCTCTTAACCAGATCCACGCCTTCCTGTGCGGTCGGAGCGCTTCCAAGGATAACAGCTACGCCCGGGATATCGCCTGTTACAAGCGGCACACCAAGCTCACGGATGATGGCATCGCTTAAATGGCCGTAGCACGGCTCATCATATGGTTTTGCACCGTCGATGTATTTAATTGCCTCGATGAACTCTGCGCAGAGTGCAGTTGCAACACCGGACATAAATACATCATTCAGCTGATTTTCTCTTGTCATCAGAGATTTTACCACGCCAAGAGCCTCTTTCATCTCTTTTAAGTTGGTAACCTTTACTCCTGTTACAGCATAGTAACACGGAAGTGCGTAAGCAGTGTCCGGGAAGCTGACTGCTTTTTCCTCTCCGTTTGCTGCGATTGCGGCATCAATGGCAGCTTCGGTAAGACCGTATACTGCATCATTTCCGCCAAATACTCTCTCGAATAATGTCATGTGTTTTTCCTCCTATCACACTTTTTCCATGCCAGGCATGTTTGACTTATCGATTTTTGTTTTTATTTTCCGTATCTCTTCTACTGCAGCCGCGCTGTAATCATATGGAGACGAACCTTCCCTGTCCGCTTCCATAATTTCCGGGTTGTAGTGGACCATGCCCAGAAGATCCTCCGGGGGGATACGGTCCTGTATGAATGCCTCATCTTTTTCGTCGCGTACTTTGTTTGCCACGACATGAACCTGATGAACGCCAAGCTCTTCGGCCAGACGTTTGACATTCTTATAGGTCTGAATACTTCTTGCACCCGGCTCGATGACTACGATGAACATATCCATGCCCTCCGTCGTTCCTCTTCCCAGATGCTCAAGGCCTGCTTCCATGTCGAGGATGACAACATCCCCTCTGTGAAGGACCAGGCTGTTGATGATTCTCCGCAGCATCACATGCTCCGGGCAGACACAGCCGCTTCCGGCCGTCTCCACGGTGCCAAGCGTCAGGAGTTTGACTCCATTGTACTCTTTGCTGTATTTATCGGGGATATCACTTACTCTCGGATTTATCTTGTAAAACCGGTTGTCTGCACTTGCCTCGGTGCGCTCTTCGATCAGTTTTCTCATTTTGGTAATCGGAATGATCGAATCGAGGATTTCTTCCGGAAATCCAAGCGCAAGGCCCAGATTGGCATCCGGATCGACATCTGCAGCCAGAACCGGATGGCCTTCTTCTGCATAAAGTCTTGCAAGGGTCGCTGCGATGGTTGTTTTTCCTACGCCACCCTTTCCAGTTACTGCTATTTTCATTTTACACCTTTTCACTTCAAAAAGGGCGGTCTCTTTTTACGTCAGGGACCGCCCTGTCCTTTTTATACGCCGAGTGCGGCACGTTTCTCTTCGATTCGTGCGAGCATTGCATCGCCCAGCTTGTCGATGTCTTTTTCTACTGTGTAAGCTGCCTCAACCCAGTCGCGGACACCGTTGGTCAGAAGTCCTGTTACCTCAGTGGATCCGGATACATACGGCTCTACGCCAAGGTAAGTATCGATACCGGTTGCTACAACATAGTTTCCGATGGAAACTGCTTTCTCAGACATCCACTCCGGAGCACATCCGACAACCGGAAGCTGGGAAATATTGACATTACCGATTTTAGCAAGTTCTGCTACAAGAACCATCATACGGGAGATATCAACGCAGGATCCCATGTGGAGTACCGGCGGGATATCAGCCAGCTCGCAGACACGTTTCAGACCTGCACCGCAGAGATCTTTAGCACGTTTGTCCATCAGACCTGCTCTTGCTGCTGCCTGTGCAGAGCATCCGGAAGCAACGATGATAACGTCGTGCGCGATCAGCTTCTTCATCAGCTCGATGTGAGCGGTGTCCGGACGGACTTTCGGGTTGTTGCATCCTACCATGGCAACTGCACCGCGGATAACGCCGGATGCCACACACTGCCACAGCGGCATCAGAGTTCCGGTCTGGTCAACCTGGGAATTGGTTACTTTATCCAGAGTCTTGATGATGGACTCAAAAGAGTATCCAACGGTTGCTTTCTGCTTCATATGCGGGATATGTACCAGCTCCGGTTTCCGGTTTTTAAAGTTTTCAATTGCCATTTTTACGATGGCTTTTGCATTCTCACCTGCTGTTTTTGCGTTGAAACGAATGTATTCTGCATCCGGCATCTGCGCAATCGGGCTGGTGGTAACGAATTTAGTATGGAAACATTTGCTTAAAGGTCCAAGGGCCGGGAAAATACACTGTACGTCAACAACGATGGCCTCGCAGGCACCGGTCAGTACCACGTTTTCCTGCTGCAGGAAGTTACCTGCCATCGGCACGCCGCGGCGCATTGCTACTTCATTGGAAGTACAGCAGACACCTGCCACGTTGATTCCCTTTGCTCCCATTTCTTTTGCATATGCGATCATCTCCGGATCGTCTGCGTATTCACAGATCATCTCGGAAAGTGACGGATCATGGCCATGAACGATGATATTTACTTCATCTTCTTTCATAACACCAAGGTTTGCCTCGGTTTCGATCGGCTTTGGAGTTCCGAACAGTACGTCAGAGAACTCGGTACCCATCATGGAGCCGCCCCATCCATCGGAAAGTCCGGAACGAAGGGACTGGCGAACGAGTGCTTCCGGAAGGGAAGAACATCCCATATGAGTCATATGAAGAGAACATGCAACCTCACGGTCAATCGCACGCGGTGCGATTTCTTCTCTCTCCCAGATTTCCTGTGTGTGCTGCGGAGCACGTTTCAGGAATCTCTGTGTTCCAAACGGTTTACCATACTCTAAAAGAGCCAGCTCGGACATCTCATGTGCCAGATCGTAAATATCTTTTCCTTCTGTCTCTACGCCCCACTCTTTTGCGATACGGATCAGTTTCTCCGGATCTTTTACTTTGTAGTTTCCGTTTGGATCAGCCTCATGCAGTGTGTGGCAGATCTCACGGCCATGATCGGAATGTGTTGCGGAACCGCCTGCTGTAAAGCGCAGGAAGTTACGTCCTACAATACCGTGTACATCGCATCCGCAGATTCCTCTCGGTGCCTTTGGTGTAATACGGCAAGGTCCCATCGTACAGATACGGCAGCAGGTTCCCTGCTCACCGAATTTACAGTGCGGGGTCTGGTTTTTTACACGAAACTGCCATGCGTCAGCGCCAACCTTTGCACCATTTTCCAGGAGCTCATTCGTGGCCTGTTCGAATTCTTCTACGCTTGTTAATTTGAATTCGCTCATCTTGTCCTCCTCAAGATTGTATTTTAATATTTTTATGGTAAAAACATCCTCCCATGGGGGATATTTTACTTTTGAAATATCCCTCCGTCTGCAGCGTGTACAAAGCGGAGGGCAGATTCTCTGTTTTTATAAATCAAGGTTTTCTACGATTTTCTTTAATGCCGCGCGTACCGGAGAGTCTTCCGGCAGACGTACGGTTGGTTTTCCGTCACAGTCATATTCATAAACCTGATCATCGTGCGGAACAACGCCAAGGAGAGTTAATCCCTGTTTTTCAATTTCCTCACGGGTTCCCTCATTTAACACGCCATTCGGCGCACGGTTTACGATCAGTCCTACCTGCTTCGGCTTCATATCGCATTCTTTGATCAGCTCCGCGATTCTCGCAGCGGCCTGTACTCCTCTTCTTGAGCAGTCACTGACCAAAATAGCTGTATCCATTCCCGGAAGTATACCACGGCTGATATGCTCCATGCCTGCCTCGTTATCCACAACCATGAAGGGGTAATTCGGATACAGCTTTGCAAGCTGATTCTGCAGAAGTCCATTGACGAAGCAGTAGCAGCCTTTTCCCTGTGTTCTTCCCATCACAAGCAGGTCAAAATCATCTTCCTCAGTCAGAGCGCCTGCAAATTTAAATTCCGCATAATCTGCCTTGCTCATACCTGCCGGAATCGGGTTTTTGGATGCCATCTCTGCACGGGCAATCTCCTCCCGGATATCTCCAAGGGTAGCTTCTACCTCTACGCCAAGTACCTCATTCAGGTTTGAGTTTGCGTCCGCATCGACTGCCAGAACAGGTCCTTTTCCCGTCTCACAGAGATACTGGATCAGCAAGCCGCATAATGTTGTTTTTCCAACGCCGCCTTTTCCGGCGACAGCTATTACATGTGCCATAAAAATCGGATGCCTCCCAAATTCAAGTAATTAATTCATTAAACCAGTGTGCAAAGGCCGGATCTGTCGATGATTTCAGATACGTCTTTCCATTTATTCAGTGCATACAGATGAATTCCGTTGACACCGAGTGCACGGTATGCATCAATCTGTTTTACGGTATATTCGATACCCTCTTCTTTGAACTCTGCAACTTTCTTGTCGTAGAATACGTCGAACGGTTTTCCTTCTGCATCTTTTGCTGCAAATGGGTTCGGGAACAGCCAGTGTCTGGAGATCATTCTGGAAAGCTCTCTGTCCATCACACAGCCGTTTCTGGAAAGTGCCATGTTAATAGTAGCGGCCTGATCCAGGATCGGCATTACTCCAACGTCTACCGGCATGGTGATTCCTGCTTTACGGATTGCATCCAGCCAGTATTTGAACTGCTCCATATCCCAGCAGAGCTGTGTCATGATGTAGTCTGCTCCGTTGTCCTGTTTCTGTTTCAGAACTGCGATATCAGACTCCAGACTTCTGCAGGAGATGTGGCCTTCCGGTGAACCTGCAACAGCGATTTCAAATTTGTCGCCGTAGGTATCACGTACGAATTTTACAAGATCGGTAGCATAGTCAAAGTCACCACAGGTTGTAGTCTCACCAAGCGGAATATCTCCGCGCAGTGCCAGCATATGGTCTACGCCGTCAGCCAGATACTGATCCAGCTGCTCTTTGATTCCTTCTTTTGTGTTTTTGATAACGGTGAAATGAGTAACCGGTGTAGTTCCGGCATTTTTGATCATCTGACATACTTCACGGTTTGCTCCGACATTTCCGCCGCCTGCTCCATATGTACAGGAAATGTAAGACGGGTTGTACTTCATCAGGTGGTCGATGGTACCCGGCAGATTCTGCAATCCCTTCTCTGTCTTTGGCGGGAACAGCTCAAAAGACAGAAGGGTCTTGTTTTTCATCTCTTCTGAAAGTTTCATAATTCAATTTACCTCCGCTTTAATATAATATATTCCTATTCTAAGTCCCGGTTCGCTTGTTCTGTTTGTTCCGATTTGCAGAGCCCGGGGGCCTAAAACCGCTTTTATAGAATAACTGGTTCCGTCAACCAATTATCATTCACAGTCCAGCTCTACGATGCTGTTTGCAAGATCTACCATTTTGATCTTACCCTGCAGTCTGATCTCCTCACCCATGATGTCACGGATCAGAACGTATTCTCCATCGACATCGATGCGGCTCACATTTTTACAGACAACTGTGTTTTCCGGATTTTTGTATACCGTTGCAAGGCACATAGCTTACGCCTCCTCTACTTAACTTCTTTCAAATGCTCTTTTACAAGTGTCAGTGCAAGGGACAGGCGCATATTGCCTTTCTGGAAATCGGATACTCCCTCCCTGATCTGTTTTGCGGCGTCCGCCATTCCGGCTTTTTCCAGTTTGTCGGCCATCTCGTCGAGTTCTGCTGCGTGATGTTCATTGTGCTGCAGCATATAGGTTAAAAGGGCAAGATTCTCGTCCTTGCATTTTTCTTCGGAACCGCATGCATTGCAGGCATGTCCGCAGTCTTCTCCCTCGTGATGATGGTCATGGTGATGATGGTGCTCGTCGTGAGCTCCGTGCGGAATGGGATTTCCATTCTCGTCATATAATAAATGCATAATATGGCCTCCTCTGTCCCCGTTTTTCTGCTCTGCCGTCCGTTTCGTCCGCTTTTGTTTTCCTGAAACGTCCTGCAGATTGTACAGGGAATGATAAATAAATATCAATTCAAATTTATTATACTCTATTTCATGCACAAAATCAATACGGCCTCCACAAAATTTCTGTACAATTCGCCGTACAGGCCGTCCTGGCATCCTTCTTTTTTCTTGCATGGCTTGTTATTTTTTTTCATTTCCCGATTGTGTTAAACTTTTTTAATATATTTGGTCTGATTTCTTTAAATTTTCATGTTATACTAAACATAATTATGAGAGAAATACGGCAAAATCTTTTTTTGATTCAAGATACGGAGGGTTTTTATGGCACTTTCTATTCCAACCATTACATTGAACGACGGCAGAGCGATGCCGCTTCTGGGGCTTGGCACTTACAAATCGACAGAAAAAGAGGCAGAAAAAGCAATTGTCACCGCGGCAAAATACGGCTACCGTCTGATCGATACCGCCTCCTCCTATAAAAATGAGGACAGCATCGGCCGCGGGATCCGCGCAAGCGGGATTCCGCGGGAAAACTTTTTTATTACCACAAAGGTATGGAATACCGCGCAGCGGGTCGGTGATATCGAAGGTGCCTTCAACCGCAGCCTCGACCGTCTCCGTCTCGACTACGTTGATCTTTACCTGATTCACTGGCCGGTGCCGGGCTGCTACCCGGAGACGTGGCGCGCACTCGAAAAAATCCGCGAATCCGGGCGTGCAAAATCGATCGGCGTCAGCAACTTCGAGGAGCCGCACCTTACCGCCCTCTTTGAATTTTCCGGCGTCATCCCGGCCGTCAACCAGATCGAATGTCATCCGCTCTGGAACCGGAAACCGCTCATCGCTTTCTGCCGTTCACATGGAATCGCCGTTCAAGCGTATGCGCCACTCGCAAGAGGTCTTTATCTGAACCGTGAGATTATGCAGCAGCTGGCAGAAAAGTATGTACGCACTGAAGCGCAGATCGGTCTCCGCTACCTCGTCCAGCAGGGCATCAGTGTCATCCCGAAATCGACACATCCAGACCGCATTTTTACCAACGCGGATGTCTTCGACTTCGAACTTTCTGAAGCCGACATGGCGCTCATCGACACGATGGACGAACAGCTCCGCTCTGCTTCCATACCGGATGACCTGCTGTAACTGCGGATTCACAGCAAAAGCAGCACAGAAAATCCGTTTCTTTCCATTTCAGATTTCTGTGCTGCTTTTTCTGTTTCTCTTTATTTCGAGGATACCATCCAGTCTGCTGCAGGTGCAGATCCAGTCCCCCATTGCTTCGGCTTCTTCTAAATCATGCGTGACCAGAAGCATCGTTTTTTCTTTTCCTTTTCTGCGGATATAGTTCATCGTTTTCTTTTTCGTCCCCGCATCCAGTCCCCGGAACGGCTCATCCAAAAGGAGGAAATCTGCGTCCATGCGCATGGCCCGCAGAACCGCCACCCGCTGGCGCATGCCGCCCGACAGTTCCGATACAGCCTGGTTTTCACAGCCCGAAAGGCCGAGTTCCTCCATCTCCTCCAAAAGATGACGGAAGCTTCTTTTTTCTTTTCCAAACATGCGGCGCCTTACCGCGAGCTGGATATTGGCTGCAGCTGTCAGTTCTTCTGCCAGCCGCGGTTCCTGAAAAACCATACTTTTTCTTAAGGCTTCCAGTCCCCCGATTTTTCCGCCGTCCGCCTGCTCCAGGCCTGCCAGAATCCGCAGCAGGGTTGTCTTTCCCGCCCCGGAAGGAGCCATCAGACAGGTCACTGCTCCTTTTTTCAGTTCCATCGTAAGATTCGAAAAAATAACGTGTTCTCCATACGCTTTTTTCAGATGGCAGATTTCAATCGTATCTTCTCTCATTTCATCACCAGCATCCTTTTTTCTGCAAGATCCATTCCTTTTAAAACAGCTTTTTCGAGACAGAAGCTGACGTACACGATCGCTGCCGTCCAGGCAAATAGTCCCGGTGTGTCGAGATATATTTTTGCCTGATACAGATGCTCTCCGATGGATCGGTTCGGAATGCCGATTACTTCTGCTGCCGTTCCGGCCTTCCAGCAAAGGCCGAGGGAAAGTGAACATCCCGTCCGGATATATGGGTACAGCTGCGGCAGGATCACCCAGCGCAGCCGCACCGGCCGCGGAACCTGAAAAACGTCTGTCATCTCCAAAAGCGCTGTGTCCAGTTCCCGCAGGCCGTTCCGCGTGTTTGTATACAGGATCGGAAATACCATCAGAAACGAAATCACAACCGAAAGATTCTTCGACGAAACCCAGATCAGGATCAGAATCACAAAAGAAGCGACCGGCACTGCTTTCACTGCTGCAACCAGCGGCGTCAGGAGTTCTTCTGCAATGGAAAACCGACCGGCAAGTGCAGCTCCTGCAATTCCCACCGCCGCACCAAGAAGGAATCCGGCTCCGATGCGTGCTCCGGAAAACAGCAGGGACTGCCAGAAGACCGGTTCTGTTACAAGCGTAAAAAGGCGTTTCAAAACAGCGGCAGGAGATGCCAGAAGGATCTCCTGCCCGACAAAAACGCTTACCGCCTGCCAGATCATAAGCCAGAACACGATCGGCCAGAGCTTCGTTTTTCTCTGTTTCTCTTTTTTGTTTTTATTCGGAATAATAGAAGTCATCTCCTGGAAGTTCTCCTCCGACTGCCTCCGGGTTCTGGTCTTTGAGTACACCGAGATAACCGGAAAGCTTCTCTTTCATCTCATCACCGGTGATGCAGACAATGTTGCATGCCGGAAGCGCTTTCTTTGCGACTGCCTCCGGAACAATGTCATAATCCCCGATCAGTTTTGCCGCCTCATCCGTGTTTTCGGTTACGTAGGATACGGATGCCTGGTAAGCTTCCATGAAGTCTGCAACTGCTTCCGGATGCTCCTTGGCAAAGGCAGTGCGCACAACGGTAACACCTGTCACCAGTGTGCTCGCCGTTCCTTCGGACTCCTGGATTTTGTTCCATTCTTCGGTCAGGTCAAGTGCGGTGCGCAGCGTTTCTTTTTTCGTCTGTGCCGTCGTTACAAACGGCTGCGGCAGCATGGCGATTCCATCGGCATCTTCTGCAAGTGCTGCCACGCACTCGGCGTGTTCGCTCTTCCACTCGATCGTTACGTCCTCACCCGGTACGAGGCCGTTCTTTTCGAGGATATAATTCAAAGCATACTCCGGAGTTGCACCTTTGCCGCCCGCATAAATGGTTCTGCCTTTCAGATCCGCAATGGAATGTACGGTATCGCCGTCCTCGACGATATAAAGGACACCGAGCGTATTGACTGCGAGCACCTGCACGCCGCCGTTTGTCTTGTTGTAGAGTACGCTTGCAAGGTTCGCCGGAACCGCGGCGATATCCACCTCTCCCTGTACCAGTTTTGCGCTGACCTCATCCGGGGCAGCGGCAAGTTCAAACGTGTCCGCAGGTGACTCTTTGCTGTCGTTATCGCTCATCATTTTTACCATTCCCATGCTGGTCGGTCCTTTTAATGCAAGCACATGGACCAGTGTCTCATCTTCTGTTTCCGATGCCGCTGCGCTGCTCTCCGACTTTGTCTCTGTCTGGCCGCATCCTGCAAACAGAAGTACCATTGCAAGAATCGCTGCCGCAAAGCCCATCTTTCTTTTCTTTTTCACTTTTTTCTCCACCTTGCTGTTCTTTTTAGTCTACCAGCTTGTCCAGTTCTTTTACATATTCTGTCTGGCTGGAAATCTTGTGTTTTGCCTGCGCCGCATATTTGTTGACTGCCGCCTGTGACTTTTTGATCGACTGCATCGTGCCGGCTCCTGCCACGCATCCGCCCGGACAGGCCATGCCTTCGAGAAGATAACCGTTGTACTTTCCGGCCTTCGCCATTGTCAGCAGTTTCCGGCATTCCTTCAGACCTTCTGCATTTGCCATCTTGATTTCGCGGTCCGGGTATTTTTCACGGATTACATTTTCCACAGATTTTGCAACGCCGCCGGAGACAGCAAAGTTTCTTCCGTCCACCGATGCATCGCTGACGCCGTCCGGATCTTCCTCAAGTGCACTCACATCTACCTGGCGCGCATCGAAAATGCCCGACATCTCTTCAAACGTCAGAACGAAGTCCACCTCACTGCGGACAGACCGGCGCATGGCCTCCAGTTTTTTCGCCGCACACGGTCCGACAAAGACAACCTTCGCATTCGGATTGTGTTTCTTGATCAGACGCGCCGTCAGCGTCATCGGGGTCAGTGCCATCGAGATACAGTTTGCGTAATCCGGGAACAGTTTCTTCGCCATTACAGACCAGGCCGGACAGCAGGATGTCGCCATAAACGGCAGTTTCTCCGGAACTTCGTTCACAAAATCCTCTGCCTCCTGTGCCGCACAGAGATCCGCTCCGATCGCAACTTCAAAGACATCCGCAAAACCGAGCTTTTTCATCGCCGCACGCAGTTTTCCAGGCGTTACTTTCGGTCCGAACTGGCCGACAAACGCCGGTGCCAGCGCTGCATAGACGCGCTCTCCCGACTGGATCGCACGGATTACCTGGAAGATCTGGGATTTGTCCGAAATAGCGCCGAACGGGCAGTTGACGAGACACTGGCCGCAGGATACACATTTCTCGTAATCGATATCTGCTTTTCCGTTCTCATCTGAACCGATGGCATCCATTCCGCAGGCTCTCGCACACGGACGCTCCTGAATGATAATAGCCTGGTATCCGCATACCTTGGCACACTGACCACATTTGACGCATTTATCCTGATCAATATAGGATCGTCCATTGGTGCGGTCCAGCGTAATGGCCTTTTTCGGACAGACTTCCACGCACGGATGTGCAAGACACCCCTGACATCCCTCCGTGATCAGAACCCGTTTTTCATGACAGGCGTTGCATGCAAATTTGATGACATTAATGAGCGGCGGTGTATAATATGTCTCCGCCTGGTCCGCCAGTTTGATATTGTCCGAGATCGGGGCGTGCTCTGCCGCGCTTCTGCACGGAAGTCCCATTGCAAGGCGAAGCCGCTCTCCTACAATCGCCCGCTCCAGAAACACATCATTTCTAAAATTTCCGACCTCACCGGGAATTACACGGTAAGGAATTTCCTCGATCGTCTTTTCCACCGGGGAGTCCACGTCATACGCCATTTTTGCAACTTCCGTAAAAATGGCATGGCGGATTTCCTGAATTCTTGTTTCTACTCCTCTCATTCTTTCTTCCTCCTGCCGTATTTTCCTCCGCATCTTTTCAGTTAAAATTATTCCGCTTTCTATTACTATACTTGATTTCGAAAGCATTGTCATCTTTTTCCCGTATTTTTACCGAAAAAATTTTGGTCTGCACAAAAAAAGAACCTGCCGCCTCTGTATCATTTCACAGAAGTGACAGGTTTCTTATTTTTACCGCTCCCAGAGATCCGGGGCGAGTTCATCTTTTTTCATACGCTGCATCAGTTCATCCACAGCCTGTTTCGGGTTTTTGTTTTCAAACAGAACCTGATTGACTGCCTGAATGATCGGCGTTTCGATTCCGAATTTTTTCGACAGGGTAAGACCCGCTTTTGCGGAATAGACGCCCTCGACGATCATCTGAACCTCATCCATCGCCTGCTGCATCGTTCTGCCCTGGCCGATCAGGTATCCGGCTTTCCGGTTCCGGCTGTGAACGGAAGCACACGTTACAATCAGGTCGCCGATACCGGAAAGACCGTAGAAGGTTTCCGCATGGGCACCCATCGCCGTGCCGAGCCGTGCAATTTCCGCGATCCCGCGGGTAATCAGAGCCGCTTTCGTATTGTCGCCGTAGCCAAGACCATCCGCCGTTCCGGCTGCCAGTGCGATGACATTTTTCAGAGCTCCGCCAAGTTCAATTCCCGTGATGTCCGGGCTTGTGTAAACGCGGAAGACCGGGCTCATGAACACATTCTGCACATACAGTGCGCTCTCGCGGTCATGCGCGCCGACAACGATCGTGGTCGGCAGGCCGCGGCCGACCTCCTCTGCATGGCTCGGTCCGGAGAGAACAACGACATTCGTTCCCGGCACTTCCTCCTCGATGATCTGAGACATCGTCATCAGGGTATCGGCTTCCACGCCTTTTGCCACATTGACGATGAGCTGGCCGTCCGGAATATCCGCCGCATACTTTTTACATGTGGTTCGCACGTACGGGGATGCTTTTGCCATCACAAGGATGTCCTGTCCGGAAAGGGAGCCGCGCACATCGCAGGTGAACTTCATTTCATCCGGCAGTTTTACGCCCGGAAGCTTCGTCAGATGCTCTCTGTGTTCCTTTAAGCTCTCAATTTCATTTTCATTTTCCGAGCAGATCGTCACGTCATGCCCGTTGTTGCAGAGCAGGAGGCCGAGGGCGGTTCCCCAGCTTCCTGCTCCGATGATACTAATCTTTGCCATATTTTATTTCTCCGACTTTTTGGATAAATACGTTTTCCGCTCTGTTCCCGCGATGAGGCGCTTGATGTTTGCACGGTGCTCCCAGAAGGCAAGCACGGCAAGAAGTGCGATCACCACGTACATCTCATAGAGATACGGCGGTTCCAGCGCAAAGCAGCCCGCCTGTCCCATGATAACGGCCATCGCAAAAAAGACAACGTAAACCATCATGGAACCGAGGGAAACATAGTGTGTTACTGCAAGATTCAGGAAAAACAGCGCTGCACAGACCAGCGTGATTCTCCAGTCAAACGAGATAATCAGACCCGCGGTCGCAGCGATTCCTTTTCCGCCGCGGAAGCCTAAGTAAAACGGGAAGTTGTGGCCGAGAATCGTTCCGGCCGCAGCATACACCGTCAGCAGTTTCAGCAGTTCCGGGTGCGATGCACCGAAGATCAGGCGTACCGTCAGGACCGCCAGAATGCATTTGATGCAGTCGCCGGCAAGCGTGATGGCGCCTGCTTTTTTCCCTAAAGTCCGGAGCGCGTTGGTCGTTCCTGCGTTTCCGCTGCCGTGTTCCCGGATATCAATTCCCTTCGTCCTTCCATAAATATATGAGGTCTGAAAAAGGCCAAATGCGTATCCGATCAAAAGGCATATGATCCGTACCATAACTCTTTACTGCTCCTTCTCTTTTCGTTCTCTGATGATGAATTTCAGCGGTGTGCCGCGGAAGCCGAACGACTCTCTGATTTTATTCTCCAGATATCGAACATAGGAGAAATGCATCAGTTCTTTGTCGTTGACGAAAATAACAAATGTCGGCGGTTTGACCGAAACCTGTGTCATGTAGTAGATTTTCAGTCGTTTTCCACGGTCTGACGGCGGCTGCTGCATTGCCATTGCCTCGGTCAGAATCTCGTTCAGGACACCGGTCTGTACGCGCAGGTTCTGGTACTGCAGAACCATGTCGATCGTCTCGAACAGCTTCGGAAGACGCTGTCCTGTCTTCGCAGAGATGAAAAGAAGCTCTGCGTACGGCATGTAAGCCAATGTATTTCTTACTTTTTCGGTAAAACGATAGATCGTCTTATCGTCCTTTTCCAGAGCATCCCACTTGTTGACGGCGATAATCATACCTTTTCCGCGCTCATGGGCGATACCGGCAATTTTTGCATCCTGCTCTGTGACACCCTCGGTTGCATCGATCAGAAGAACGACGACATCTGCGCGCTCTACGGCAGATACTGTACGGATGATGCTGTACCGCTCCAGCTCCTCTTTGATCTTGTTTTTCTTTCGAAGACCTGCGGTATCGATGAAAATATATTCATTTCCATTGTGCATGATCGTGGTATCGATCGCATCGCGCGTCGTTCCGGCGATATCGGATACGATGACACGGTTCGAGCCCAGCAGTTTGTTGACCAGGGAGGATTTTCCGACGTTCGGTTTTCCGACAATGGCGATGCGCGGAATCTCGCTCTCCTCCTCGTTTTCCATCTCCGGATCAAAGTATCCTGTCACCTCATCGAGCATATCGCCGATGCCGAGCTTTCCGGATGCGGAAATGGCGTGCGGCTCTCCGATGCCAAGGTTATAGAATTCATAAACATCCATCATCTGACGGTCGAAGTTGTCGACTTTGTTGACCACCAGCACAACCGGCTTGCGGCTTCTTCTGAGCATATCAGCTACTTTTGCATCGGCATCTACAAGGCCCTGACGGACGTCGGTGATGAAGATGATGACATTTGCGGTATCAATGGCGATCTGCGCCTGGTCTCTCATCTGGGAGAGAATGATATCTTTGGATTCCGGCTCAATACCGCCGGTGTCTACCAGCGTAAATTTGTGGTTCAGCCACTCCACGTCGGCATAAATACGGTCACGGGTTACACCCGGTGTGTCTTTTACAATCGAAATATTGTCTCCGGCTAATACATTAAACAGGGTGGATTTACCCACGTTCGGCCGGCCCACAATTGCTACAATCGGCTTGCTCATACATTGTTCTCCTTCTGTGTATCGTCTCCTGGTTTTCCTCCACAACGGCTTTCACCAGGTCGCTGCCCGGCTCATCGATAATCTGTACCGGTGTTTTCAGGCGCTCTTCCACCTCTTCCACCGTCACATCGTCGAGAAAGACGTTTTTTCCCGAACGGAGCATGTTGCACGGAAGCAGCAGGCAGTCGCCAAGATCTCTTCCCTCTAACTGCTCCATCAGATCCTTTCCGGTAATCAGACCGGATACGGTAATGGATTCTCCAAAGAAATAGTTGATAATCGTGACAACCTCCGCCTGTACATTCGGATATTTTTCACGAATTTTCTGCATGTGTTTTTCCAACGACGGCGCCGCAGCTTTTCCGGTCGCAATCGTTACATGGCGGTGACGGTCATCCCCTTCTCGTTTCGAAAGTTCTTCCGCAACCTCGTCCTCCAGAAGCCGGAGCATTCCCACTCCGTTTTCCAGCTGGATATAGCCATCGTAATTTTCCTCCTCCGGGATCGGCTCTCCCGCCAGCAGATACCATTCATCACCAGCATGGATAAAGTGAAGTCCCCACTGTTCATACAGCTTTTTCTGCCATTTGTGAATCGTGGCAAGAACTTCTTTTGCATCCTCCCTGGTAAACGGTTCCAGAGGCGCCAGTCCGTCGCGGTACTTCGAAAGTCCGACCGGGACAACCGAAACACTTTTCAGATGCGGCAGATATTTTGACAGATCCGAAATACTGCGCTCCAGCTCTGCGCCGTCGTTGTATCCCTTGCAGAGCACAATCTGTCCATTCATCTCGATTCCCGCCTCGTAAAGGCGCTGGACCTTCGGAAAGATATTGCCCGCAAAACGGTTGTGCAGCATTTTGCAGCGGAGCTCCGGGTTCGTTGTCTGGAACGAAATATTGATCGGTGCCAGATGGTAGCGGATAATCCGGTCGATATCATGGTCGCTCATGTTGGTCAGTGTAATATAGTTTCCCTGCAGGAAGGACAGACGCGAATCGTCATCCTTAAAATACAAGGTGGGACGCATTCCCGGCGGCATTTGATCGATGAAGCAGAAAATGCAGTTGTTGCTGCAGGAACGGTACTGATCCATGAACTCGTTCTCGAATGTGATGCCGATTTCCTCGTCATACTCTTTTTCGATTTCCAGATCCCATTCCTCGCCGTCCTTTTTCCGGATCGTGAGTTCCAGATACGTGTCGTTGGTCTGGAAGTGGTAATCGAAGACGTCCTCGATGATTTCCCCGTTCACGCGGAGCAGTTCATCTCCCGGTTCGAGTTCCAGTTCTTCAGCAATACTGCCCGGTTCTATTGTCTTGATAATGTGTTTCGTCTTGTTTTTCACAGATCTTACGTTTTGGCCTTTCCATTTACTTCTTTATAACTTCTCTTTGCCCAGTAAAAAGCGTGCTTTTTTTGCATACCTTCCGGGCATTCATTCATTATAATAACAACAACCTGCACAAAAAGCAAGGATTCTTTCGTTTTTTGCTTGACGCACCCTTTCCCAAGATGATATAAATAGGAAGTAAATGGTTTGTAAAAAATGTCGATTACTGGAGGTTTGTATGGCTAATTTAGATTTACTTGAAAATTCCATTCCGGTTGCTCCGTTAAAGCTCGCCGCTCTGCCGGGCAGCATGGAAATGGCAAAAAAAGTCGATGCGTATCTGGTTCAGTTCCGTAAAGAGCTCTCCGAGCGCCGCAACGGAGTTCCCTTTTCCGGATATTCCGAGGATTCTTTCCTGATTGACTGCGAGTGCCCGCGTTTCGGCTCTGGTGAGGCAAAAGGAAAGATCAACGAATCTGTCCGTGGTGCCGATCTTTACATTCTGGTCGATGTCTGCAACTACAGCATCACCTACAAGGTATGCGGCTACGAGAACCACATGTCACCGGATGACCATTATCAGGATCTGAAACGTATCATCGCTGCTGCAACGGGAAAAGCACACCGGATCAACGTAATCATGCCTTTCATTTATGAAGGAAGACAGCATAAGCGCACCAAACGTGAATCTCTCGACTGCGCACTTGCTCTGCAGGAGCTGATGAATATGGGCGTTTCCAACTTCATCACCTTCGACGCGCACGATCCTCGTGTCATGAATGCAATTCCGCTCGGCGGCTTTGACAACTTCATGCCAACCTACCAGTTTTTAAAAGCCCTTCTTCGTTCTGTTCCGGATCTGACGATTGACAACGATCATCTGATGATCATCAGCCCGGACGAGGGAGCGATGGCGCGTGCCGTATACTTCTCCAACGTGCTCGGCGTCGATATGGGTATGTTCTATAAGAGAAGAGATTACTCCACCATCGTAAACGGAAAGAACCCGATCGTGGCACATGAGTTTCTCGGTGATTCCGTAGCAGGAAAAGATGTTGTCATCATCGACGATATGATCTCCTCCGGTGAGAGTATGCTCGACGTTGCAAAACAGGTCAAAGAACGCGGCGCGGAACATGTCTTTGTCTGCACCACATTCGGCCTCTTCACCGACGGTCTTGAGAAATTCGACGCTTACTATGAGAAAGGCTATATCAGCAAGGTCATCACCACCGACCTGACCTACCGGACACCGGAACTCGTTTCCCGCCCTTGGTATGAGCCGGCTGAAATGAGCAAATATATGGCAAGCATCATTGATACGCTTAACCACGACGTATCCGTTGCAAAAGTACAGTCTACGACAGAGAAAATCAATAAACTGCTGGCAAAACACAGATAATCGATTTTGTGTCCGCCGGATGCATACAGCAAAAAAACGGATCTGTTTTTTCCAGGTCCGTTTTTTGATGCTTTCTATTCTGTTTTCGATCCTGTTTTCAGACCAGGGAAAGGAATGCCGCGAGGTTTCCTCTTTTTCCCTTCGATGCACGGTGGGAATACAGGAAATCCGGGTTGCAGCAGGTGCAGAGGTTCGGCAGATGAATCTGCTTCTCCGGCACTCCTGCTGCAAGAAGGATCTGATGATTCGCCTCCCAGAGATTTAACTGGTATTTTCCATCTGGTTTTCCGTAGAACAGTTTCTCATGCAGTGTTTCCGGGAATGCTGCCCGGAACTCTTCGATCACGTCACCGCTCACCTCGTAGCAGTCCTGGCAGATCGACGGGCCGACGGCTGCGATCACATCTTTTGCTTCTGTTCCAAACCGTTCGTGCATCGCATCGAGCGTTGCCTGTCCCATCTTGTGGACCGTTCCACGCCAGCCGGAATGTGAAAGTCCAATTGCACGGTGCACCGGGTCGACAAAGTAGAGCGGCACGCAGTCCGCATAGAATGTCGCAAGTACGACGCCCGGCTCGTCAGTGATCATACCGTCAATATCATGAAAATCGCGGTCTCTTGTCACGCCGCTGCCGCAGTCTGCTTTCGTCACATAACGGACCTTCGTCGTGTGTGCCTGATCGGAGGTAACAATGTTTTCCACTTCAAACCCCGCCGCCTCACAGAATCTTCTGTAATTCTCCCGCACATTCGCCGGATCGTCGCCGCGCGAAAAGCTGAGATTCATGCTGGAAAGATGTTCCTTACTCACCCCGCCGATCCGTGTGGAAAATGCATGGCGGATGCCCTCAATTTTCTCAATCGCCGGCCAGGTCAGATAGACCACGCCGTTTTCCGCCTCGTTGACATGCATCGTTTTTTTATCGTTTTGTTTCCATTGAATTGGTATCATAAAAACTCCCTTCCTACCAGCCGCTCCCCTGATAATAAAACGCGTTCGCATATACGCGGATCTCCTCCGGTGTCTCTGCCACGACGTCGAAACGGCAGGGCACATCCATCGGGATCTGGTGGAGCATGCGGTAGTAATCTGCTGTTTTTGAAATTTTCTTCTGTTTCTTTCCATCCACGGCGCTTGTCGGGTCTCCGGCTGTCCGGCCGGTGCGGTATTTTACTTCGATAAAAATGTATGTGTCGTCCTGTTTTGCGATCAGGTCGATCTCACCGAAGCGGCACCGGAAATTCCGCACCAGGATGTGATATCCCAGGCTTTCCAGATATTCTGCCGCACGGCTCTCCTGTCTCGTTCCTACTTCCCGCTGGTTCAAATGCGATACCCTCTCCTTTTTTTGATGCAGTGCCTTTACACGAAATGGCCGATAAACGACTGCCGGTGGATCGGTGACGGGCCGATTTCTTTTAAAGCAGCGATATGCTCTGCCGAACCGTAGCCCTTGTTCGATGCAAAACCGTAGCCCGGAAGCACCTTGTCGTACTCTTCCATCAGGCGGTCCCTTGTCACCTTCGCAACAATACTTGCCGCCGCAATCGAAACACTCTTGGCATCTCCCTTGATGATCGGCACCTGGCGGATGTCCACCTGCGGGATTTTCACCGCATCGTTTAAGAGTACATCCGGCTTCACGGAAAGCTTGCTGATCGCCTCCCGCATCGCCTCGTACGTTGCCTGTAAAATATTGATCTCGTCGATCCGCGCCGGGGAGGCATAGCCGATGCCGACGGCCACTGCCTCGCGCATGATCACATCGTACAGCTCGTCGCGTTTTTTGGCCGTCAGCTGCTTGGAATCGTTCAGATACAGGATTTTACTGTCACGCGGCAGAATGACCGCACCTGCGACCACAGGGCCCGCCAGAGGGCCTCTTCCGACCTCGTCGATGCCGCAGATCCAGCCAAGATCCTCATATTTGTGTTCGTAGATCTTCATCTGTTCCGTGCGCTCGCGCTCTTTTTTTAAGGCCTCTTCCTGTTTCTGGTATTTTTGAATCAGATTTTGTACGCCGGCACGGGAATCCTCTTCATATTCCAGATAAAGGGCGGGCAGCTCCGTCTCCGAAGCTGCCGCAAAAATTTCCCGTATGGCGGATATCGATTGTTTTTTCTCTGTCATCGTTGTTCTCCGCATTTTTTATTTTGATAAATCCATTTATTCCGGTTTTTCCAGCGTGATTCTGCCGAGCTTTCCGCTCCGGAAATCATCCATCAGAAGCCGTGCTGCTTTTTCGTAATCGAGCTCATTTCCCTTTTTCAGGCAGCCGCGCACACGCGCAATCTCACCCAGGATTTCCACACGATCCGTCACACCTTCAAAGCCAAAGCGTTTCTCCAGCGTTCCCGGGTATTCTGCCGTCAGATAATCGATGACGGACAGCGCCAGCTCCTCCACGTTCAGGATCTCATCGTTGATGGAACCGATCATCGCAAGATGCAGTCCCACCTGCTGGTCCTCAAACTTCGGCCACAGGATACCAGGTGTGTCCAGAAGCTCCAGCTGTTTGCTCAGACGGATCCATTGTTTTCCCTTCGTGACGCCCGGTTTGTTTCCGGTCTTCGCACAGGCTCTGCCCGCATACGCATTGATAAATGTCGATTTTCCGACGTTTGGAATACCGACAACCATCGCGCGGACCGGACGGTTCAGGATGCCGCGTTTGCGGTCGCGCTCGATTTTCTCTTTGCAGGCCTCCTGTACGGCGCTGTTGATCGCTTTCATGCCGGCTCCGGAACGGGAATTGACCTTCACAACAGAATATCCCTTTCCCTTGAAATATTCCATCCAGGCATCGTTTCCGCGCTCATCGGCAAGGTCCGATTTGTTCAGCAGGATCAGCCGTGCTTTGTTCTTTCCAAGTTCATCTATATCCGGGTTGCGGCTCGCTGCAGGAACTCTCGCATCGACCAGCTCAATCATCAGGTCGATGAGCTTTAAGTCTTCCTGCATCTGTCTGCGGGCCTTCGTCATATGACCCGGGTACCACTGATAATTCATGTTTCTTCTCCTTCTATGCTGCGTTTACACGAAACCGATTTTCTTCCACGGCGAAATCGTAAACCAGAGCTTTCCGACAATGCGGTCCGAATCCACGAGTCCCATGCCGTTGTGGCGGCTGTCCTCGCTGTTGTTCCGGTTGTCGCCGAGCACAAAGTACTGTCCCTTCCCGACCGTGATCGGCTCGGAGGCAAGTCCCGCGTTTGTGATGGCCGGAAATTCATCTTTTTCATTATAGACTTCCCCGTTGATGAGGATCTGTCCGTCTTTGATCTGTACCGTCTCGCCCGGCAGCGCAATCACACGCTTGATGTGGATGCTCGCCTTCTTGTCCTCACTCGTCCGGAACGCGATGATATCCCCGCGTTTCGGAGAACTTAAGCGGTACCAGGCGGAGTCCATCAGCACACGCTCCCCCGGCACGAGAGTCGGCTCCATCGAGCCCTCCTGCACCACGACACTTCTGCAGAAAAACCAGGAAAATGCCGCCGCAAGAAGAATCGCTGCGATGATTTCCAGATTCCATACAAGCATGGAACGGATCTTTTTCTTGTAGAAATATTCTTTTACATATCTGGTATTCATACCCATAGTGTAATTCTCCGTAAGACAAAACCGGAGAAACACAATTGCTCATGTTCCTCCGGCCATCCTTTTAACGACTTATTATTTTACCAGCTCTTTCACTTTCGCTGCTTTACCAACACGGTCTCTTAAGTAGTTCAGTTTCGCACGTCTTACTTTACCACGTCTGATAACTTCTACTTTCTCAACGTTCGGAGAGTGTACCGGCCATGTTTTCTCAACGCCTACGCCGTTAGAGCTCTTACGAACAGTGAAGGTCTCTTTGCTTCCGCCGCCCTGTCTTTTCAGGACAACGCCTTCGAATACCTGGATACGCTCGCGGTTACCCTCTTTGATTTTACCGTAAACTTTAACGGTATCACCAACGCGGAACTCCGGTGCTTCTGCTTTTAACTGTGCATCTTCGATTTTCTTAATAATGTCGTTCATTTCTTTATCTCCTTTTTTTACCCTGGATGTTCTTAATGCCTTTTTGCAACAGCGGACCATCTCTTTACTCACAACAAAATATATTATACTATAATGCATCCGCAGATGCAAGTATTTTTTTCACTTTCCATTCGCCGCTGTACAGCAGACTGCGAAGCGCGAAAGAAAACCGCTGCAGGCCGTCCGCGGACGGTATGCCGGTAAGCCGTGCGACCAGACGGAAACCGTTTTTTTCCAGCTGCTCTTCGAGTTTTTCTTCCTCTTCCGAGAATCCGTCCGGGCACAAAAACACCAGCGGTGTTTCTTTTCCGGCAAAGCTGCGGATATACTCGCTCTTTGCTTTCATACCCTCCTCAAGCGTTCCCGGAAGCTGCAGAATCAGCAGATCATGGTCATCAAACAGATTTTTCTGTTTCCGGATCTTCTTTCGTCCGAGATCAAGGCTTACACCATAGCGTGTCATGCCTGCCAAAAGATCGTGCGCCCAGGCAGACGATTCCTCTTTTTCATTGCATGCGCAGGAAATCTGGAATGCATTTTCCAGAAGGTCCGGCCGCCGCTCGGCTGTCCGCACCAGAGAGGCCTCATGGCGCCATGCTTCGATCTTTTTGTGGTCACCGGAAAGAAGCACCTCCGGAACTTTTTTCTCGTGCCATGTCTCCGGTCTTGTGTAATGCGGATACTCAAGCAAGTTGTCCTGCAGTGACTCAAACTGCGAAGATTCCTCGTTGCTTAAGACACCCGGCACAAACCGCGATACCGCATCCACCAGCACCATTGCACCGAGTTCTCCGCCTGTTAAAACATAATCCCCGATCGAGATATAGTCCGTTACCACTTCCTGCAGTACGCGGTCATCGATGCCCTCATAGTGGCCGCAGAGCAGCACAAGATCGTCCTCAAGCGCCAGCTCTTCCACCATCGTCTGGTTCAGTACTTTTCCCTGCGGTGTCAGATAGACCGTGCGCGGCTTTTTCCCGATCTTTTCGGCTACCGACTGGTAGGCGCGGAACACCGGCTCCGCCTCCATGACCATGCCCGCACCGCCGCCGTACGGGTAATCGTCCACGCGGTTGAATTTATTTGCTGAAAAATCCCGGATATTCGTCGTCTCGAGGGAAATATAGCCGTTGTTGATGGCTCTTCCGAGGATGCTGGTGTGCAGCCCCTGCTCGATCATCTCGGGAAACAGCGTCAGAATATGATATTTCATCGTTCTTTACTCTCTTTATCAGTCAATCAGGCCCGGAAGAAGGTGAATCGTCATCTTCTGCTCATCCAGGTCCACATCCAGAATGCAGTCATGGATCGCCGGAATCAGAACCTCTCCGTGCTCTTTCGAATCTACAATATAGACGTCGTTCGCACCGGTCTCCATCACATCGCGGAGCGTGCCGAACAGTTCGCCGTCCTCGGTGTACATCTGCATTCCCTGCAGGTCTGCGATATAGTATTCGTCCTCTTCCAGCGGAATGGCATCCTCTCTCGTCACATAGAGGCTGCAGCCTTTATACCGTTCGATATCGTTGATGTTGTCAATTCCTTTGAATTTTACAATGGCAAGCTGTTTGAAAAAACGCACGCCAGTTACATGGAGTTCTTTTTTTTCTTTTCCTGTATCGAGAAAAACGCGGTCCAGAGAAAGAAAACGCTCCGGATCTGTCGTCGGGTATACCTTTACCTCACCGCGTACGCCGTGGGTTGTGGTAATTACGCCAATCTGCAAATATTCTTCCATTCAAAAACCCTTTCCAACCAGTTCTACTGTGTATTGCGACTTGAGAAACACGCTTTGCGAGTTTCTCAAGTTATCGCGGCAGTCGCCAAGGTCCCGTGCAAGCACGGACTTTGTCTCGTTGCCCGCGTAAAGAAAGGAACCGGCAACAACTGTCGGTTCCTTTTCCTATCTTTTACTTACTGTAAAATTTCTACGACAACTTTTCTGTCGCTCTTTGAGGAAGCTGCTTTTACAACCGTACGGATTGCTTTCGCAATGCGTCCCTGACGTCCGATGACTTTTCCCATATCTGACGGATCTACTTTGAGTTCCAGCAGAAGGTCATCACCGCTGACGGTTTCTGTCACAACTACCTCAGATGGATGATCAACCAGAGATTTTGCAATTACTTCGATAAGTTCTTTCATTACAAGATACCCCCGTATGAATTATTTCTCGATACCAGCCTGTTTTAAGAGTTTGGCAACGATTTCGGTCGGCTGTGCGCCGTTAGCCAGCCATTTTTTAGCAGCCTCCTCGTTGAAGCTGATTGCGCTCGGCTCGCGGTTCGGATCGTAAGTTCCGATCTCCTCGATGAAACGTCCGTCTCTTGGGGATCTGGAATCTGCTACAACGATTCTATAAAAAGGAGCTTTCTTCTGTCCCATTCTTCTTAATCTCATTTTTACTGCCATTTTTCTTTACCTCCATTGTAAATTCATGTATTTATTTATATTTTTTCTTTTATGCTAAAAGGGAAGTTTGAATCCTCCTCTTTTACCACCCTTACCGACCATTCCGGTCATCTGTTTCATCATTTTTCTTGACTGTTCAAACTGTTTGATGAAACGGTTTACCTCCGCAATATCAACCCCGGCGCCCTTTGCAATTCTCTGCTTTCTGGACGGGTTGATCAGATCCGGATTTTCTCTTTCTTTCGGCGTCATGGAAAGCACGATGGCTTCCTTTCTCGCCATATCTTTTTCATCCACCATGCTCTCGAGGTCCTGGCCTTTCATCTTCGCGCCGACGCCCGGAAGCATATTCAGGATGCTGGAGATGCCGCCCATATTGCGCATCTGCTCCATGGAATCCAGATAATCGTTGAAGTCGAACTGTGCCTTCTTCATCTTCTGCTCCATGGCTTTTGCTTTCTCTTCGTCGATGTTCGCCTGCGCTTTTTCAATCAGGCTCATCACATCGCCCATGCCGAGGATACGGGACGCCATACGGTCCGGATAAAACTGCTCCAGATCCGAAAGCTTTTCGCCCATGCCGACATAGAGAATCGGTTTGCCGGAAACTGCACGGATCGAAAGTGCCGCACCGCCTCTGGTATCACCATCTAATTTTGTAAGCACTACACCGTCGATGCCGACTTTATTGCTGAACATCTCGGCCACATTGACTGCGTCCTGTCCGGTCATAGCGTCTACTACCAAAAGGGTCTGATCCACAGGAACAGCCGCTTTGATATCCTGTAACTCCTGCATCATCTCTTCATCGATGTGCAGACGGCCTGCGGTATCCAGAATCAATACGTTAAAGCCGTTTGTCTTTGCATGCACCAGCGCTGCCTTTGCGATATCCACCGGACGGTTTTTATCTCCCATGGCGAACACTTCCACGCCCTGCTTTTCTCCGTTGACCTGCAGCTGTTTGATCGCTGCCGGGCGGTATACGTCGCAGGCTGCAAGGAGAGGTTTTCTTCCCTTGGCTTTTAACTTTCCTGCAATCTTTGCGGTTGTGGTTGTTTTACCGGCTCCCTGAAGACCTGCCATCATAATAATGGTAACTTCACTCGCCGGACGCAGTGCGATTTCCGTTGTCTCGGAGCCCATCAGCTTAACCAGCTCGTCATTTACGATTTTAATGACCATCTGTCCCGGATTCAGTCCGTTCATGACGTCCTGTCCGACTGCCTGCTCCTGTACGGATTTGATAAACTGTTTTACTACTTTGAAGCTGACATCCGCCTCGAGAAGTGCCATTTTTACTTCCTTCAGCGCAGTCTTTACATCCGCCTCAGTCAGGCGGCCCTTGCTTCTGAGATTTTTGAAAACATTCTGGAGTTTCTCGGTTAAACTTTCAAATGCCATGCTCAAAGCTCCTCTAATATATCCGATGCAATTGCTGCAATCCGCTGCATCACATCTTCTTTCGGGGTATCACCGGATGGGTCTGTCAGCTTTCGGATCTCGTTTACATTCTCCCGGATCTGCACAAAGCGTTGTACCAGATGAAGCTTTTCTTCATACTCTTCCAGTGTCTTGTTGCAGCGTCTGACCAGATCGTGAACTCCCTGGCGGGAAATGCCCCGCGCTGCCGCAACCTCGCTCAGGGAAAAATCGTTGAGCACCACGTCCTCGTATACCTGACGCTGATGTTCAGTCAGAAGTTCGCCGTAAAAATCATACAGTAATGTCTGTTCCAATATTTTTTCCATTGCGATCACCTTGGTTATCATACACGAAATGATGCTGGGTGTCAAGTATTTTTTCTTGACAGTTTTAAAATTTTTCTGATCCGTTTCAAAAGCCGCACAAAGGGCGCATCTTCCGCGTTTTTTCTCAGAAAACACGCCCCTTATAAAGACTTTTGTATACCTACTGCAGCTCCGCAATCCTCGTCACAGCCACATAAATCGACTGAATTTTGTACCACGTCGGATAATCCACAATGCCGGAAACCGGCAGGCCGAACAGCCGCTGGAACGCTTCGACGGCGTCCTGCGTCTCTTCATCGAAATAGCCATTTTCATAGACCGTCGGAATCGATGAATACACCTCCGCAATCACGTTCAGCTGCTCCTGCATCTGCAGTACCTTGTTCCCGGACGAGCCGATGGTGAGGTCATACCCCGGCCAGGAGGACGGGATGCCGGAAATCTCCTCCGCCGTGTTGATATACATATTGTCTCCATAATAATTGCGGAGAATCTGAATCGTTGAATACCCTTGGTCCGCCAGGTTTTTGGACCCCCACTGGCTCATCCAGTTCGGGCAGCTCACACGGTTTCCGTCACAGTACTGCGTCAGAATCGGCTGTTTCACATTCGGGCGCGACAGGTAATCAGCAAAAATTTCATCGACCACAAGGGAAATGCTGTCGAAAATATTCCTGCCGTAAATCCATTTGTGATCGTAGGCCGTCGACGAAGTGATCGTAAAATCGTATCCCTTGTTGCGGTACCATTCTGTATAGACACGGTTCAGCGTAAATGACATGATTGCGAGGATATTCGCCCGGATCGCCGCATCCGGCCATGTTGCATAGATTTCCGAGCACGCCACGTTTTTGATGTAGTCGCGGTACCGCACATAATAGTCGCGTGCCGTGCTGTCGGTCGGCGCTCCGTCGTGGACGATGATATACTCCGGGATCACGACGCGGGACAGCACAATCTCACCGCTCTCCCTCGTCGGCTTGATCTCACTTTCCGGAATTTTCGCCGGATATTCGCCGAACAACGTATGGTCCGGGATCGTCACATCCGCAAACGCTGCGCCCTCTGCCAGTTTGAGGTCCACCTGCTGGACGGACTGTTCTCCTGAAAGAAGCTCGGAGCCCGTCACTTCAACCAGTTCATACCCTTCCGCCTCCACTTTCACCGTATATTCGGAATACGGCTGATTCACATTCGGTTCCAGACTGTACTCGAGCGGCGGCGTCGCCAGATCCAGCGTCTCCGTTCTGCCGTCCCCGTCGGTAATCAGCTCCTCGATCACATTCTGCGGATCTCCCGTATACGAAACCGTCACCCGCGCCCCGGAAACAGGCCGCGCCTGGATTCTTGTATTTACCCGGATTTCCAGCCGCCCGCGGTCAGTCATTTCCTGCTGCATACGCAAATTTTTCATAAAAAAGCCCCATATCCTGCACTCCTTTTATGGTATGCAGAATATGAGGCTTTGTTGCTTTTCATTTTTCGATTTACAGGATCCGCTGGACGTCGTGGATCATGACGTAGACCATCAACGCCATCAGAAGCACCAGGCCCGCGAAGTGAACCATACCCTCCAGGTCTCGCCGGATTGGTTTTCTGCGGATGGCTTCTATGATCAGAAAGACAAGCCGTCCGCCGTCGAGTGCCGGGAGCGGCAGCAGGTTCATGACGCCAAGGTTTGATGACAGCAGAATCACCATGTTCAGCATCGTCATCACCGTAACCAGAACGCCCTGCGATTTTACATCATCATAGGCGGTTCCGATCGCATCCACCACGCCGACCGGGCCGGAAAGATCGTTCACAGAATACTGTCCGGTGATCAGCATACTGACACTGTCAATGACGGTGCGCACCCAGTATTTGATCTCCAGCACGCTGTATTTCAGCACGCCGATCGGGGACTGTTTCTCCCGGAGCTGATACGAAAACTGTACATTCGCATACGTATTTTCAACCGGTGTCACCGTAATCTCTTTCGTCTTTCCGCTGTGCTCATACTCCAGCGTCACAGCGCTTCCATCGAAAGGATGCTCTGTCTGGTAAGCAGTAAAATCTGCCACACAGGTGATCGGCGCTCCGTTGATCGATACGAGCAGGTCGCCCGCGACAACACCCGCAGCGGCAAGCGGCATATTCTGCTGCACATACGTGAATTCCATGCCGCGGTCACAGTCATCGTAGTTAAAGCCCATCATATACCGCGTTGTCACCGTCGGTTCATATGTGATCGTTTTCTTTTCCCCGTCGGCCTTTTTAACCTCCAGCGTAATCTCATCCGTCGGCACACCCCGTACCGTCATCACAGAGTTCAGCTCTTTTCCGATGGAAATATGTCTTCCTTCATAGGAAGTGATGATATCTCCCGCTTCCAGGCCTGCCTCTGCCTCCGGCGAACCGTCTGCCACTTCTGTGACGCGCGCCGGGGAACTTCCCGCGTAACTGATCACAAAGATTGCGCAGAAAAATGCCAGAATCATGTTGAACACCGGTCCCGCCGCAACGACGGAAATTCTTGCCCACACGGATTTGCTGTTAAAGGTTCCTTCCCCCTCCTCTTCACCGTCCTCGCCGAGCATCTGGCACGCACCGCCGAAAGGCAGAAGTTTTAAGGAATAGACCGTTCCTCCTTTTTCTGTCTTTACCACCGTCGGGCCAAAGCCGATCGAAAATTCCGTCACGGTAATACCATTCGCTTTCGCCAAAAGAAAATGCCCCAGCTCATGGATAATGACGGTGATTCCGAAAATGAGTACGGCTATCAGGATTTTTACAATCATGCTGTCTTATTCTCCCATCTTATATCTGTTCGCAATCCATTCATACGTCTCCTGCTCCGCCGCGAGAATCTGCTCCAGCGTCGGATCGGCAATCGTTTTGTGTGCTTCCATTGCACCGGCGATCACGTCGTAAATCTCGAGGAAACGGATCTTCTTCGCGAGGAACAGTGCAACGGCGCGTTCATTTGCCGCATTGAAGACCGTCGGCATGGAGCCGCCCGTCCGGGACGCCTGCATTGCCATCGGAAGGCCGAGGAAGGTATCCATATTCGGTTCTTCAAACGTGATCTGTGTCAGCGCCGCAAAGTCGAGGCGGTCGCCTGCAAGGAAGCGGCGCTCCGGGTAATACAGTGCGTACTGGATCGGCAGTTTCATATCCGGTGTGCCAAGCTGTGCCATGACAGCGCCGTCTTTAAATTCTACCATGGAATGGATAATGCTCTTTGGCTGTACCACAACCTGGATGTGGTCGAGATCAACACCGAACAGCCATTTTGCTTCCATGACTTCCAGTCCTTTGTTAACGAGTGTCGCGGAATCAATCGTGATCTTGTGCCCCATCGACCAGTTCGGATGACGGAGCGCCTGCTCTACCGTTACGTTTTCGAGCTCCGCTCTTGTTTTTCCGCGGAACGGACCGCCGGATGCAGTAATCAGAAGTTTTTCAATTTCTTTTCTGTTTTCCCCGTGCAGGCACTGGAAAATCGCCGAGTGCTCACTGTCCACCGGAAGGATCTGCACACCGCATTCCTCTGCCAGCGGCATAATAATGTGTCCCGCCGTTACCAGTGTCTCTTTGTTTGCCAGTGCAATGTCTTTTCCTGCCTTCATCGCCGCAACCGTCGGGCGAATGCCGATCATGCCGACGATCGCTGTCACAAGGATTTCGCTCTCCGGCATCGTGGCAAGCTCGATCATGCCGTCCATGCCGCTGCCGATTTTTACAGGAAGATCCTTCACTCTGTCACGGAGTTCTGCCGCTTTCGCCTCATCGCCGACTGCCGCAAACTTCGGATGAAATTCCCGGATCTGCTGCTCGAGCAGTGTAATATTACTTCCGGCGCTGATGCCGACCACCTCAAGATCGCCGTTGGCACGCACGACATCGAGGGTCTGGGTTCCGATCGAACCGGTTGAACCAAGAATTGCTATTTTCTTCATATTCCAGTTTCTCCCATCTGCTTCCCGTTTATGCTGTAGGGGAAGCTTTTTTAATGAATCAGAAGCACCGACAGGAAATAGATGATCGGTGCGGTAAAGATCACGCTGTCGAAGCGGTCAAGAATACCGCCGTGGCCCGGAATCAGCTTTCCGTAATCCTTGATGCCCTGATTTCGTTTGATTGCGGATGCCGCAAGGTCTCCGACCATGGAGATCAGCGCGCCGACACCGCAGATGATGGCGTATTCCACCATGCCGCCCTTTGTCGCAGCCGCATAGATGATGCCGAGCAGAATCGCTCCGACGACACCGCCGACAGCTCCTTCTACGGATTTTTTCGGGCTTAAAACCGGCGCCATTTTATGTTTTCCAAAGAGTACGCCGACACAGTATGCACACGTATCGCAGCCCCAGGAGCACAGGAAAATCAGCCATACATGGAATTTTCCGCCGTCCAGCATACGGGTCTGATATACATAGGAAAGCATTACGCCGACATAGACAATCGCAAAGAACGCCGGCATCACCTGATTGGCGTTGTATTTCGGATAAGTAAATACGTATACTGCCATCAGAAGCACGAGATCCAGGATCAGCGCGAGCATCTGGTACATCGGGTCATGAAGCAGCAGGGACAGATAGAAAATCACAACGCCCGCATAGCCCGTAATTTCCAACAGATTCCATTTATCTTCTCTTACCTTCATCACGCGGAACAGCTCTCCTGCACCGATCAGCGACAGGCACAGAACCGTCATATAGAGCACGGTTCCGCCGCTGCAGATCGTAAGCAGCGCCACAAGGACGAGCACGATGCCGCTTAACAGTCTTGTCTTAAACATCTTTTTTATTCCTCCTTCACGCCGCCGTAACGCCGGTCTCTGTTATTATATTGTTCGATGGCTTTTCTCAATTCCTCTTCGTGGAAATCCGGCCACGGAACCTCGGTAAAGTAAAATTCCGTGTAGGCAAGCTGCCACATCAGGTAGTTGGAAAGGCGCTGCTCGCCGCTTGTACGGATCAGAAGATCTGGATCCGGGATTCCGGCGGTGTCGAGGTAGCTCTCAAAACACTGCTCCGTCAGTTTTCCGTTCTCATCAAACGCATTCTCTGCGAGAGTTCCGTCTTTCACATCCTCGATCATGCGGGTCATGCCGCGCAGAATCTCATCGCGGGAACCGTAGTTCATTGCGATCTGGAAGTACATGTGATCGTAATCTTTGGAGCACTCCTCCAGTTCATGAATGCTGTCCTGAATATCCTGCGGGAATGCGCTCGGATCTCCGATGATTTTGACGCGCATCTGATTTTTATGTGCTTTTTTGATGCATCGTTTCAGATACTGGCGGAACAGCTTTAAGAGGCCCTCCACCTCGGCGCGGGAGCGTTTCCAGTTCTCGGTTGAGAACGCATAGACGGTCAGATATTTGACACCCATGTCTTTGATCACGTCACACATTTTTTCCAGATTGTCGCATCCGACGATATGGCCGTAGCCGCGCGGCATATTGCGTTTTTTCGCCCATCTGCCGTTTCCGTCCAGGATGATGGCGATGTGATTCGGCACTTTTAATTCATTATCCATACTTTTTTCCTCCGTAAACGATAACAGGCTGCCTGCAAATGACAGGCAGCCCCTCGTTTTCTTTGTATTACACGGTCATAATTTCTTTGGATTTTACGTCCACCATCTGATCTACTTCTTTGATGTATTTGTCTGTTAATTTCTGGGTCTGCTCCTCGAGCTCTTTGATTTCGTCCTCGGAAACGTCCTCTTTGGCAAGTTTCTTGAACGCATCATTGGCATCGCGGCGGATGTTGCGGATGGCTACCTTTGCGCCCTCTGCTTTTTTCTTTACCTCTTTTACCAGCTCTTTACGACGGTCCTCGGTAAGCTCCGGGAATACCAGACGGATGACTCTTCCGTCATCGGACGGGTTGATGCCAAGGTCAGACATCATGATCGCTTTTTCGATCTCTTTTACCAGGGATGCTTCCCACGGCTGGATCTGGATCATACGTGCTTCCGGAACAGAGATGTTTGCCACCTGCTGCAGCGGAGTCGGTGTTCCATAGTAATCTACAGTAATGCGGTCCAGTACGTGCGGGTTTGCACGGCCTGCGCGGATGGTTCCGAATTCGGAATCGAGGCTTGCAATGGATTTGCCCATTTTTACCTCAAACGGTTTTACTCTCTCGTCGATCTGATTTGCCATATTAAATTTGTCCTCCTGCTATCTCTTATACGGTCACAGTTCTGCGAACTGTGACATTCGCAGCTCTCATTTAAAGTTTTGCTTCGCAAAAGGAGAGCTGCTCACACCTGAATCATTTTCTTACGCAGTAAAACAGCAAGTGTTTTACTGCTGAATTTTTATTAATTATACCGTCACTCTTGTGCCGTTGATTTTTCCGTTTGCAGCATTTACAATGCTGTTCTCTTCATTTAAACCAAATACCAGCATCGGCATTTTGTTTTCCTTGCAAAGGATGGATGCGGTCATATCTACCACTTTCAGATCCTTTTCAATGACTTCCTGAATGGAAATCTCGTCAAATTTCTTTGCATCCGGGTTTGTTTTCGGATCGCTGTCGTAGACACCGTCTACTGCTTTTGCAAGCAGAATCTCGTCTGCCTCGATCTCGATCGCGCGAAGTACGGTTGCCGTATCGGTTGAGAAATATGGATGGCCTGTACCGCCGGCAAAGAATACAACCATGTTGTGCTGGAAATATTTGTTTGCACGGTCTTTGGAAAATCCTTTTGTGAACTCTCCGCATGGGAATGGAGTCAGAACTGCGGTCATCATTCCCTGGGAACGGAAGATTTCTGATACATAGATACAGTTCATAACGGTTGCCAGCATACCGATCTGGTCTGCTTTGGTACGGTCGATATTTTCGGAACTGCGTCCTCTCCAGAAGTTTCCTCCTCCGATTACGATGCCGACTTCAATCCCCTGGTCTACCAGAGTTTTTACCTGTTTTGCCACTTTTGTGACGGTCGGCTCGTCAAAACCGGTGTGTTTCTCTCCTGCAAGAGCTTCTCCGCTCAATTTCAGTAATACTCGTCGTTTCATCTTGCATCCTCGTTCCTTTATGATATTTTTTCACAAATGTCTTGCATTTATGAAATGATTATACCATCTGTTCCCAAAAACGACAAGGGCAAAATTCGTTTGTGTTCCGCAGATCGTCTGCCGCTGCGAGAATCCGTCTCCACTGCAGATATTCCATCATTCCATCGGCGTCCGGTGCAGATACGCTTTGAAAATCCGCTGACATTCCCGTGGAGAGAGGTGAACGCTTGCGGCGGCTTCTGCGAACCGACGGCCTGGATCATCTGCTGTGTGGTAATCTGTATTTTTACATTCACCATTCGAAAAGAATTCCGCGATACGGCGGCATAAAAACCATAAAAAATCTCTGTCGGAAGTTCAGACTCCTGACAGAGATTTTTTATAGATTCATTTTAGATCTGCGCTACGACAAAGATATCATAAATTGCTTTGATTGCTGTTTCAAAGTCGCGGTTTTCAACGCCAATGATGATGTTGAGCTCGCTGGAACCCTGATCGATCATCTTGACATTAACGTGTGCATGCGCAAGTGCAGAGAAAATCCTTCCGGCTGTGCCTCTCGTTCTTCTCATACCGCGTCCTACAACAGCAATCAGCGCCAGATCGGATTCAAGATCAATAGAATCCGGCTGTACGGCACGATGCAGTCCTGCGATAACCTGCTGTTCTTTTGCTGCAAACTCACTCTGATGAACAAATACCGTCATGGTATCGATGCCGGACGGCATATGCTCAAAGGAAAGATTGTTATCCTCAAAGACGCCAAGTACTTTTCTGCCAAAGCCGATCTCGGTATTCATCATGCTCTTCTCAATCGTGATGGATGCGAAGCCTTTCTTTCCTGCGATACCGGTGATTGTAAATTTCGGTTTACTGCAGGTATTCTCCACGATCATGGTTCCCGGATCCTGTGGTGCGTTGGTGTTCAGCACGTGGATCGGGATTCCCTCCTGACGGAGTGGGAAGATGGAGTCCTCATGAAGGACGGTAGCTCCCATGTAGGAAAGCTCACGCAGCTCACGATAGGTAATGGTGGAAATGACTTCCGGATCCTTGACGATACGCGGATCGGTTACCAGGAAACCGGAAACATCGGTCCAGTTCTCGTAGATGTCAGCGTGTACGGCCTTTGCCACGATGGAACCAGTGATATCGGATCCGCCGCGGGAGAAGGTTTTTACGCTTCCGTCCGGTTTTGCGCCGTAGAATCCAGGAACGACTGCGTTATCCAGATCTTTTAAACGCTCGGAGAGCACTTCGTCAGTCTTGTCTGCAAGGAAGTTTCCGTTCTCGTCGAAGCAGATCACTTCTGCAGAATCAATATACGTATATCCCAGATAATTTGCCATCACGATACCGTTCAGGTACTCTCCGCGGGATGCGGCGTAGTCCTCTCCGGCTGCTGCGGCAAAGTTTTCTGCGATTTTTTCAAATTCCGGGGAAAGATCCAGGCTGAGGTTCAGACCGTCGATGATCTCCTGATATCTCGCTTTGATGTTCTGCAGTTTCTTCTTGAAATCTCTTCCGGCAACTGCAGTGCGATAGCAGTCATACAGCATATCGGTTACTTTCGTATCAGCAGAATTTCGTTTTCCAGGAGCGGAAGGTACCACGTATCTTCTTCCCTCATCTGCGCGGATGATGTCTCCGACCTTCTTAAACTGCTCTGCGCTTGCGAGGGAGCTGCCGCCGAATTTTACTACTTTCTTCATAATAATCTCTCCTTGCGTTCTTTTCGGATATCTTTCGAAATCTCGTTTTTCAGCCCGTCACTTTAACGTTAGAAAGCTGTTACGTACTAGATTAGAACAAAATCCCGTATGCGTCAAGAACTTTTTTGGCTGATTCATTCATTCCACAGATAAATTTCCGGTTTTTTCTCCATTTTATAGGAGAATGTCTCTCCAAGCCCGTAAACCGCCTGGCTTAATACGTACTCGCCGTTGTTTGCATAAATTTCGATCATATTCGGATCCACGAAAATCTCAAGAAGATCGCCCTCTTTTAACTGCGGCGTCTCGGCATGAAGCCATCCTTTTGCACCGGATGGATAGACATCCGTGCGGTCTGCGCAGACTTTTCCGCTCTGCCGCCAGATCTTATAGCCGCCGATTTCCAGGCTTTCACCCTCTTTTAATTCGGCGCGGATCATGGCACACTCTCCGCATGCCGAAACGAGGGAATCCGTCTTTTTGCAGAATCCGTCGCGGATGGCAGGCAGAACACGGAAGTAAATATGATCGTTCTGTACATCCACCACACGCGGCAGGCAGAACATGCCTTGCCATATACCATCTACCGGTTCCGGCATCCGAAGCCATGCGATGGAAATCCGGTTTCCGTCCGCATCCGTCATGGTCTGCGGTGCATAGAGGTCACCGCCGCAGTCCAGAAGCTGCCAGTTCTCCGGAAATTTCATTGTGCAGGTTTTTTCATCAAACTCAGGCAGCATACAGATCGCCCGATCCGCATAGCCGTCGGTGCCCTCGATCAGTTCCATCGGGGAGAATACAAAGACGCTGCGTCCGTTTACGTTAAAGAGATCCGGGCACTCCCACATCCAGCCGAGCTTCTGTTTCGTCGTCGCCTGTCCGGCCAGATGCCAGTGGGAAAGATCCTCACTCTTATAGAATAATGCCTCGCCCTTGTGATCCTTCGTCGTGCTTCCAAGCACCATATACCATGCGTCGCTTCCCTTCCAGACTTTCGGGTCACGCGTGTGCGTATTGTCGCCGATTTCCGGATTGGTGAGTGCCGGGATAACAACCTCCTTATCCCCGAAGACATCAAAATGCATGCCGTCCTTCGAAGTAAGGTGAAGCTGCGCCGAGGTAAAATCCTGATCAAGGCACTGATGAATATCCTTCGGATTTACCTGATTATAGTGAACACCCGTGTAAAAGAGATGCATCACGCCGTTCTCTTCTACTGCGCTTCCGGAAAAGCAGCCGTTCTGGTCCTCGGAAAGACTCGGGAACAGGGCAACGCCGACATGCTCCCAGTGAATCAGATCCGGACTCACCGCATGGCCCCAGTGCATGGTGCCCCAGCGCGGCGCGTACGGAAAATGCTGATAAAAAAGATGATACTGTCCCTTATAATAAATCATGCCGTTCGGGTCATTCACCCAGTTGCCCGGCGCTTTTACGTGTAATCTGTTTTTCATGTGTTTGATTTCCTTTCTGTCTCTTTCTTGTTGTCTCTGATAAGAAAAGCCGGAAAAAGAAAGCATTTTTAATTCCGCCCTCCTTTGCCCGGCTTGTTCTTGATTTCTATGATTTACTTATTTGACTGCTCCGGCTACGACACCGTTGATGATCTGTTTCTGCAGTGCCACGTACAGAATCAGGATCGGGATGACGCAGAGCAGAAGACCTGCCATGATGGTTCCGTAATCTGCGGAGTAAGTTCCGTAGAAGCTGTAGGTGGAAAGCGGCAGAGTCAGCAGCTTTTTGTCGGTCAGCACCAGGGACGGCAGCAGGAAGTCATTCCAGAATGCCATCGCATTCATGATTACCATGGTGGAAATGATCGGCTTTAACAGCGGGAACACGATGCGGAAGAAGGTCTGGGTGTGGGTACAGCCGTCGATGTAAGCGGCCTCCTCCAGCGCCAGCGGGATACTTCCGCGGATGAATCCGTGGAACATGAACACGGACATCGCCATGGAAAATCCGGTGTGCATGAAGATCAGGGTCAGTCTGTGGTTCAGAATGTTTAAGGTTCCGCCGTATACACTGACAAGCGGGATCATGATTGCCTGGAACGGAATGATCATGGATGCAACCATCAGTGCAAAGATGATATTGGAAAATACGTTGACATTACGCACGATGTAGTAAGCCAGCATGGCTGCGAGTACCGTAACCAGTACGGTTGCTGTTACGGTTACAACCAGAGAGTTCTTGAAGGCATTCAGGAAGTTCATCTGATTGAATGCTTTTACAAAGTTGTCAAACGAAAGACCTTTGATCGTAAACAGCCAGGAGAACGGACTCTTGATGATATCACGTTTCTGTTTTAAGGAGTTGATGATAACCATGACAAACGGGAACATGAACGCACAGAAAACGATGATCATAAGGAGCATAGCCAGCGCGTCAGTTACTTTTTTCTTTGTTCCGCCAATTTTCTTCTGATTCATTATGCTTCAACCTCCCTCTTCTTGGTGGTGTATACCTGAATACCGCTGATGCAGGCTACAATGATAAACAGGATAAAGGCTTCTGCCTGGCCGACACCGAACTGTCTCGATGTGAATGCTTTCTCATATACGTGCATGGCTGCCATCTCGGTGGTTCCGTACGGAGCACCGCCGGTTAAGGACAGGTTGACATCGTATACCATGAACGCGCGGGACAGGGTCAGGAAGAGGCAGATAGTAACGGAGGACATCATCAGCGGAAGGATAATGTTTTTCATTTTTACCCAGCCGGATGCACCGTCGATGCTTGCCGCCTCTAGCACGTCCTCGGAAAGTCCCATAAAGCCGGCAACGTAGATCAGGATCATATAGCCTGCCAGCTGCCATACTGAAACGAGCACCAGCGCTGCAAATGCTTTGTTCGGGGTAGAAAGCCAGGAAATTTCAAACAGGCTCCATCCTGTGGTCTCGCCGATGCTGACGAAAACACGGGAGAATACGAACTGCCAGATGTATCCAAGTACGATACCGCCGATCAGGTTCGGGGTGAAAAATCCGGCGCGGAAGAAGTTCTGACCTTTGATGCCGCGGGTCAGGATGTAAGCCAGTAAAAAGGCGATCACATTGACGAGAACAACAACCGCAATGACATATTTAAAGGTTAACAGCAGGGATTTCCAGAACTGCGCGTCGCGCATAACGGCTGCAAAGTTGGAAAGTCCTACAAAGTTTTTCACGCTGGAAACACCGTTCCAGTCGGTTAAGGTCAGGTAAATACCGTAGATAAACGGTACCATGACGACTGCCAGGAAGCAGAACAGGCCCGGCAGCGCAAATACACAGAAATCTTTTCCCTTGTTGCTTGATTTCATTTTCGTTCCTCCTTCATATCCTCCGGCTTACTGCTCATCCCAGTATGCCTGGATGGAATCTATCAGTTCCTCGCGGTCACTTCTTCCGGCCAGATATTTCTGCATTGCCGCACCAAGGACAGACCAGTGATCGTTCGGCACGATCGCAGATGCGTTGAATGCTCCGCCGTTCTGTACTTTTTCGTAAATGTCGCGGCTTAACGGATCGCTTGGCTCGTTCGGGTTGTTTTTAAACGGAGGAATCAGGCTGCAGGTCTTTACAACCATCTGCTGTCCGATCTCACTGTAAACCAGCCAGTTCAGGAACTCTTTTGCTGCTGCTTTCTGCTCGTCGGTAGCCACGATATCATCCAGCATGATCTGTTTGGACGGGGATGCCTGGATTTTGCTGTTGACGAAGTCGTCCGGATCATTGTTCAGGAAGTATGGAAGGAAACCGTACTCGTCGGTCGTCTCGGCTCCTGCCTCCTCAAGGTTCGGCCATGCCCAGTTTCCGTTGAACCAGAAAGCGGTTTTTCCGTCTGCCAGGTCAATTGCCATCTCATCGTAATCTGCGCCGAGTGGATCGCCCTTTGCTACGTTGTACTCTTTTAACAGGTCAAAGGTATTCAGGAACTCGTTCATGCGGGTGTAGTCCGGCAGATATAAGGTTCCGTCCTTCAGCTCGTTGATGACTTCTGCTGCACCGTCGGAGGTTCCGTTGTATGTCTCGTAGATGTACTGCAGCTGGTGTGCTCCAAGGGACCAGTCTTCTTTTGCCATGGAGATCGGATTCTTCATTCCGTTGTCCCGCAGGCTCTGGAGAAGTGCTGCGAAATCGTCCCGGGTTTTGATATCGGATGGATCGAACTCGGTACCTAAGGTATCTTCAATCACGCTCTTGTTGTAGATAATACCGCGGCCCTCGATACAGAGCGGGAAGCTGTAAACCTTTCCGTTGATTTTGGTCAGGTACTCTTCTGCCTCGCCGGTCCATGCTTCATTGCTTAAGTCGGCTGCTTTTTCTTCTGCCAGTGCAATGACATCGGTCGTATCCAGAATGGAAAGTGTCGGCGGGTTTCCGGAGTTGTAGAGGCTGACTACTTTGGTATAAGGAGAATCGCCGTCTGTTACCGGCATGATCTCAATATGTACGCCTGCTTTCTCCTCGAACACTTTTGCAATCTCTTCCAGTGCTGTCTGGATTTCTGCTTTTGTGTTCATGATGACGATACTCGTTCCGGAAAGCGACGTATCGTACTGGAAAGTATCGGTGGTCATGTCGATCGGCACTTCTTCTTTTACTGCGTTCGGGTCATCCGGATCGCTTGCGAAGCCGAAGGTGCATCCGGTCAGTGCAGAAGTAAGAAGCACGCCAGACATTCCAAGAGCTGCCGCCCTGGCACTAAATTTCTTTCTCATCACAATTCCTCCTGTTATCTCTGGACAGCTGGTCCTGTCCTTCGTTTTGTGTAACCGGTCAAGTAACCGGTTACTTTCATTGTCTTTATCATAGCATTGACAGTGGGTTTCGTCAATATTTTCTTTACTTTTCGTGATTTTCCATAATTTTGTTTTTGGCTTTTGTGGAACTTTTACAAAACCGGTTACTTAACCGATTCCCGCTTGTTCCGGCGGGCGAGAAATGTTATACTATCTTCATATATTATTTGTTTTTTTCTGAAAGCTTACATGATTCACGCAACACTTTTGAAGGGAAGGACACTTGAACTTATGGCACGAAAAAAAAATGTAACCTTTAATGATATTGCACAGTACACGCATTTTTCCAAAACAACCATTTCCCGGTATTTCAACAACCCGGATTCCCTGACACCGGAAAATCAGCAGATCATTTCCGATGCACTGGATAAACTGAACTATAAAGAAAACAAAGTGGCAAAAATTCTCGCGAACGGACAGACCGAATTTGTCGGCGTCCTGATCCCGAGCCTCTCCATGAACTACTATTCCGAGATGCTGAATCAGATTCTTGCTTCTTATGAGAAATATGGCTATAAATTCCTCGTCTTCGCCGGAAACGGCCACGACGAGACGGAGCACCGCTACATTCAGGAGCTGATGTCGTACAAAATCGAGGGCCTCATTGTCCTCTCCCATACACTCTCCTCCCGCGAACTCTCCGATCTGCAGATCCCGGTCGTTGCAATTGAGCGCGAAGACCAGTTCGTCAGCAGTGTCAATACAGACAACTACCTCGGCGCGTACGAAGCGACTTCGCTTCTGATTCATAACCACTGTGATGTCCTGATTCATCTGAACTCACCGACCAAAGAAAATGTTCCTGCCTACCGCCGTCTCGCCGGTTTCCAGGATGCCTGTGTAAAGGCCGGTGTACCGCACAAGGTTATCATTCGGGATTTTGGACTCTCCTATCAGGAAGCCGCAGCACCGCTGCAGGAAATCTTTGACAACATCGAACAAAAATATGCCGGTCAGAAAAAGGGCATCTTCCTCTCCAACGATGATCATGCCAATATTCTTTTAAATCTTCTGATCCGCAAATACCATACCCTGCCGGACGATTACGAACTCATCGGCTTCGACGGTGCGCCGATTTCCGAGCAGGCTATCTATCCGATCAGCACTGTCGGCCAGCAGATTGACCAGATTGCAGACGAGGCTGTTTCCCTTCTGGTCTCCCAGATGCAGGAACGGAAAAAACGCCACCCGGTGCCGCTTGCCGAGCCGGTTCACAAGACCGTTCCGCCGCTTCTGATCCGGCGTCAGACGACCACTTGATTTTAAAAGCAGATTTCTATCATAAAAATGTTTTTATCAAAAAAGTGTCATCCACCTGCGGGCTGTGTGCCCTGCAGTTTGTGGATGACACTTTTCTTATCTTCTTACTCTTTTTTAGTTCTGTCCGTAATAAGCATTTGCACCATGTTTACGGTAATAGTGTTTATCCTGCAGCTCCTGCGGTGCCGGCTGGATTCTCGGGTTGATGGTCTCGGCACGGTATGCCATTTTGGCAACCTCTTCGAGGACAACAGCATTGTGAACAGCCTCATGCGCATCTTTGCCCCAGGTGAACGGTCCGTGGTTCTTGCAAAGAACGGCCGGAACGGCTTTTACATCTTTTCCCATCCGTTTGAACTCATTGACGATCAGATGGCCGGTGTTTTCCTCGTATGCCTCGTCAATCTCTTCTTTTGTCAGGCAGCGCAGGCACGGTACTTCACCGTAGATGTAGTCTGCATGGGTTGTTCCGTAGCACGGAATGCTTCTTCCCGCCTGTGCCCAGCTTGTCGCATAGGAGGAATGGGTGTGAACAATGCCGCCGATCTCTGGAAATGCTTTGTACAGCTCCAGATGGGTCGGGGTGTCAGAAGACGGACGGTAGCGTCCTTCTACTTTGTTTCCGTTCAGATCCATGACAACCATATCGTCCGGTGTCAGCAGGTCGTAATCCACGCCGCTTGGTTTGATGACGAACAGACCGCTTTCCCGGTCAATCTCGCTGACATTTCCCCAGGTAAAGGTAACCAGTCCGTATTTTGGAAGAAGCATGTTGGCTTCGTATACTCTTTTTTTCAGTTCTTCTAACATTGTGTTGTCCTTTCTGTCTTTCCCAAACGATGGTTCATTTTAAGCTCTCTACTGCTGCACGCTCAATCGGCAGGCCTTTTTTGTAGCGCTCGGTGAATACTTCAAATCCAGCGACGTCTGCCGGGTCCGGATCCATCTTGGTTCCGGCATTTCCTGCGAAGACTTTTGCATCGAGGTAATCCTCGAGTGTTTCATTCTCTTCTTTATTGATCATATAAGAAGCCAGCAGTGCGATGCCCCAGGCTCCGCCCTCTCCTGCTGTCTCCATGACGGAAACCGGTGCGTCGATTGAACCTGCGAGGATCTTCTGGCCGACACCTTTTGTCTTGAAGAGACCGCCGTGGCCGAGAATCTGGTCGACCTGCACATGCTCCTCTTTCATCAGGATATCAAGGCCGACTTTCAGGGCGCCAAGGGAAGTAAACAGGTTGACTCTCATAAAGTTTGCCAGATTGAATTTCGCATCCGGAGTACGTGCGAAGACAGGACGGCCCTCGTTGAAGCCGGTTACGTGCTCGCCGGAGAAGTAGTTGTAGGCAAGGAGTCCGCCGCAGTCTGCGTCGCCCTCCAGGGCTTTGTTGTACAGCTTGCCGAACAGATCATTCGTGCTGATTTCCATGCCGAAGGTCTGCGCAAATTCACGGAAGAGATTGACCCATGCATTCAGATCAGAAGTACAGTTCTGGCAGTGCACCATGGCAACCGGATGACCGGACGGGGTTGTTACCATATCGATCTCCGGGTATACTTTGGAGAGGTTCTTCTCCAGAACGATCATAGCAAAAACGGAAGTTCCGGCAGACACGTTTCCGGTTCTGATACGGACGCTGTTTGTTGCTGCCATACCTGTTCCGGCATCTCCCTCCGGCGGGCAGAGCGGAATGCCTGCTTCCAGATTTCCGGACATGTCGAGAAGTGCGGCACCTTCTTTTGTCAGAACACCGGCATTGTCACCTGCGGTCAGAACGTGCGGCAGAACATCGAGTGCTTTCCATGAATATGCTTTGTCTGCGACTGCCTCGTCAAATTTGGCGATCATGTCGGCAAAGTAAGTGTTGGTTTCAGAATCGATTGGAAAGATTCCAGATGCCTCGCCGACACCAACGACACGCTCGCCGGTCATTTTCCACTGAATGTATCCGGCAAGGGTTGTCACGTAGTCGATATCTGCCACATGCGGCTCACCGTTTAAGATTGCCTGATACAGATGGGCGATAGTCCATCTCTGCGGGATGTGGAATCCGAAAAGATCGGTCAGCTTCTCGCTTGCTTCTTCTGTGATATTGTTTCTCCAGGTGCGGAACGGCATGAGGAGGTTTCCTGCTTTGTCAAATGCCATATAGCCGTGCATCATGGCACTGAAGCCGATGGCTCCGACGCGGGTCAGGGTAATGTCGTATTTTTCTTTGACATCAGCTGCCATTTTGGTATAGGCATCCTGCAGGCCCGTCCAGATGTCCTCGAGGGTGTAGGTCCACACGCCGTTGTCATAGCGGTTTTCCCACTCGTGATCTCCGGATGCGATCGGGGCGTTGTCTGCGCCGATCAGGACGGCTTTGATTCTGGTTGAGCCGAACTCAATGCCAAGTGCTGTTTTCTGTTCGAGGATTGCTGTTTTTGCATCCATTCCCATTGTTTTTTCCTCCCTTGGGTTCTTTTCTATTTTTTCGTCTCTGTTGACAGATTTTTTCCTGCGGTGGATTCTCTTACGATGAGTTCCGGGGAAATCAGGCGTTTGACGCTGCTTTCTTCTTCCGGGACTTTTCTGATTTTTTCGAGAATGAGCTCTGCTGCCATCTCACCGAGTTTTTCCTGCGGATGGGCAATGGTCGTGATCCCGATCGGACTGCTCTGGCCGATCAGCGAGTTGTCGTATCCGGTGACGGCGATGTTTTTTGAATTATGACGCTGGATTACGCGCTCGGAGCAAAAGGTTCCTTTGCCGTGCTGGGCGGTGATGTAGCCTTCATTTTCGAGAAGAGCGAGGGCCTTTCGGACGGTGTGGCGTGAGAGGGCGTATTCCCGGGTCAGTTCGTTTTCGGAGGGAAGCTTCTGGCCGGGTTTTATGGTTCCGGAGAGAATCTGCTCTTTTAGGGCTTCCATCAGGGTGTAGTATTTGGCTTTGCCGGTGGTTGGTTCTATGTGATTGGTGATTCCCCTTTCTGGAATTTATAATACAACTTGTACGGTTGTCGTGACAAGTTGTATTTTTGTTGTGGGAAAGGGACGCTCAGGAGTATCGGGAGGGCGGGTGGGTCCAATACCTTAATGAGTGGACGGGGACACTTTCTTGCGGATGGCCTCTTCGTAGACGGTGCATTCTTGAGGACAGTGCATTCGCGGGACGGGGTCACCTTTTAGGAAGTGGTAGCGGATGTAATAGAGGGTATCGTCTTCGCCGCGTTCCGAGAGCATGCGCAGCAGAAATTCGAGCTGTGAAAGTGTCTCGGGATGGACGAACCAGAGGTGGCCGATTCCTTTTTTGAGATACTGGTACGGCGCCTGATCGGTATAAGCGTCTCCGAGGTAGACGCGGGACGCGCTGATGCGGTCCATAATCATCTCGGCAACGTAGCGGCGCGGCATTGGGACGCCTTTGATGATGGTGCCACAATTGATACCGTAATCAATCCAGTATTCAAAATGATGTTTGTTGCGCCCTTTATGGTGCATCCAGGATTTTGACATGCCGGTGTCTTCGCGCTCGGCGTTATTGGGACTCCGGTCGCCCTGGTAGTATTTCATGCCGACCAGAAATTCCGTCGGCGAATATTTCGAGAGGTCGTGGGTCAGTCCCTGCCAGTACAGTCCTATTTTGAAGCAGTACCGCATGACCCACATTTTGTGTGTGGTAATGGTTTTAAAGTGCTGCCATGCTTTCATCATTCTGCCTCTTCTCCTGCTTTCCTGTTAAAATTATGATACTGCGCGGCGGCACGATGACCGTTTTTGCGCTGACTTTTTTCTGATTTTCTTCTGTCAGGAAGACTTCCGGTGTGTTGGTGTCGGCCGTCAGATACCAGACCTTCTGCTCCGGGAGGGACGGCAGTGCCAGCTCATGCGGATTCCAGTGCATGTTGTAGGCAATATAGAGGTCGTCGTCCTTGTTGCCGTCTTTATCCTGGAAATAGCTTCCGCAGTACATGACGCCAATAAAACGGCATGTGTTTTCCATCTGGGAGAACCAGGCTCTCTGGCTGTGGAAGGACATATCCGGGCAGCCGTAGGATTTGTAGTCGATGAGGCGCGGCTCGCGTTCGCCGTGCAGCGCCGGATGCGCCTTCCGGAAAGCGATTGCTGCTTTTACAAAGGCGGCAAACTCCGGATTCCGGGCGGCTGCTTTCCAGTCGATCCAGCCGGTTTTGTTGTCCTGGCACCAGGCGTTGTTGTTGCCCTTCTGGCTGTTGCCGAATTCATCGCCGCCGTAAATCAGCGGTGTTCCCTGGCTTGTCATCAGCATGAGAACGGCATTTTTCAGCTGGCGGAGACGCAGCGCGCGCACAGCCGGTTTCCGGGTCACGCCTTCTGCGCCGCAGTTCCAGGTCAGGTTTTCGTTGGAACCATCCATATTGTCTTCGCCGTTGTCCAGATTGTGTTTCTGTTCGTAGGAAACGCTGTCATACAGGGTAAAACCGTCGTGATCCGCAAGATAATTAATCACACCGTGTGTCTCCGGGCTTCTTCTCAGATAATAGGTGAAGTCGGAAAGGCTGCCCTCATCGCCTTTTAAGAAGCGGCGGATATGGTACTGGTAGCCCTGATTGTGTTCCCCTAAATTCCGGAACCAAGGGCGTTTTCCCTGATAGATCCGTTCGCCGTCAAAACCGAGGAAAATCAGTTTCGTCTTCCGAAGGAGTGCATCTTTGGACGCTTCTTCTGCCAGCGATGCATCGCCGACCAGATGGAAACCGTCGATCTGGTAGCGGAGCTGCCAGTGGTGCAGAACCTGCAGGACAAAACCAGAAGGCGTTCCCGGGGCAAAACAGAATTCCATCAGGCATTCGATACCATTCTCATGCAGGGCATCGACCATCTCTGCGAACTCTGCGACGGCATCTGCGGATGCAGCATACGAAGCTTTCGGAGCAAAATACAGGGCCTTTGTGCCGTATCCCCAATAATTCACGCGCTTCTCTTCCACCGGCGCCGGATATACATAGGCCGGCTCCGTAAGGGAGGTCCACTCAAAAAACTCATAGGACGGCATCAACTCTACTGCATTGATACCGAGTTCTTTTAAGTATGGAATTTTTTCGATCACGCCGCGGAACGTTCCCTTGTTCTTTACACGGGAGCTTCCGTCTTTGGTGAAACCGCGCACATGGAGCTTATACAGAATCGTCTCCTCATACGGCCGGTGCAGTGAGGTGGTGCGCATTACCGGGTACTCCGGGAGAAGGCAGCAGCAGGCGCCCTCTTCTTTTTCCATCGGTGCACCGAAGGTTTCTCTTCCTTCTACTGCTCCCGCATACGGATCCAAGCAGAAAGCTTCGTCCATCCGGTAGGCATACGAAAACTTTCCTACCGTCAGGCCTGTGATTTCCACGGAACTGATCACGCCAGTGCGCTCCTCTTCCGGAAGCGGCACGGTAAGAAACGGTTTCTGGTGACCTTTCCGGTACAGCAGAAGCTCTGCTTTTTTTCCATCTGATACTTCTACGGCAAAATTGTATCCGTCTTTCGTCGCCGATGCGCCCATTTTCTCCGGATTTCCCGGTAAAATTCGATATTTTCCTCTGTTTTTTGTCTGTATCATAATTCCCGCCCTTATTTTTTATAATTTGTTGCAATTGTCATACTATTAATGTAAATCATTTGAATAAAATTGTCAATTGACCAATGTTACCAATTGTTATACCTCTAAATCCAGTTCCACCGGGCAATGGTCGGAACCGAGAATTTCGGTATGGATTTTGGCATCTGCAACTGCATCTTTTAAGGACTCTGATACCATAAAGTAATCAAGCCGCCATCCTGCATTCCGCTGGCGTGCCTGGAAGCGGTATGACCACCAGGAATACGTCACGGTGTCCGGATACAGCATACGGAAGGAATCAACAAAGCCTTTTTCTTTGATCACAGCAAATTTTTCGCGCTCCTCTTTCGTAAAGCCGGCGTTTTTCTCATTTGCCTTTGCATTTTTGATATCCATCTCGGTCGCTGCGACGTTCAGATCTCCGCAGAAAATCACCGGTTTTTCCTGCTCCAGTCCTTTTAAGTAAGAAAGAAACGCATCCTCCCACTCCATCCGGTAGGCAAGGCGTTTTAATTCATCCTGCGAATTCGGTGTGTAGACGGTTACAACAAAGTATTCCGGAAACTCTGCCGTGATCACACGGCCTTCCATATCATGTTCTTCGATTCCGATACCATAGCGAACAGAAATCGGCTCCTCTTTGGTAAACAGGGCCGTGCCGGAATATCCTTTCTTTTCCGCATAATTCCAATACTGATGATAGCCGGGCAGCTCAAGGTCGATCTGTCCTTCCTGCAGCTTTGTCTCCTGCAGGCAGAAAATATCGGCATCTGCCGCCTCAAAGTATTCCTGAAAGCCTTTCTTCATGCAGGCTCTCAGTCCATTTACGTTCCAGGATATCATTTTTTTCATACGCAATTCATCTCCTTTTCCTTACAGTCTGTTCTCTGCGGTTTCTGTTGCAAAACGCTGGGAACCGACTTCCGTTTTCTTTTATTCCTCTTTCAGAACATACAGCACTTCCAGCGACGCATCCGACGGTCCGTGAAATTCGCAGCCGTCTGCTTTATACTGGCGCATCAGTTCCAACATTTCTCTGCTGTACCGCTCGCCCGGGCAGATGAGCGGGATTCCCGGCGGATATGGGGCTGCCATCTCGGCTGCAATTCGTCCTTCCGCTTCTGCAAACGGAACGGCTTCCTTCTCCGCAAAATATGCCTCGCGCGGTGTCTTTACCATCTCCGGCAGGCTGCGGAACAGCCACTGCTTTTCTGTAAACTTCGTCCGCCCCGTCGTTTTCCCGCTCTCTGCTGCCGAAATTCCTGCCAGCGCATCGATCAGCCGTGTGATATCTTCCTCGCTGTTTGCCCAGGTAATAACGCAGACCACGTTCTCCTCGTCGGCAAGCTCTGTACTGACGCGGTATTCCTCGTACAGACGCACCTGCAGATCGTAGCCGGAAATACCAAGTTCTCTTGCCGAGAATACAAGACGCGTCAGGTCGATCTTCCATACGCCGCACGTTCCTTCCATCTCGGTCCCAAGAACTTCGATTCCTTTGATCTTTGCAAGCTCCTGCCGCGCCCTCTGGCCGAGTTCCAGCGCGCGTTCCATTCGCTCTTTTCCGTGCAGCGCCATCCCGCGCCGCGCCGCATCGAGGGATGCCATCAGAAGGTAGGACGGCGATGTACTCTGTACCATCTGCAGATTGGCGGCCACTCTTGCCTCATCGAGACGGCCAGAACCGAGTGATAAGAAGGAGCTCTGTGTAAAGGAACCCGCCGTTTTGTGGATACTCTGCGCGCAGGCATCCGCACCACTTTCCAGTGCGCCGAGAGGAAGCTGTTCGGAAAAATAGAGGTGCGATCCATGTGCTTCATCGACAAGAAGCGCTGCGTTGTGGCAGTGACAGATTTCTGCGATCGCCTGCAGATCACTGCAAAGACCGTAGTACGTCGGGCTGACCAGAAGTACGGCTTTCGCATCCGGCGTTTCCGCGAAGGCTTTTTCGATCGTCTCCGGCGTTACGCCGCCCCACATCTGCCATTTCGTGCTGTACTCCGGCATCACATAAACCGGTGTGGCTCCGCTTAAAATCAGGCCCATCAGCACCGATTTGTGCACGTTTCGCGGAACAATGATTTTTTCGCCCTCTTTCACAGACGAAAGCACCATCGCCTCGTTGCCGCATGTTGTGCCGTTGACAAGAAAAAAAGTTTTTTTTGCCTTCCACGTTTCCGCCGCCAGTTTCTGCGCCTCTGCAATCACGCCCTCCGCGTGATGCAGATCATCAAGCCCTTCTGCCTCCGAGAGGTCATACGCCGCAAGCGACGCTCCGTTTAACGTCTCATCCAGCCCGCGCTCAAACCGGTGTCCCGGAATACGGAAATAGGCCGGTGCTTCCTCCCGGAACTGTTGTAACGCCTCCACAAGAGGCATTCGATTCTGATCCATTCTGCTTTGTTTCCTTTCAAACGATTTCTGAATCTTTTTCTGAAGCGAAAGAATCCTCCCCGCACCGCTGTGCGGGAAGGACCCCCTTATCTGCATTTTTCTGTTTTATATGGTTTATTCTACCGGAGTAGTCCAGCCATATTTATCTTCCAGTTTACCCCACTGGATACCGGTCAGGGTATCGTACAGTTTCTGGGTCAGCTCACCGATCTTGAAGTCATTTACAACAACAGAATCGTCCTTGTATACAAATTCACCAACCGGAGATACAACTGCTGCTGTACCAGTACCAAATGCTTCTTCCAGTGTGCCGTCATGACCTGCTTTCATCAGATCGTCAACCGACAGATGTGTTTCGTTTACTTTATATCCCCAGTCTCTTAAGATATGGATCAGGGAATCACGGGTTACGCCCGGAAGAACAGTTCCTTCCAGCGGTGCGGTGTAGATTTCGCCGGCAATCTTGAACATGATGTTCATGGTTCCAACTTCCTCTACATATTTACGATGTACGCCGTCCAGCCACAGAACCTGGGTGCATCCCATCTTCTCTGCTTTTACCTGGCCTGCGATGGAACTTGCATAGTTACCGCCGCATTTTGTAAATCCTGTGCCACCTTTGACTGCACGAACATATTCATCCTCAACCAGGATCTTAACCGGGTTGATGCCCTCTGCATAGTATGCTCCAACCGGAGTGGTGATGATAACGAATTTGTAGGATTTTGCCATATGTACGCCAAGGCTTGCCTCAGTAGCGAACATGAACGGACGGATGTAAAGAGATGTACCTGGCTCAGACGGTACCCAGTCTTCCTGTGCTTTAACCAGTGCTTTGACAGCCTCTACAAACATCTCCTCCGGTACGCCCGGCATGCAGAGTCTCTCGTTGGATTTAATCATACGGCGTGCGTTCATTTCCGGACGGAACAGCTGGATCTTTCCTTCTGCTGTTCTGTAGGCTTTCAGTCCCTCGAACGTTTCCTGTGCATAGTGAAGTACCATGGTTGCAGGATCCATCGGGATTCCGCCGTACGGTACGATTGCTGCGTCATGCCATCCCTGCTCTTTGTCCCAGTCCATGACAAACATATAGTCTGTAAAGTGTTTTCCGAATCCAAGATTTTTCTGATCCGGTTTTTCCTGTAAATGTTCTCTTTTTTCAAATCTGATATCCATTTTTTGCCTCCCCGGCAGTTGAGGATAAGTTTGTTCAGCTGCCTGTATATTTAGATTCAATAGTGATAGTATAAAACTGTACCCGAAAACAGTCAATAGAAAATACGACTAATTTTTCATTTTTTCGTTCTTATTTATTGTATCTTTTCCGTATTTTCCTGTATCAGCCGCATTTTTTCTGCTTTCCCGGCACAGCCATTGTGTTTTTTTCTATTATCTGTTAGAATGGCAGACAAGAACCTGATAAGACTTGAACACGAAAAAGGAAGGTAATACAAATGAGTGAAGAATTATTCAACAGCGCATCCTGCAGCGGAGACTGCGCAGACTGCGGCAGCGACTGCCAGGATCTGGATCAGCCGACTGTTACCCTGACACTGGACGACGATACCGAAGTAAAATGTGCCGTACTGACCATTTTCCCAGCTCCGAACCAGAAAGAGTACATCGCTCTTCTGCCGCTCGATGAAAACGGCGAGAACGAAGACGGCGAAGTTTATCTGTATCGTTACTACGAAGAGAACGGCCAGCCGAACCTCGACAACATCGATTCCGATGAAGAGTACGAAATTGCAGCAGACGCATTCGACGAGCTGATGGATACCGAGCAGTTCAACGAGATGGAAGAAAATTCCACCGAAGAGTAAGAATCACAGACTTTGAAACGATTGCAGAACCCGGCGGGAGACCTTATTTTCCTGCCGGGTTTTTCTCTCTTTTTCTCTCAAATTCCCATTATTTCTTATTTGTACAGCTTTTCTGCATCTCTCTTTAAGATCTGTTTCTATTCTTTTACAGACGTATAATATATGTGAGTAGCAATTTTCATGCCGCTACATTACATAGGAATACGAGGTATCTTTTTATGAGAGATAAAGATGTGATACAGCACATTCAGGATTTATGCCGCGAGCGCTCCTGGACTTATTACCGCCTTGCAAAAGAGGCAGACATTCCCTATTCTACCTTAAACAATATGGTAAACCGCACCAATATTCCAACCATCCCTACCCTGCAGAAGCTCTGCGACGCTTTCGGCATCACACTTGCCGATTTCTTTCTCGACCAGCCGGATGCCCTGCAGCTTACCGAAGGACAACAGGAAATCATTACGCTTTACAATAATCTTTCACTGGAGAAAAAGAAAATCTTAAAGGCTTATATGAAAGGTCTTCTGATGGAAGTCTGACTTTTCCGGCATCATAAGTATCACAGATAAAGAAAGTTCCGTTTTTTGTTTTTCTGAAACAGAGGCGGAACTTTTTTTCTGTCGATAAACTTTTCTTAAATTTTTCTAAAGCCCGGGACTTTTCCCGTATTTCGTTGTAGAATAAAGGACAACTGTTCACATATTAATCACAGAAGGAGTTACCCTTTCATGCTACAGATTCAGCATATCAAAAAAGAATACCGGACCGGGACGCTGGTACAGAAAGCGCTCGACGATGTGTCCTTAAATTTGCGCGACAACGAGTTTGTCGCTGTTTTAGGGCCGAGCGGTTCCGGAAAGACGACGCTTCTGAATATCATCGGCGGCCTCGACCGCTATGACAGCGGCGATCTGATCATCAACGGCATTTCCACGAAAAAGTATAAGGACCGCGACTGGGATTCCTACCGGAACCACACGATCGGCTTTGTCTTCCAGAGCTACAACCTGATCCCGCACCAGACCGTCCTTGCAAACGTAGAGCTGGCGCTTACCATTTCCGGTGTTTCCAAAGAGGTGCGGCGCAAAAAAGCAATCGCGGCACTTGAAAAGGTCGGTCTTGGAAAACAGCTCCACAAGCGGCCGAGCCAGATGTCCGGCGGTCAGATGCAGCGTGTCGCCATCGCCCGCGCTCTTGTCAATGACCCGGAAATTCTGCTTGCCGATGAGCCGACCGGCGCGCTCGATTCCGACACCAGTATTCAGGTCATGGACCTGCTGCAGGAAGTTGCCAAAGAACGCCTTGTCGTCATGGTCACACACAATCCAGAGCTCGCCGAGCTTTACGCCAACCGGATCGTCACCCTGCGCGACGGTGTGATCTGCTCCGACACGAACCCGTTTGAGCCGGATTCCGAAACCCTGCTTCCTCCCAAGCACAAAAACATGGGCAAATCGTCGATGTCCTTTCTGACGGCGCTCTCCTTAAGTTTTAATAACCTGCGCACCAAGAAAGCGCGGACCTTACTCACCTCGTTTGCCGGCTCGATCGGCATCATCGGCATTGCACTGATTCTGGCACTCTCCTCTGGTGTCAACGAGTATATTCAGAATATGGAAGAGGAAACTCTCTCCGAATATCCGCTTCAGATCCAGAGCACCGGCTTTGACCTCACTTCGATGATGGTCGGCTCACAGAATGCCGGCAAAGACGCAAAAGATTCCGGCAAAAAGAATGAAATCAAAGTCCAGGAAGTCGTGACCAACATGTTCTCCACCATGAACTCCAACGATCTCGCTTCCCTGAAAAAGTACCTTGACGGCGGTGCGGACGGCATTTCCGACTACACAAATGCCATCGAATATTCCTACTCCGTCACGCCGCAGATCTACCGCGAAGACGGCGATTCCATCCGCCAGGTGCACCCGGACCAGTCGTTCCGCTCGCTCGGCCTTGGCGCAAGCTCCAACGGCATCATGTCATCCATGATGAGCACCAACGTCTTTTACGAGATGCCGGACACGGCTTCCCTGTACGAGAACCAGTACGACTTAAAAGCCGGACACTGGCCGGAAAACTATAACGAATGTGTGCTTGTCCTCACTTCCGACGGCGGAATGAGTGATTTTCTGCTCTACACCCTGGGGCTCCGCGATGCACTCGAGCTGGATGAGATGGTCCGCCAGTTTTTAAATGAAGAAACCGTCGAGACCCCTTCCTCCATCGGCACGTATTCCTACGATGATATTCTCGGCACCACGTTCCGTCTTGTGAACAGCGCAGACTGCTACGAATACGACAGTCAGTATCAGGTCTGGAAAGATAAAAGCGACAACGAAGACTATATGAAAAAACTCGTTGCCAACGGCGAAAAGCTCACAATCACCGGTATTGTCCAGCCGTCCCCTGACTCTGCCGCCTCTGCCCTGACCGCCGGCATCAATTACCCGGCATCGCTGACCCGCCACGTTGTGGAGGAAGCAAAGAAATCCGAGATTGTGAAACAGCAGATGGCGGACTCCTCCATCGATGTCTTTACGAATCAGGAATTCGGCACCGTGGATCAGAACAGCGGTCTTGATATGGATTCCTTTATCACTGTCGATGAGGACAAGCTGCAGAACGCTTTCCAGTTCGACGATTCCGCACTCTCCGGTGCTTTTTCCGGTGATTCCATGAACCTTGATTTTTCCAGCGCCTTTGCGGACGCCGGAAGCAGCATGGATCTCGCGGGTGCGATTGACCTCAGTCAGATCTCTCTTAATTTCGACGGACTGCCGCAGCTTGATCTTGGCCAGATTTTATCCGGGCTTACTCTCAATGTCAGTGAAGACGGCATGCAGGAACTGGCTTCCAGCCTCATGGAGGGCTATCAGGGCTACGCCTCGGAGCACCCGGAGGCGGATTATTCCCATTTACAGGAGGATTTCGTCTCCTACATCAATTCCACGGAAGCACAGGAAATCCTGCGGCGCCACATCCAGACCATCATTGCAGACGGCGGCGGTGTTTCCATTACACAGGAACAGATCCAGGAACTCATTCAGCGGATCTTCAAAGGGTATCAGGCATACCTGATCAAGATGGGCTACACCGATCCGGAACAGTTTGATGCTTATCTTGCGGAGTATCTGCAGACCGAAGAAGCTGTTCAGATCATCAACGACTGGATTTCCGAGGTGATGCAGAACAACGGCAATATCGAAATTACATCCGACCAGCTCACTGCGCTTGCGACGGAGCTTTCCAACGGTTATCTCGCTTACGTGAAGGAGAACGGCCTGCCGGATCCGACGGAGATGGGCCAGCACTTTATCGCCTACCTGAACACGGTGGACGGCCAGCAGCGGCTGAACAGCGGTATCACAAAAATCGTCGATCTCGACGGACTGCAGTCCCAGGTTTCTTCTGCGCTCACAAACTACATGGCAGGCGTTATGGGAAGCTACTCCGCTTCTGTCGCCTCGGTTCTGCAGACACAGATCACTTCCGCGATGGAACAGATGATGACGCAGATGGCCTCTGCAATTCAGTCCGAGATGGAGCGCGCCATGACGCAGGTCGGTAATTCTCTGCAGGATTCGATGGGCGATGCCATGAAGATTGACACCGATGCCTTTGCAAGTGCCTTCCAGATGAATATGACTGAGGATGATATGAAGGAGCTCTTCGCTTCTCTTAGTTCTTCCGGCTCTTCCACCTATGAGGGCAATCTGCAGAAACTGGGCTACGCTGATTTTGACGAACCCTCTTCGATCAGCATTTACCCGAAAAACTTTGAGAGCAAGGAACACGTTGTCTCCATCCTCGACGGTTACAATGACACGATGGAAAAAGAAGGCAAAAACGAGCAGGTAATCTCGTACACCGATGTGGTCGGCACTCTGATGTCCTCCGTCACGGATATCGTCAACATCATCAGCTACGTGCTGATCGCTTTTGTCGGCATTTCCCTTGTGGTTTCCTCGATTATGATCGGCGTCATCACCTATATCAGTGTTCTGGAACGTAAGAAAGAGATCGGTATCCTGCGCGCGATCGGTGCTTCGAAACGCAATATTTCGCAGGTCTTCAATGCCGAAACCTTCATCATCGGACTCTGTGCAGGACTGATCGGCATCGGACTCTCGCTGCTTCTGATGATTCCGGGCAACCTTCTGATCCACCATCTGGCGGATACGACGAAGGTCAGTGCTTCTCTTCCACTCGTCCCGGCGCTTGTTCTGATTGCACTCAGCGTCGTTCTGACCCTGATCGGCGGTCTGATTCCGTCGAAGAAAGCGGCAAAAAGCGATCCGGTTACGGCACTCCGGACAGAATAATCTGATCCTTAAAACACACTTTGCAAGTACGCAAAAAGCGGCCGGCAGAGGCTTTTCAAAAGTCCCGCCGGCCGCTTTTTTCTATCTTAAACTTTTATTTTTCTTCCAGAGAAAATCCATGCTCTGTCCGCACCAGTGTCGTCTCATAAAAGGTCTTTGCGAACTGCACCAGATAAGCAGTATCTTTGGCACCTGCCGTCTCATACGGGGAATGCATCGCAAGCTGAGCCATTCCGATATCCACACTTGTCACCGAGACAAGAGAGTTCAGAATTGCGCCGAGCGTGCTTCCGCCCGGAATGTCAGCGTGGTTTGCGAATACCTGGCACGGTACGCCGGCCTTCTCGCAAATCATCTTTGTTACGGCTTCCGAAACAGCATCGGTCGTGTATTTCTGGTTTGCACTCTGTTTGATGACAACGCCGCCGTTCATGTAGACGCGGCTCTTCGGATCGTATTTCTCCGCATGCGCCGGATGAAACGCATGTGCATTATCGGCAGAAACCATAAAGCTTCCCGCAAGATCTCTGTGGTAAGCGGTCGTGTCTTTTCCGCACGCTGCGTTGATGTGCTGCAGGGTCTCAGTCAGGAACGACGAATCTGCGCCCTGCTTTGTGAGGCTTCCTACCTCCTCATTGTCAAAGATTGCGCAGACATTGACCTGGCCTGTTGCCTTTGCAGCAAGAAAGCCCTTTAAGGAGCCAAACGCGCTCTGCAGGTCATCCAGACGCCCACTGGATAAAAACTCTTTTCCGGCACCCCAGATGGATCCTTCCACTCGGTTATACAGATAAAGCTCCATGGAGAGAATATCCTCTTTTGCGGTATCCGGCAGAAACAGCTCGTAAAAATGATCTTTCGCTGTCTCATCACCGAGAATCGGGAGCATGTCGGTCTGCACACTGTATTTGATTCCGTTGTTGATGTCACGATTCAGATGAATCGGCAGATTCGGGATCGTCACCAGATCTCGTCCGGCATCAACCAGCACGGATTTCACGCTGTTTCCGTCACGTACCACCATGCGGCCCGCCAGGGAAAGCGGACGGTCAAACCATGGGGAACGGATCATTCCGCCGTAGCCCTCCACGTTCAGGCGGGTGTAATGACCATCCGTCACGAATGGATCCTCTCCCTTTACTTTAAACGTCGGACAGTCGCTGTGGCTTGCGATGATCTGGTAGCTGGAAAATGCGCTCTCAGGGATCTGGAACGCAATCACCGAGGATTCATTTCTCGTCACATAATATTTTCCGCCCGGAACGAGACTCCATTCTTTTGTCTCCTCCAGTTTTGTATATCCATTTTCGTTCAGCAGATCGCCGGCTTCTTTTACCACATGAAACGGGCTTTTGCACCGCATGATAAAATCGAGCAGCTCCTGCGCTGTATTCAGGTATTCCATAGTTTTTCTCCTTTGCATATATTCAAACGCTTCTTCTATTTTATAAAATCCCGCTGTCTTTTTCAAGACCCAAAAACCTGTGGGAACTTACTGTATCACTCGCAATCATCATTTCGAAGCGGATATTCGCAATCCGCTTCGCTACTCGCACATAAAACCAGCCGCTGCTTCGCAAAAAAATCCCGCACAGACAGATTTTTATTTTCTGTCGTGCGGGACTTACTTTTTCCGTTTTTTCTGCTATGCGGAAACCTGATTTCCGGTATACAGCTGGTAATATTTTCCTTTCTGTTCCATCAGCTGATCATGGGTACCGCGTTCAATAATTTGTCCCTGCTCAAGAACCATGATACAATCGGCGTTTCGTACGGTAGACAGACGATGTGCGATAACAAAGGTTGTTCTTCCGCTCATCAGCTTATCCATACCATCCTGAACAATGCGCTCGGTACGGGTATCGATGGAGCTTGTCGCCTCATCGAGAATCAGTACCGGCGGATCTGCAATGGCTGCACGCGCGATCGCAAGAAGCTGCCGCTGACCCTGGGACAGATTCGCACCGTCTCCGGTCAGCATTGTGTCATAGCCCTGCGGCAGACGCATAATGAATCCGTGCGCATTCGCCAGTTTTGCTGCTGCTACAACCTCATCCTCCGTCGCATCGAGCTTTCCGAAGGCAATATTTTCTCTTACCGTTCCCGTAAACAGATGTGTATCCTGCAAAACAATGCCAAGCGATCTTCTCAGGTCATCTTTTTTGATCTTTCCAATGTTGATCTCATCGTAACGGATCTTACCTTTCTGAATATCATAGAAGCGGTTGATCAGATTGGTAATGGTTGTCTTTCCGGCTCCGGTAGAACCGACAAACGCGATCTTCTGACCCGGCTCTGCAAACAGCGATACATCGTGCAAAACAATTTTATCCTGATTGTAGCCGAAATCAACATGTTCGAATACCACACGGCCCTGCAGCTCGCGGTAATCCACAGATCCATCTGCCTGGTGCGTATGCTTCCATGCCCATTTTCCGGTACGCTCTTTCGTCTCGGTGAGTTTTCCGTTTTCTTTCTTCGCATTGACAAGCGTTACATACCCCTCGTCCAGCTCCGGCTCTTCATCCATCAGTCGGAAAATACGTTCCGCTCCTGCAAGTGCCATAACAATTGCGTTCAGCTGCTGGCTGACCTGGTTGATCGGCATGTTAAAACTCTTGTTGAAGGTCAGAAAGCTTGCCAGACCACCGAGCGTAAAGCCACCGACGCTGCCAAGGGCAAGTGCACCGCCTACAATTGCACAGACAACATAGCTCATATTTCCAAGCTGTGCATTGATCGGTCCGATAACATTTGCAAACGCATTGGCATTGTAAGCACTCTCATACAGATTGTTATTAATTTCTTTGAATTTTTCGATATTCTCCTCTTCATGACAGAATACCTTGACAACCTTCTGGCCATCCATCATCTCTTCGATAAAGCCGTTGACTTTACCAAGATCCCTCTGCTGTTTTACAAAGAAATTTCCGGAAAATCCGGCCACCTTTTTTGTCACTCCCAGCATGATAGATACCATAACCAGCGTTGTAATCGTCAGCGGGATGTTCAGAATCAGCATACTGACAAAGACACTGACAATCGTGATTGCACTGTTGATGATCTGCGGGATACTCTGACTGATCATCTGACGCAGGGTATCAATATCATTTGTATAAATCGACATGATGTCGCCGTGCGCATGGGTATCAAAATATTTAATCGGCAGCTTTTCCATATTGCCGAACAGATCATTTCTCAGATTCCGCAGGGTTCCCTGGGATACATAAATCATGGTACGGTTCTGAACGAACGCAGCCACAATACCGATTCCGTAAAATCCGGCCACCCGCAAAATTGCGTGGAGCAGCGGGCCAAAATCCGGATCCGGCTGGGTCAGCATCGGCGTGATATAGCCGTCAATCAGCGTTTTCATAAACATCGTTCCCTGTACATTTGCCAGGACGTTGACAAAAATCGCAATGACAACAGCGATGCAGTGTACCGTATAATCCTTTAATACATATTTCATAATTCTGGTAAAGATCTTCATCGGATTCTTGACCTGCGGTTTCACCCCTCTTGGAGGTCTTGCTCCCGGCCCCTTTACCTGCTGTACTCTCTCTGCCATTCCTTACTCACCTCTCTTTTCGTCAAAGTCTCCGCCGCCACCGGTCTGAGACTCATATACTTCCCGGTAAATTTCATTGGTTTTCAGTAATTCCTCGTGGCTTCCAAAACCATTTACTTTTCCGTTCTCCATGACAATGATGCGGTCTGCGTCCTGCACACTGGAAATACGCTGTGCAATGATCAGCTTTGTCGTCTCAGGAATCTCGGTCAGGAATGCCTTCCGGATTTTCGCGTCGGTTGCGGTATCGACAGCACTTGTACTGTCATCCAGAATCAGCACCTTTGGTTTCTTCAGCAGTGCTCTTGCGATACAGAGGCGCTGTTTCTGGCCGCCGGATACGTTGGATCCGCCCTGCTCGATGTAGGTGTTGTAGCCCTCCGGCATCCGGTCGATAAATTCATCGGCGCAGGCAAGACGGCAGACACGCTTGCACTCTTCTTCCGAAGCATTTTTATCACCCCAGCGAAGATTGTCGAGAATGGTACCGGAAAACAGCACATTTTTCTGTAAAACAACGGCTACTTCATTTCGCAGCGTTTCCATATCGTAGGAGCGGACATCCTTTCCGCCGACCTTAACGGATCCATCTGTTACATCATACAGACGGCTGATCAGGTTGACAAGACTTGTTTTCGCACTTCCGGTTCCACCGATAATACCGATTGTCTCACCCGATTGGATGGAAAGATTGATATCCGAAAGAACCGGCTCGCCGGCTCCTTTTTTGTAGTTGAAATAGACATGATCGAAGGTAATGCTTCCATCCGGAATCGAAAAGTCCGGATTCTCCGGATTATCGAGATCACTCTTCTCATTCAGGACTTCTGAAATACGGCGCGCACTTGCAAGGCTCATTGTGATCATAACGAATACCATGGAAAGCATCATAAGGCTCATCAGAATGTTCATGCAATAGGTCAGAAGGCTCATCAGTTCTCCGGTCGAAAGACTGCTTCCGACAATCATTTTGGCGCCGAGCCAGCTGATCAGAAGAATACAGCTGTACACGGTCAGCTGCATCAGCGGTGCGTTAAAGGAAAGATTTTCTTCTGCTTTACAGAAAATTTTATAAATATTTTCGGACGCTTTGTGAAATTTTCCTGTCTCATAATCTTCGCGCACATACGCTTTTACCACACGGATTGCGGATACGTTTTCCTGCACACTCGCATTTAATTCATCATATTTTGGAAATGCCTGCTCGAAATATTTGGTTGCAGACCGCATGATCAGAAACAGACACGTTCCAAGAAGAATAACGGCCACCAGATAAATGCTCGCAAGGCGTGCATTGATGTAAAACGACATAATCATTGCAATGATCATACTCGCCGGTGCACGCATGCACATACGAAGGATCATCTGATATGCATTCTGCAGATTCGTCACATCTGTGGTCAGACGGGTGACAAGACCTGCTGTACTGAATTTGTCAATATTGGAAAAAGAATATTCCTGGATATTTTCAAACATGGCCTGACGCAGATTTTTTGCAAATCCGGCAGATGCCTTTGCTCCATATTTTCCGCCCATGATACCTGCAAACAGACCGATGGCTGCTGCCACTACCATGAATGCTCCCACCACGTAAATGTGATGGAGATCGCCTTTTTCTACACCGTTATCGATAATGGATGCCATCATAAGAGGAATGATCATCTCCATGATAACCTCCAGAATCATGAAAATCGGAGTGGCAATGGAGGCTTTTTTAAACTCTTTTACCTGTGCTCCAAGTGTTTTTAACATGATGTCTCTCCTAACATATTTTTTACGTTGTTTTTGACCTGATCGATGACACGGTAGAAAGTGTCAAGATCTTCTTTTGAAATTCCCGCAACCGTCTGTTCTTCCAGCATATCGATCATATCTTTCGTCTTCTCGTGAAGCTCTCTTCCGGTATCGGTCAGCACCAGTTTTTTCAGCCGCGCGTCATAGGGAACGGACTCCCGTTTGATGTAGCCCTTTTTCTCCATGAGCTTTAAAATGTTGGTCACGGTAGAGCGGCAGATCTTAAATTCCGCTTCAATATCTTTCTGGAAAATATCTTTGTGCTCGTTCCTGCACAGATAGCCCAAAATCCACCCGTGCATGGCCGTCAGTTCATCGACGCCCCGCTCTCTGGCGGCTGCCATCAGGTTCCGTGACATCATATTGTCCAGCGTCCGCAGTTCGTGGCCGATTTTTCTTTTTTTACAACACACGCTGCTTTTTTCCTCCTTTCCCCTTTGCTGCCGTCCCCATCTGTTCGTTATAAAACTGTTTGAATAAGGACTGTTCCATAAGCAACTGTTCTATAGATGACTGTTTCATATTAAACAGTTCGCTATAGAACATTCTAGGAGATTTTGTGGGAAATGTCAACCTGTTTGCGTAAAAAAATCGAAAAAAATGCTCCGGATAAAAGTTTTTCACTTTCCGCCCAGAGCATTCCGCTCGTTTATTCTTCGATTTTTCTTCTTAAATAGCTTCCCACCATATGGGAAAAGTTGCGGATATCGCGCGCATACGCGAAATCCTTGCCGAAAATCTTCTGCTCCGCCATAAGCTCCGTCTCCTCGCCTACAAAGACCCCAAGCACCGAGACACCCTGCTGCCTGAGGCGCCGCACCTCAGTTGCCGTGTCATGCAGTGCATAGTCATCCCGGTACGGCTTTGGATTTCTCGCATTCGGCCGGTTCACCAGCACATCGTACGGCTTTCCGTCGCTTAAGAGGATCAGCAGCTTCCGGTCCTCCTGGCGTTTTAAAAGATCCATCCCCGCCGCCTTGACAGCAAGCCCGTCGCGGTTGTTTGAGGATGTGATATACTCAAAAATATTGCTGTTCTTCTCCCGCGGATCGTCGTAATCGCGCATCCGGTGCAGGATCGTGTAATCCCAGAACGTACAGAAGCTCATCACGCGGAACGGGATGTGCAGGCGGCTTAAGGTCTCCGCCAGAATGTACGTCTGCAGTGTCACATTCTCCTGGCGCGGCCGCTGGGAACCGCTCGCATCTACGAGAATATCCACGACAAAATCCAGCGAATTCCGCCGCTGCTCCAGCCGGAACAGATCCGCATTCTGGCTCCGTCCCACCTTCCACATCCGCGCGGGCTGTAAAATTCCGTGGTCTGCATCCGCAAACGACTGATCCTCCTGCAGCAGCATCGCTTTTTTCAGTTCCTGATACAGCAGCGAAATGTTCTGCCGCACCGCGCGGTGCTGGTCGTAATAGGCATGAAGGTTTTTATCCTTCTGCTTCTGCGCGTAGGAGAGCTGATAATACTTTCCGACCGGATTTTTCAGCACACCCTCCGTGTAATAGAGGCTGCAGTCGCTGTGGATGCCGCGGCAGAGCTGGTAATTCCGGCTTTTCTCCTCACTCTCCGAGAGCCACGTTTTTCCGTAATTGCGCTGAATGTACTGATACATCCGTGCCAGCGCTTTCTCATCGACGACAACGACCTTTTTGGTATCGCTTCCCGCTGTTTTTTCTTTCTTCTCTTCCGCCTCTTTTGATGTGAAATTTGTCATATCAAGCGAAACTCGCTCCAGATATGTCTCGAGCCCGTCCTCATACAGCTCTTCCGAAAGGAAATCCTTCCAGGAATACTCGGTGAGCTCCTCGATCGTTACCGCAAGAACCGAGGCAAGATCACCGTGCTTTTTCACAAATGCGGGATCGACGACCTTATTGTACAGCTCGTCCGTCACCCGGATCAGTTCCATTGTATCCGCTGTTTCGGATGCGTGCTTCAGCAGTTTCATCCACTCCCGCGTTTTTCCCGAGTATGAAGGGCTTTTCCCCTCGTCCTCCTCTCTTCTTCCGCGCAGATACTCCAGTTTCAGGCGGCCTGTCTCATTTTTGGATAAAGATTCAAACGAGTGGTCCAGTATTTCCTCCGCTGCTCTCCTTCGAAAGCCCTTGACACCGGGGCGCTCGCTTTCGAGCCGCTTCGATACGGCCTCCTCCGTCACCAGCTGGGCGAGCATCATCAGTTCTCCCTCCGCTGCGCCGCTGTAAACCTTCTTCACCAGATACAGGCTGTAGGCTTCCCGATCAAAGTAACACGAAAAGGCGCCCTGGCGGATTGTGTCGTACAGTACCGTATCCGGCTCCTTCGCATACCGCTCCACATCCGGGTTCAGCTTCAGCGTGTAGTCGCCGCTGACAGTCCAGACGAGATTGCGGATCCGGCTTTCCAGCTCCATCTCATGCGTTTTTAATGTTTCCTCTGTCACCATACGTATTTCCTCTAAAAAATATCCTGCGGCGTCCACTCTTCCGGAATCCGCGTGCGCACGACATCCCGCACGATCTCTTTTTCAAACAGGTCAAAGCATTTATTGACAATGCCGATCTGCACCGCAAGATACGGGGACAGCCCCTGGCGCATCGTGCCGATCGCTCCGAACAGACCGCGGAGGTCGAGCGCGCGCGTGGTGATTTCCGCCTGTTTTGCCTTTTTCTGCAGATCGAGGTAAAGGCCGGCCAGCGCTTCGCGTGCCGCCGGTTTCAGATCCGGGAATTTTGACTGCATCAAATAAAACAGTGTCTCTTCTGTAAGCGGCGGCATGTCAATCACCAGAAAGCGGGACACCAGCGCTTCATTCAGCTCCCTCGTTCCCGCATAGCCGTAATTCATCGTTCCGATCATCCGCGCCGCCGGGTGAAGCGGAATTTTATCGTAGCCCGGCACATCGATGATGCGGCGGTAGTCGAGCGCGGCGTGAAGAACACTGACCGCATCGTTTTTCGCCATGTTGATCTCATCGAGAATGCCAAAACCGCCTTCCTCTGCACAGCGGTAAATGCTGCCTTTCCGGAGTGTGACCTCCTGGTTCTGGAACGTATCTGTTCCGATCAGCTCGGCGCTTCCTGTGTTTACATGGAAGGAAACGTTGTACGTCGGTCTTCCGAAAACATACGCCAGTGTCTCTGCCAGCACGTTTTTTCCCGTTGCCTTCTCGCCGGTCAGCAGCAGATTTTCGCCCTGCAGCAGCGCGGCAATTGCCATCTCCAGAATCTCTTTTCCGAAAAACGGGATTTCCGGCGTGCTCATGCGGTTCTCTAAGCCCTCCGCCACCGGATAGCTCTCGCGGAATTTCCGCACACTCTCAATTAACGCCCCGCTTACGCCCTGTTCCTGTAAAAATGAATCGTTCATCTTCTATTTTTTAATCCTCTCTGTCGTTAAAATATCGCTTTGCTTCTCTATAGTATACGGGATCCGGCCGCTTTCTGCAAGGTCGGACTTTGGCTCACTGCCCGCACAAAAAGACACCGGAAAACAGGTTTTCGTCCCATTTTCCGGTGTCTTGCTTCTATTTTATCTTCGATTCATCGATCGCATTATCCACGGATTCCGGAAAGAATCTCCTCTGTGGAAGCTTTTGCCTCCTCGTCCAGGTTCTCTTTCTTATAGTTCTCATATCTCTGTTTGTGATGCGGATTCTCTGCCCACAGCTCGTCTGCGGCTTTTTTCCACTCAGCAGCATACAGATCACATTTTCCGCACAGATGCTCTGCGCTCTCCGGAGACTGCAGGTCGGTTGACTTCGCGCCGGTCTTCTCTACCATCTCACGCAGCAGTTCCGGATTTTCGAGCATCGGACATGGACGCAGGTGGTTGCGGTTGAACGGCTGTCCATCGCGGTATGCCTGGAACAGCGGCTGCTGCAGTGCTTCGATCAGGGAAACTTCGTTGATGTTGGCGCCGGAGTAATGGATGAAAACACACGGCTCCACATCGCCGTTTGCATTGATATGGCAGTAGTTTCTTCCTCCTGCGATACAGCCTCCGACAAACTCACCGTCGTTCTGGAAGTCCATAACAAAGATCTGTTTGTCACTCTTATCGGAACGGATCTCACGCAGTCTGTGATAGATATATTTTCTCTGCTCAACCGTCGGCATCAGCTCCGGTGCAGCGTCCATGCCGACCGGCATGAAGTGGAAATACCAGCTGTAACGGCATCCGTGCTCGATCAAAAGATCCAGGAACTCGTCACTTGTAACGGTCTCGAGGTTTGCTCTTGTGTAGCAGATGGAAGTACCAAAAAGCAGACCGTGTTTTTTCATCAGATCCATGGCTGCCAGAACTTTATCGAAAATACCCTCGCCGCGGCGTCCGTCGTTGACCTCCTCGAAGCCTTCCAGAGACAGGGAGAAGGAGATATTGCCGAGCTTCTGAACCGCCTCACAGAACTCCTCGTCGATCAGGGTTCCATTGGTGAAGCAGTGGAATTCACAGTCATGATGCTCTTCTGCCAGACGCAGGATGTCTTTTTTGCGCACAAGCGGTTCGCCGCCGGTGAACATGTAGAAGTAGGTTCCCAGCTCTTTTCCCTGGCTTATGATATCAGAAAGTTTCTCATAGGAAAGATTCAGCTTGTGGCCGTATTCTGCTGCCCAGCATCCGGTGCAGTGCAGGTTACAGGCACTTGTCGGGTCCATCAGCATCGTCCATGGGATGTTGCAGTTGTATTTTTCACGGTTCATACGGATCTGTTTCGTTCCGACGAAAGCTGCCTGGAATCCCAGGTTCAAAGCAGTCATTTTGATCACCTGCGGATCCAGCTCGTCCAGTCCGCGGTTGACATACTGTACCCATTTGTTGTCCGGATTCTGCAGCATGGTGCGGATATTGTCGAACGTTTTCTCCGCAAACATATTTCCGGTAAATTTCTGTACAAAATCCGTCAGATTCAGCAGTGCTTTTGTTCTGTCATCTCCGTGGTTCACATATTTTAAAACACCATCGATCGCAGCGCCTGCAGCGGCTCTTTCTACTTTCATTTTTGCATCCATTGTTCACGATCTCCTTTGTAATAGTTTAATATTTTCGCCCGGAATTGATCTGGTTTTGAATACCACATCCTGGCTTTTTCCCATTATATTCTCCATATTTGGAAAATACAACCCAAAATTCCCTCGTTTTGGACATATCAAAAAAAGTGTCCCACGAGGGAACACTTTTTCCTGTTTTTCTCTTTCTGTTATGTTTCACATTGCATTTTCGGATTCACACAGGGCATTTCCTAATTTTCGATCAGAACCGCACGGATCGGGCCGCCGTATTGGTGTTTCTTTTGGATCGGCGCAGCCACGAGAAAATAATGACCAGAGGTCACTTTCTCCAGATTCAGATTTTCAACAATCACCGTGCCTTTTTTCAGTAACTGCTGATGAACATCATTCCCTGATGTCTCATTTCCGACAGTTTCCTGCTCCACACCGAGCAGCACCAGTTTTTTCTCTGCCAGGTAATCTGCCCCATCGCGTGTAATCTGCGCATCGCCGCGGATCAGGAGACGTTCACAGTCTTCTTCCATGACCTCCTCGAGCACTTCTCTTGTCACTTTTCCCTCAAGCTCCGCCACCTGACAGATGCCAAGTGATCGGTCGAGCGTCGTCTGCGCCGTTCCTTCCTCCGTCATCAGATGACGCGGCGCGTCCATTGCGGAAAACTGCTCTCCGGAAATGTCATATAATTTCATATTTTCCTATCCTCAAACCGGGAAACTCCCGTCTTTCTTTTTTCCAATATTTGCCGATACTGCCAGATTCTTCCGGCAGCCAAACCTTGTTTAGTATAGCCTATTTTCGGACGCTTTACAAGGCTCATTTCTGCAAAAATTCTGACTTTTATACAGCAATCCTGTCTGCAATAAACAATTTGTCATTTTCACTCCCCTGATGTATAACAGAAATATCCAAACGGTTACGCTATCTTTCAAAAGGGAGGGAAATCTTATGAAACTCCGGCTAAGCCCGTGGATCTGCGCCACGGCTTCGCCGGAGTTTTTTACACTCTTCTGGTTTACGGAATCAGACGGTGAATGTCTCTTGGAAACAGGGATGCGTTCCGCACATTTTCAAATCCGAGAAGCCGTGCCGTAAACCGCTCCAGCCCAAGACCGAGGCCGCCGTGCGGGGGCATGCCGCAGCGGTGCATCATTAGATAGCTCTCAAACGCTTCAACATGCATGCCGCGGCTTTCGAGCTTTTCCACCTGCTCCCGGTAATTGTGGATGCGCTGGCCGCCGGTCGTCACCTCAAGGCCGCGGAAGAGAAGGTCAAAGCTTTCCGTCACTGCCGGGTTTTCTCTGCTGTCCATCGCGTAGAACGGGCGCTTGGCGCTTGGATAATGTGTCACAAATACGAAGTCACTGCCTGTCGTTTTCTTCACATATTCGCACAGCAGTTTTTCCTCCTCCGGTTCAAAGTCCAGTTTCTCCGAAAAGGCTCTTTTGTATACGCGGCTCACCAGCTCTTTCGCCTCGGAAAAACGGATTCTCGGAATCTCCGTGATCACCGGCACCTCTGCTTTTAAAAGCGAAAGCTCCGCTCCGCATGTCTCCTGCAGCCGTCCAAATGTGTACCGCAGCATTTCCTGCTCCATCGCCATGATGTCCTCAAAATTCTCGATATAGCCCATCTCAAAGTCCACGCTTGTATATTCGTTCAGATGACGCGCCGTGTCGTGCTTCTCCGCCCGGAAGACCGGTGCGATCTCATAGACACGCTCGAAGACGCCGACCATCATCTGCTTGTAAAACTGCGGGCTCTGCGCCAGATATGCCTGTTCGCCGAAATACGACAGGGAGAAGATATTAGCTCCGCCCTCGGCTCCCGCTGCTACGAGCTTCGGTGTGTGGATTTCGGTGAAGTGCTGTCCATCCAGAAATTCGCGGAACGCCTGACAGATCCTGGCCTGAATCTGGAAAACCGCGCGCTCTTTTTCATTTCGCAGCGTGATAGGCCGGTAGTCCAGCAGGTTCTCGATGGAAGTGTTGACCCGCTTCTGGTTGATGACAACCGGCGGTACTTCTTCCGGCTCGGAGAGGATTTCCACGTCTAACAGATGCAGGTCATACCCGCTTCTGGAACGCTCTTCACGGATCACCTCCGCGGTAAACCGGACACACGCCTCTTCTTTTAATTCCTCCAACGCAAACCGGGCATACGCCGGCTCGTACACGCACTGTACCATCTGCCGTTTCGTCCGAAGCAGCACAAATGCAAATGAGCTCATTTTTCGGATTTTGTAAATGCTTCCATGCAGCCGCACGATTTCGCCGATGTGTGCTCCTAACTGCTCTGCTTCGAGTTCCTCTGTTTTTCTTACTTTTACGGTATTCATTTCTGTCTTCATAGTCTTTTCTGCCTTTCTGTTCTGATTTTTCTTTATCGCCGCAAAATCAGCAGAAAATCCATATGGACATAATCTGTATGTCCCATACGATCACAACCCTTCTCTGATGTAAATTTCAAGTCATTCCCGCATGGATAAAAAATGGCAAAGAAAAACCACACGGGGTATTTCTTTTTCTCCCAGTGTGGTTTCCCTTTGCCTTATCTTCCACACAGGTACAACACAATCAGCGCCTGTACCTGTGAAGTATAGTAGTCTTCACTTTGATACAAGCGCTATCAATCGTCGTCCCTGTGCATCTGTACGCTGTGCATCTCGTTCATCGTTGATAACCTCTGTTTCGTAATTTTGTTGTATTATAGTTCTGCGTTCCGGTTTTGTCAACCCTTATTTTCCGTAATCGATGATCACCACTTCCGCTTTCGTCCCGATCCGCATCGGCGGTCCCCAGAGACCCACGCCGGATGTGACGATGCTGTACATGTCTCCGACTTTCTTCATCCCGCAGGCATTCTCCCACATCAGGCCGGTAAGGATATTGCCTGGGAAGAGCTGTCCGTCGTGCGTATGACCGCCAAGATCAAGGTCTGCGCCTGCCTCTGCCAGCTCGGTCAGCTCCGACGGCTGGTGGTCAATCACAAAAACTGGAAGCGACTGGTCCAGTCCGGTAAGCAGTTCGGACGGCGTGTCGCGTGTCTCCTGCGTTTTGCGGATCCGGTCGGGATCTTTTCGGCCCGCCAGATAAAAGGCATCATCGATACAGACCACATCATCCTCCAGCAGATGAATCTTCGCGCGGTCCAGAAACTCACCGAACCGGCGGTCGGCGATGCGCTCCTCCTTCGTCTCAAACGTAAAGCCCGCGAGAATCTTCTCATCGAGATCGTGGTTGCCGTAGCAGGCGTACGTGCCGTACCGGCTCTTTAAGCCCGCCAGAAGATCCGCCACGCGGTCCGGCTCATAGATGGCATCGTACTCATTATCAAAAATATCCCCGGCAATCACAACGACATCCGGCTCCTCAGCGTTGATTTTTTCCACCATCTCTTCCATCTGATGACTGCCGATGCTGTACCCCAGATGAAGATCTGCGACGAGAGCAATTTTCAGATGTGCATCCTTTTTCGATGGAACCTCATATCGTGTCGTGTAAATATGGACTGCATGCACCATTCCGTAGATGCACATTCCCGTCACAAAAAGGATCGCGCCAAGGCCGACCGCTTTCAATCCCATCGGAGAATACAGCCAAGTTTTCGTCAGTGCCGTATGCGCAAAAATGAAGCGCAGCAGCACCAGAATCGCGGTGAAGCCAAGAAAATACAGATACATGCCAAGCCAGCAGTTGCTGATGACCTTTAAAATCCGGTGAACGGGATCTCTTTTGATCAGAAAGCTCGTCAGCAGGGAAAGTGCAAAAAATGCATACAGCACCAAAATGACACCCAGCACGGCCGGATGGCGGAACAAAGGATGCACCTCCTTCATCCACCGCAGCAGCCAGTAGGCGGTAAATACATTTGCCAGTATGTAGACCGGCGCAAGAAATATTGCAAGCATACGTATGTTTCCTCTCTTTTTCGATTCAAATACAGGGCAGGAAAAAGCGTGCCGAACGAAACGTTTCCGGCACGCTTTTTTGCCAGGCATTCATCAGAGTTTTTTCTCTATGATATCAAACAGCTCACGTCTCCGCTTCCGCCAGCGCCAGCCATTTGCAAGTTTGTTGTAGAAATAGAACGAATCCACAAGCACCATGTTCAGGCGGCCGATCCGGTCTTTCGTCGTTCCGTTGTAATGTTCGCCGCCGCATTCGATCTGCGGGCACGTTTTTACGTAGGCGATCAGATCATCCTCACTTCTGATAGTATCCGGCAGCTCGGTATACGCTTTTCCGATGCAGTCCAGCCGGTGCGCATCGCTTCCGCCAAAGCCGGGCTTATTGAATTTCTCCGCCAGCCGTTTCGCTTTTGCGTTCGTCTCCGCGCTCTCACACGCATTGAAAATTTCAACAAAATCGAACTGCGGGAGAAGCTGGGCAATCCGCTGCTGATACTTTTTCTTCCGTTCATTCGTGCTGATCATGCTCATAAATTTTTCGCCGTACGGATGCGCCGGTCCTAAAATTCCGCCGTACGCATGGACGATCTTGACAAGGATCGATCCCGGCAGACCGCGTAGCTCCAGAATTTTTAATTTTACGCCGAACGGCATAATCACAAGAATGTGGCCGCAGTCGCACGTATCGTACTCAACACCTTTTAATACCACAAAATCCTGGTGTGCTCTTCCCTTGATGGCATTCTTCCACTCGCGGTATCCGTCATAGGAATCGTGGTCGGATACCAACATTCCTCCAAATCCTTTTCGTTTCAGTGTTCGGATGTACTCCTCAATCATGACTTTTCCATCCATCGAACCCTCTTTTGTGTGGCAGTGCATATCAAATTTCATGCAAAACGCCTCCTTTTATCTTCCATGTTCGAAAACCATTTCGTTTTTCCTATTTTTCTGGAATCGTTTCGGATGGTTCCGCCGCGTTTTTGGCGCGGCAGAATCGATAGTTTGTACCATCTAACTTTATTTTACCACTTTTTCCACAAAAGAAAAAGAAATTTCTTCTGAAGATCTGGTAAATTTTCCTTAAGGAATGGAGTTTTTAGACAATTCCTGTTCTTTGTCCCTGTTTTTACCGTGTTCTTTTTGCTATGATAAAAACAGCTTATTTTACTTGATCGGAGGAACACATTATGAATTCACAGGACATCACCCGCGCACTGATCGACACAACAGTTGCACGCGCGATGGTGGAGATGGACGCAGATCCGAAACGCAGCGTCCGCAAGCTCTGCGATCTTGGCCGCCAATTTTCCCGCGGCCGCTTTCAGAATCAGATTTTTGCCATTTTTCAGGATCTTCTGCGCAACGATGAAAGCCCGTATTATCAGGCGATCGACTTTCTGCTGCGCAGCAACGATCCGGAAGCGCTTCGTCAGTTCGGCATCAACATCGGCTACAACAGTTTTACCTACGGTGCGCAGATTCTGCGCCAGAAGCAGAAAGAACTTTCCTTTGCTGTTCCCTGGGTTGTCAAGCTCCGTCTCGACAGCCGCATCCCGGACACTTATGATTCCTCGTTTTTTGCATCCGTGGTCAGAACTGGTCTGACATACGGCATCTACTCTTATCAGCTCCGCTCCATGGATCATCATGAGGATATGGAATCCTACCTTGCCGTCATCCAGTCGCATCCGGAATGCGCGTTTCTCTGGTTTCTTTCCGATACGCCGCTTACCGAAAAACAGCAGAAACTGCTTTTATCCTGCCCGAACCTGATGGTTTCTCTTCCAATTGATGCCCCCTCAACGGCTTCCATGGCAAAAGCCCTGCGCCATCAGAAAACGCTGTTCGGTATGCACAAAGTCTATCAGGATGCAGATGCTGCCGCTTATCTGCTCTCTTTTGACCACCTGTATTCCCAGATGGAACAGAGTGTCTTTTTCTTTCTGGTCGCAGATGATTCGTGCTCAAAAGAAAGTATCCGGGCTGTTTCCGATGTTGTTCAACAGTACCGCTTCACCCCCATACAGCCATTCTTCCCGATCGAAGTGCAGGAAGACTCCCGCAAAATTGAGCAGATTATCACCGCCAATCCGGCGTATCTGCTGCTTCTGCCGGATCACATGGCCCGCACACTCGATACGCCCACCGTTTCCTTTGGAGAATTGTCTCTTCGGAATATATTTTACCGTGAACTGCTCGCAGATGCATAAAAGTACAGCCAAAGCGGAATTTTATTTCTTTGGTTCCGCTTTGGCTGCTATTTTTTCTGATGATCTGTATATCACTTCTTTCAGTTCTTCGACAAACGTTTCCGGTTCCAGCTCGCTTTCCATGGAAAACCAGCGCAGAACCGCGGTCAGGAAGGCATCACAGAAGAACGTTACAAACAGTTTCTGATTCTGTACCTGAAAGAGATCCTGTACAAAAAACGCCATGACCGGCTCGAGCATCTCGTAAAAGTAATCCTTAAAACTGTTCTGCCCTTCGATCCTCAGGGCACTCTGGTAAAATGCTTTATTCTGATAGAAAATATTGCAGACCGCCACCAGCACATCCCATTCATTCTCAAAGTTCTTTCCGCCCATGTTTGTCAGAAAGTCCACATAAAAGATCCAGTTTACCAGATCGTATTTATCTTTAAAATGATAATAAAAGCTTTTCCGGTTCAGACCGCATTCCTCGCAGAGATCTGAAATACTGATTTTCGCAAAAGACTTGCGTACCATCAATTTTTTCATCGCATCTGCAAGCGCACTCTTTGTACTGTTGGAATCCGCCATCTCTTCTCTCCCTCTCTTTTCGACCGTTTGTGCTATTATTCTACACCATCTTTTTCCTTTATGCAAGAAAAGCGCACCAGGAAAAGGCTGTATTTCCTTTTTCTGGCACGCTTTTTGCAATCATGCTTCTTCCGTTTTTCCATCTGCCTCCAGTGTGAACCAGAATGCCACACCGTTGTCGTAATTCTGGCAGCCGCACTGCTGCTGGAAGGAATCCATAATGGCTTTTACGATGGAAAGGCCGATGCCGCTTCCGCCGTATTCCCTTGTTCTCGCTTTGTCCACCTTGAAGAATTTCACCCATACCTTGTCGAGATCCTCCTCCGGGATCGGGTCCCCGGTATTGAAAACGGTTGTCTTTACGACATTCCCTTCTTTTTTGCAGGTGATCTCAATCGTGTGGTCGTAGTCCAGATGGTTGAGGGCATTCGTCAGATAGTTGGTGATAACCTCCTCGACTTTGAATTCATCGCCCCAGACATAGAGCGGGTCGCCGCCGGTAAAGAGCACTTTTGCCTCTTTCTGGCGGATCAGGATGTCGGAGGACTGCAGCACGCCTTTGATCACGGCGTTCAGATCGAACCGTTCCATATTGACCTGATCCTCACCGAACTCGAGTTGGTTCAGGTTCAGGAGTTTTTTGACCATCTCGTTCATCTTTGCCGCCTCGTCGATGATGACATCGCAGTAGAACTCGCGGCTTTCCTCATCGTCGTTGATGTTGTCTTTCAGGCCTTCCGCATAACCCTGAATCAGAGCGATCGGGGTTTTCAGCTCATGTGTGACATTTGAGAGGAACTCGCGGCGCATTTCATCAATCTGCGTTTTTTTGTCAATATCTTTCTGCAGCTCAACGTTCGCACTTTTCAGCTCGGAAATCGCCTGCTCAAGCTGTTCGGACATGACATTGAAGTTGTTTCCAAGCTCGCCGATCTCGTCTTTTCCGCCGCTCACGTAGCGGGCATCGAAGTCAAGGGCTGCCATTTTTTTCGAAATTTCGGTCAGCTCCTGCACCGGACGGACGATCTGGCGGGTGATGATCCAGATCACAATGGCACCGATGATGATGATCGGAATGCCGATAAAGAGGTAAAATTGGTTGGAAAGGCCGACCGCATCCGTGATGCTCTCCAGCGGGCATCTTGCAAAGTAGCAATTTCCATTGTCAAACCAGCCGATGATCTGCAGATACTCGGCATCGGCGTGGCTGTCGTAGAATTTCTGGATCTGATAGTTGTCTTTGCTGTCAACGACTTTGGTATTTGCCTGCTCGTTTCCGCTGATCAGGCCGAAGATCAGGGTCTGGAGGCTCTGGCGGTCGGTTGCGTTGGAATAGACGAAGCTGCTGAGCTCCGGTCCGGTAATAATGACTTTCAGGTTGTTGGTAGCACAGAACTGCTCGAAGGTATCAGGGATATTGTCGCTGTCTCCGCCTGTCGCATTCAGTTTCTGAAAGCTCTCTGCCAGAATGTGTTCTTTATCCCGGATATAAAAGGACCCGAGAAAGAAGTAATTGATCAGGCCGATGATAAGCAGGGTAGCTGCCATGGTCGCAATAAAAGTGTAGGCAATTCGTTTTTTGACGGAGTGTTTTCTTCCCTTTTGTGGCATTTTCAAATGAAACCGGTGCTTTTTCTCCGTCTGGTTTCCCATTGTCACACGGGAATCTTCTGCAGGCATCTCCATGGAAGTCTCATTTTGTTTTTCTGTTCCGTTCATGATTCGTCCGCCTCGAATTTATAGCCCATGCCCCAGATGGTCTTGATTAAATCGCCTTTGTCGCCCATTTTGCTGCGGAGTTTTTTGACGTGGGTGTCGATGGTGCGTGCGTCGCCGTAGTAGTCGTAGTTCCAGACGTTGTTCAGGATTTTTTCTCTGGAGAGGGCGATTCCCTGGTTTTCGAGGAAGTAGGTGAGGAGTTCGAATTCTTTATAGCTTAACTCCATTGGTTTTCCGTCAATGGATGCCATGTGGGCGGCTTTGTCGATGCGGATGCCGCCGGCTTCTAATACGTCGTCTTCGCCGGTTTTGCCACTGCGGCGCAGGATGGCTTCGACGCGGGCGACGAGGATTTTCGGGGAGAATGGTTTTGAGATGTATTCGTCTACGCCGAGGTCAAAGCCGAGGAGTTCATCGCGTTCTTCGCTTTTGGCGGTGAGCATGATGATCGGGACTTTGGAGTTCTGGCGGATTTCGCGGCAGACCTGCCAGCCGTCCATTTTGGGCATCATGACGTCGAGGATGATGAGGGCGATGTCTTTCTGGGCGTAGAAGGTGTCTACGGCCTGTTCGCCGTCACCGGCTTCGATGACGTCGTATCCGGCTTTTACTAAGAAATCTTTGACGAGTTTGCGCATGCGGCTTTCGTCGTCTACTACTAGGATTTTTAATTTTTCCATGAGTTTTGTCTCCTTTATATGACGGACGGAAAACGCCCGGCTGCCCGCCCGCTCGTGCTTTTTCCTGATCTCGTTGTGTTTTTATGTTTGATATTTTTACCATTTTACTTTAACATGGGTTTATGTTTTTTCTGTGAAATGGGGTGAGTTTATTTTAACATATAGGAAGGGAGTTGGAAACTTCTATTTTTTGTATTGATTAAATTTGGGTATGAAAAAAGATCTCCTGGGGTTGGCAGAAGATCTTTTTTCATACGGGTTATTCTTCTTCGTCGAGATAGTATCTGCCGTAGGCGTCGGCTGCTTTAATGGCGGCGAAGACGGTCTCCGGGGTTACTTCGAATGGCATGTTGTGGAGGGTGTCGTTCTCTGCGCATGCGGTTTTGGCTACTTCCATGAGCTGGTCGTCGGTTACGTTTCCGGCACCGAGTTCAGCCAAGGTGACTGGGAGACCGACTTCGATGCACCATAAGATGATGTCTTCGAGTTCATCAAGCGGTACGTTTTCCAGGACGAGCTGAGTCAGGGTTCCGAAGGCTACTTTTTCACCGTGGTACATGTGATGGCATTCCTCGAGTACGGTGAAGCCGTTGTGGATGGCGTGGGCTCCTGCGAGGCCTGCGCTTTCAAAACCGATTCCGGAAAGGAGGGTGTTGGCCTCGATGACTTTCTCGACTGCCGGGGTGCATACGCCGGCTTCAAGAGCGATTTTGGCTTTTACGCCTTCTTCCATCAGAGTGTCAAAGCAGAGTTTCGCGAGTGCCATCGCTGCCTCGGTTGTTTTTCCGCCGGCGCAGGAAGTAGCTCCGCTTCTCTGGCAGGCTCTTGCTTCAAAATAGGTGGCAAGTGCATCACCCATTCCGGCTACGGTCAGGCGGACTGGAGATTTTACGATGATGTCGGTATCCATCAGAACCAGGTTCGGGTTTGCCGGAAGGAAGAGGTATTTCTCGAATACACCCTCTTCTGTGTATACAACAGACAGTGCGCTGCACGGTGCATCGGTCGATGCGATGGTCGGGCAGATGAATACTGGTATTTCTGCGTAGTAGGCAACTGCTTTTGCGGTATCAAAAATTTTGCCTCCGCCGACACCGATGACCAGATCACAGCCTTTTTCTTTCACGATAGCAACCAGACGGTTGATCTCACTCTCACAGCACTCGCCGTTGAAATAATCAAAAACAACGTCGCAGTCGCTTCCCGCAAAGCTTTCTTCGATCATTGCTCCGATCCGTCTGTAGCCTCCCTGGCTGATCAGAACCAGTGCTTTCTTTCCGCATTTTGCAGCATATGTTCCGATGTTTTTCATTTCCCCTGCGCCCTGTAAATATTTGGAAGGGCTGATTAAAATTTTTGCCATTTCTCTTACGCTCCTTTTTTGTTTTTTGAACGTCAGCCTCCGCTTCTGGCGTTTTCTGCGAAAAATGAGTTTACCGCAGAACTTGTCTTTATTATAATAACTGTGCTATAAAATTGCAAGAATATTTCCATCCAAAATGAACCCCGGAAGTTCACATATTGCCCCGGGATTTTTCGGTTTATTCTGCCTGATCGTAAATGATTTTGCAACGCAGCAGTCCTGTTCGTCGTTTGGGGAGGTATACGGTGCAAACAGATAGACAACTGTCGGGGCATCGTAAAAAGCATTCTGGATTGTGCTGTCATCAGCAATGCTGTCGGCTTCGAGAATCTTGTCCAGTTCTTCCTTTTTGATCTGCTCCGGCTGGTAAAACGGGTGGAACGTCTGGCTTTGATTAAGGTAACCGCCCCTCTGATACGTTTTCACGTAAATTGTCTGAGGCTTAGCTGTGTTGACAATCGCATCGGCATGAACTTTTGTGATGTCGTTTCGGATGATTTTAAATGGCATGGGGATCACCTTCTTTCGTGGGATTTATAGCTGTTTTAATTTATAAGTTGCAAACAGCGTATAATGGTATATTTACCATCCGCTCCTGCTCTTTATACTTCAATGTTGAAAATCGAACTGCTTCTTCCGGCTGGAATTTTTCGCAATATGTTTTAAGACTATGGGATCGAATGTTCTGTTCCGCCTTTACTTCAATCGGCACAATACTCTTTGCCTTCTGAATCAGAAAATCCTGCTCGAAAGTTGCTTTTTCATTTCCATAATAATATGGCGTATAAGGGGTATCTGAAATCAACTGCTGCAGAACGTACTGTTCTGTAAGCGCGCCTTTAAATTCAACAAAAATATCGTTACCCTCCAATATGGATTCTGCTGGCAGTTCACTCATTGCTCCGAGCAGTCCTACATCCAGTACGAATAATTTATATGCATTCATATTTTTATACGCCTTCAGCGGCATATGAGGCTCATTTACCCGGTTGACTTTATATACTAATCCACAATCCAGAAGCCACTGAATTGCTATTTCAAATTCGCTGCTTCTGGCTCCTTTCTTTATCTGTCCAAAGAAAAATTTTTTATTCTCCTTCGCCAGCTGCATCGGAATAGAATCCCATACCATTCGTATTCTTGGGAGAACTTTTGCTTCAATATGCTTTCCAAAATCACCCTCATACTGCCGTACAATATCACTCTGTATCTGTCGTACTTCTGCATAATCTTTATTCAAGCGAAATGCATCTACAACTGCTGGCATGCCGCCTGTATAATAATAATTTTTCAGCCAGAACAAATATTTATCCGCAAAATTGTCAATTAAATTGTAATCCTTTGTTTCCAATGCACTTTCCAGCCCTTCTTCGTCCATAGCGCACAGGAATTCTCTAAAATTGAATGGATATAAATCCAGTAAATCTACTTTTCCCACCGGATAGGATATTCCCTCATGAAGCGCCACGCCAAGAAGTGAACCTGCTGCTATTACATGATATTCCGGTGCTTCTTCGCAAAAATATTTCAAAGATTCCAACGCTTTCGGTGCATTTTGAATTTCATCCAGAACAATCAATGTATTCTCTGGGGTGATCGTTACGCCTGATTCAATATTGAGGTTCATAATAATACGTTTTATATCGAAATCCGTATCGAAAACCGCCTGCATTCTCTGATTATTGTAAAAAGAAATGTAGGCGGTTTTTTCATAATATGTCTTACCAAATTCTTTCATTAACCACGTTTTACCAACCTGCCGGGCTCCCATTAAAATCAGTGGTTTTCTGTTACTTTTTTTCTTCCAGTCTAATAGTTTATCCATTGCAAATCGACGCATGCTGATCTTCCTCCATTTCTCTTTTTTATTATTTCACATTTTTCCCGTGTTATTCTTACCCTAATTTAACATTTTTCCCGACCTAATTCAATATAAAATTAACATTTTTCCCGACTTCACCGGAACAGAATCTGCTGTGAAACCTTCTCTTAAGACAAACATAATCTCTCCACGGAAAAATACGACGGCCAGCCACCGTCGTATTTTTCGTTATCAAATATTTTTATTTTTCTTCTCTGATCAGTCTGAGTCCGTCTTTTTCCAGCAGATACTCCTTCCCGCACACCTCTCCGATATACTTTCTGTCATGCGAAATGCTGATGATGGCGCCTGGAAATTCGCGGAGCATTTTTCTTATGACCGGTCCCGATAAGGGTGAAAAGTTTCGGGTTGGTTCATCCAGAATCAGCACATTGGCATTGCCAAGGCTCATTTTCAGAAGCAATACTTTTGCCTTCTGGCCGCCGGACAGTTCGCGGATGGGGTGATCCATCTCGTCTGCCGTGTACTTCAGCGATCCGAGATACGTCCGAATCTTCGTCCTCTCACTCTTCTCCCCGGTGGAATCCAGAAAATCGACCGGCGTCATGGAAAGATCCAGCTGATCCTCATAATTCTGCGGCATATAATCTACGCGGAGATCCTCCCGTTCTTTCAGCTCTGCCGCAATCTTTTTCAGCAGTGTCGTTTTACCTGCCCCGTTCGGGCCGACAATGCATATTTTTTCCGGTCCTCTTATCTTTAAGGTGATATTTTCCGCCAGAACCCGCTCCCCATCCGGCGTTTCCAGTTTCGGAAGCTGATATTCGATGACCGTTTTCCCGGCGGGCATGGCTGCCTCTGCTCCTCCAAGCTGGAAATAAATCGCTTCCTCCTGCTCCGGCATTTCTGTCATGCGGGCATCTTCTTTTTCAAATCTGCGGTTCATCGCCTTTACGGTATGCATTTTGTCCTTCAGATTTTTCGCCACGGACGGTGCCTGACGGGAACAGTTGTTCAAGGCGTTCTCCACGCTCTGGTATACCTTTCGGTATTTCTCATCGCGCAGCGCTTTCTCTCTCCTGTCACTCTGCGCCTTCTGTTCCTGGCGCTCGAAATTCTGCAGGCGCTCCTCTACATACGTCCGATAGGGAAGTTTCGCAACCGTGTATCTCGATTTTGTCTTCCGCACAATCTGTTCAATATGAATGACCATATTTGCCGTGTTTTCAATCAGCGTTTCATCGTGCGAAATAAAAACAACAATATGCTCCCATTCGCGGATCAGTTTCTCCAGAAGTTCCAGTGTCGCAAGATCAATATCATTTGACGGCTCGTCCAGCAGAAGGACTGTGACATCCTCCATGAGAAGACGCATCATCTGCGCTTTCACCTTCTCGCCGCCGGAGAGCTCACTCATCTGCTGATCCCGGTAGAAAAATTCTTCCGTCAGACCAAATTTTCTTGCCAGCACCGCCAGATCCTTCGGTGTCTGATCCCAGAACTTTTCTTTTTCATAGAAATACTCATACACCGTCTTCGTTTTCTCCGCCTCCGGAAGTTCCTGCGGCAGATATCCAAGCCGCTCCTTTCCGATGATGCGCTCGCCTGTGGATTCGATGTAATCTTCCGTCAGTGCGGGATCGTACATCCACTTCAGCAGCGTCGATTTTCCGTTTCCCTCCTCTCCAATGATAACGGCCTTATCACCGTCATTCAGTACAAGCTGAAAATCTTCGAGAATCACTCGCAGATCTTTTTTATGTGTCAGTGTTAATTTTTTTATCTGCATCATACAGAAGCCCCCTTTGCTCCGGCAGCCTCTTTTCTGCTTTTTTACGCAAAACGAGCCTGTCCTGCGTACGCAAAACAGACCCGCAAAAAAATATCCCTGTTCTATTCTCATAAAAAAAGGAAATGATTCAGCGATTCTCGTCTTTAAGCGTACACGAAAAACAGGCCTGTTTTCCAGGCTGTCCGTTCTTTGTGTTTTTCTTAAAGTCGATTATCGCAGAAACATTCCCTCACCTTTACACCAATGGTGCTCTTTCTTTTTATTTTCTGTTCCCTATTATAGGACAACTTACAGATAAATGCAATCCGTTTTTTTACAAATTGAGAAGTTCCTCTGCCAGCGCCTGTGCATGCTCCAGATACCAGCCGTCTTCGTCCTCTTCTGCTTCCACAAACTCGATATACTCATTCAGCGTGGCCAGCTTCACATCCAGATTGAACTGTTCGCGTGAAATCTTTGTCTTTAACGCTTCATACATCCGATCCAGAAACAGCTCTTTCTGTGCATCGTCCATGTAGAACGGGAAAGTACTCCGTGTCTCGGTCGCATGTGCCAGGAATCTTGCAATGTCCAGAGAATACGGCATCATTCCACCAAATCCCCAGTCAATCATGACAACATTTTCGCCGTCATAGATCACATTCCACTGCAGGAAATCACCGTTTGACATCGTACATGGACAAGTCAGCTGGCGGTCCAGGAACATCTGATACGCTTTCCGCAGAATTGGATCATCCGCTACGGACGATGCTCGGCGCAGAACGCGTTTCCAGTATTCGACAAATCTCTGCTCCACTTCATTTTCCGGCGCTTTGTCCATCGACGGTGTCCAGAAATACGACTGAATTTTACTTAAGGTTTCTGCCGCTTTTTCTGTTGTCTCGTCCGTCATATCCCGCATGTCGTTTCCTTCTACATACTTCATGCAGATCCAGTCCGCATCCTCTGCCTGCCGCATGCCGACATACTGCGGTACGTGAAACTCTCCTTTTGACAGATACTGCGCATAAATCTGCGCTTCTTTGCTGCCGGTTTTCTTCAGTGTATATTTTCCTGCATCTGTCTCGATCACATACACATCGTACTCCCGCACTTCATCTTCCGCCTCGCCCCACTGCTCGCAGATGCGGGAAACTGCTTTTACCGGTTCTCCGATGATTTCAAATGCCATTGTTTTGATTTCATCTGAATCTACTGATTTCTGAAAATTTCCTAACTCCATCTCTTTTGTCAAATCCTTCTCTTTTTCACATTATTCTACTACTATATCACATCTGTGACACTTTTGTCATTCTATCTTTCTGGCTTTTAAAAGCTTTGGAAAGTTTTTCACAAAAAAGCAGGCGCACCAGACATTGCCGTCTGATGCGCCCGTATCTGTCAATTTTATGATCCAATCGAGTATTCCATCGATGCCACGCTTAAGATAACGGTTGCGCTTTCATCCCCTTCCGTAAAAGCCGTCAGCTGCAGAACCGTATCCTGCTCCCCCTGCCACTGATAAATCTGATTTCCGAGTCCAGTTGCAATTCCTCCGCCGTATAAAGAATTCAGTTCGTCTACTTCTTTCTGAATCCATGTATTGGCATCCTGTTCGATGTCAAAAGTAAAGGAAACCTGACTCAGCTGACCGTCCGAAAATTCCAGATCCATGTTAGATTCTGCATTTTCCAGGGAAAATTTTTCTTTGCTCTCGTATGTCTTTGTGCTGCTCTCATCACCCTGTCCCAGATCTTTTTCATCAAACTTCAGAAAGCTCTGTTTGAAAAGCTGTTCCGAATCCGTTCCCCATTCAAAATCCGCATACTGGAAAACCTGCTCCTCTGTACAGAGTTCCTTTAAATCCAGATCTCTGCTCTGTGATCCTCCTGCAGATGCGCAGCCCGCCAGCAAAAACAAAGGTAATAAAAAGATTGTCTGTCTTATCTTCATAAACTTCCCCCCTTCTGTTTCCTGATTTTTTAATTAATACTGAATATTCTATCGTTTCTTTATTTTTTCTGTAAATTTATGGTATCATACTTTATTCTGCTGCGCAATACTTTTATCATGTTTCTATTTGCATCAAAGGAATGGCCGCCTCATGATATGCATAGAAAAAGACCGGTAACCCGATCTTTTTCCATACACCTTTTATCCAATTACACTCGTGCCAAATGGCATAAACGAAAGCCTTGCCATCTTGAAAAACTGCCGTCCAAACGGAATTCCAACAATCGTAATACACCAGATGCATCCTGCAAAAATCCATGCAAGTCCGCCGAACATGCCTCCAAATATAAACCACAGAATATTTCCCAAAGTTCTCATATCCGCATCTCCCCTGACGCCATTCCAGACACCACCAGCTATCCATTATTTTGTGAACAGTTTGCCGCATCGATCGCCAGCACCAGTAATAATGCCGGAATTTCATTGCTCGGATTATCATATTCGATGACATACATGTCACCCCAGCTCAGAAGTTTTTTATGTACGTGGACGACTGCACTGCAGGCTTCATATACATCGTAATCCCATCCCATGAAGTCACCTTCTGCACGCCATCCCATGAAATCTACATCGTATTTGGGGCGGAACAGTGCAAAACGTTTTTCGATATGTCCCATTAACTGCCCGTTCCATTCAATTTCGAAAGTCGGAAGAAAGCAAAATAATTTCTGTTTGATAAACCCAATTTCATTATGCGCCGCATCGTACACATGCAGACGGTGTCCCAGCGAGATAAATTCATTTTTCACAAAATACTTTTGGTTCCCCTGCTCGTCATAGATATCATACGTGTCTGACCAGGAAAATACACGTTGTTTGATTAGTAACTGCATATCTGCTCCCCTTTTCATTTTTCTATCAGACAATCAACTTTTTTATGGAAAATTTTTCCTTTTCCCCTTAATTTTCGGCCGCGATTTTGACCCCATTTTTTTCGGTCTGAAACGGTCTATAGCAAAACCTCCATATATCGCAGCACCTTGGGCTTCACACGAAGCTGATCTGCGTACTGCATCAGTCTGTGAATGTTCTTATCCTTGGATGCTGCATAGCGTTTCATAGCTTCTCCGACAATCTGTATATCACTGCCGCTGCCGCGCAGGATGTCACACAGCGTCCGTTCCAAATTGTAAACACGAATTGGATTGCCGGATGGGGATTTCATTTCAATTCTGCCAAGTTCATAGTTCTCCGGCACAACGCGCTTGACAATTAGATTTTCCCGTTTCAAGGATGAAGCATTGTAGCCTTTGGGAAAGGTCATCGTATATTTTGCCGGGGTACGATCCGAATAGCCCCGCAGATACAAAGCAGTATCGTGCGAATAAATTCCGCGCCCATACTTTCGCTGTAAAAGGTAGAAATCATCCTCCCATACGTCGCTCCACACATACAGGCCACGCCCGAAGCGGTATATCTCGCCGCTCTTGACAAACTTCTGTAAAACGCTGCGGTGCAGTCCGGCTTCTGTTACTTGCGCTGCGGTAATCGTACCGTCCTCTGACGCCTCTCGCAGTTCTTTGATTTTCTCCTTAACATTCATGTTTCTCACCCCTCTTTGACAATCACACATTATATTATATTGAAATAATGTGTGATTGTCAACCATAAAGTGACGAACACACATTAAATTACGTAAAAATAATGTGTGATTGTCAGATACCAGGGAATTTCTAACATGTACTTAAGTAAAAAACAAAGAACGGCATAGCCGTTAAGCTATATCGTTCCTTGTTTCCATATTTTTTAAATTACCACCGCATTACTGGCGTTTTTTCTGCGGACGGTTTCTTCCAGCACACCGAAAAATCCTGCCACCAGCGCCATTAAAATGCCGGTCAAGGTCGCATCTCCTGTTTCTAGGCTTCCGGCTTTGGTGATAGTCGTACATTTTTCATTGTCATTCACAATGTTTCCAGTTCTTACGATTAGGACCGTAGTTCTTATGAAGCGGTTATGGTATAATCAATATATAGAAGCAAATGCAATTGATAAGTTACGGAATATATTGGGCTACAATGCGAAAGGTATCATGACGCATTATTCGGATGATAATGTGTTTTAAAGCCTGTACAAATCGGCACATGCATAGAACATAATGAAACAGCCTCACCCCTGAAAGTCCCGGTAGTGAGGCTGTATTCTTTTCCTTAATCTTTTTCTGTTAATTTCACCCGTTCTCCATTTGTCAATTCTGATGTGCTTACGACCATCGGTTCGTCTACTTCTGATAAAAGTACCACGAAATCTGAATTTCTATTTGGAAAACATGTCACAGCTTTTTCTTCCAGAATATTTTCATACCCCCAGGCTCCCTTCTGACGCTTAATATAATAGACACACGTTTTTCCAAAGTCTCCTTCATGAATCGCCTGCCGTGTGATCACTTTTGGAAAAACATCTTCAGAAGTGATTTCGATTTTTCCCTCAACGTTTTCACCAATCGAATGTTTTTCATACAGATCTACCGTAAGCTCATACAAATCATCCTTTCGAATGACAGAACACACTTTTCCAACCAGAAGATCTCTGCCCTCCTGCAGCAAAGATTCCGGAACGTTATCATACACGCTGATATAGCCAATTGCCTGATCAGCTGCGCTTACTTCCAAATCAACTGGAAATTCATACTCAATGCTGCCTTCCTGTGCCTCCTCTGTCCAGACGGAAGGAAGCGTTTTGTTCTCTTCTTTGACCGACCAAAACGTTGCGGCAGTTAAAAACAGAAACCACAGAGCGATTAACCCTATACTTATTTTTTTGAACTTCATCGTACTTTCTTCCCCTCTACGCTTTCACACCGGACATACTGATTCCCTGTATCAAATAGTCCTGTCCCATTAAGAATATCAATAAAACTGGTACTGCGTAAAAAACGGACGCTGCATAAAAGATATCCGGCTGTTCCTCTAAAATCTGGCAAAGATACACGGATAACGGCTGCTGATATGGCTCTCTCAAAAAAATGACCGCCTGGTCTACAATATTCCAATTGTCAATAAAAATCAGGATTAATGCAGCAGCAATGGCTGAACTCAAATTAGGCTTTACAATGGAACGATAAATTCTGTATTCGCTGGCTCCGTCCAATCTGGCTGCTTCTAACGTTTCCTGCGGAAAATCCTGTATCTGCTGACGAATCAGAAATACCCCCAATGGCTGAAACATTGCCGGAAGAATAATTGCCAAGGACGAATTTTGAATGCCCAGCCAATTCGCCACTAAATAATTTGGCACTAAAGTCAGCTGCAGCGGCATAAGCATGACAATCATGTAAAGATAGAACAAAATCTCCTTGTATTTCCACCTGCATTGCCAAAAGCCGTATGCGGCAAGCGGTGCAAGCAAAAGCTGTCCAATCAAAACCGGAATAGTAATAATCAGGGAATTCCACATCATCCGCAAATACAAAGGTCTCTTAAAGAGCAATATAAGATACTCTTCTGGAACTTGTACCGACTTTCCAGCCACAAACAACAACGGAATGACTGCCAAAATGACAGCTCCCATGCAGATCAGCTTTTCGAAAAAATTCGAATATCTCTTTTTCATAAAATCACCCACAAAAGATCTTTACAAATAATCCAGATTCTTCCTCTGGACCCGATAAATGATGCCCAGAAAGATTCCCAGTATGAGAAACATACACCATGCTGCAGCAGACAGTTTCTGCATATTAAGTGACAAAAACTGGTTATTCATATAGTGCTGCAGCATATAAACATACGGTGATGGATAGGCCCCATACAGCATATAGATCTCTTTAAAAACCTTAAAAGAATTCACGATCGACATCAACAGCACAACTAACGTCGTTGGTTTTAATAAGATCCATGTAATATATTGGAATTCCTGCCGCCCTGTAGCTCCATCCAGCTGGCACTGCTCATGATAGATCTGCGGAATCCAGTTTATCCCGGACCAGAAAAGGACAATCGAAAAACTGATATTTTTCCATAGATACATCAGGATAATAATCAAAATGGCCCATCTGGAATTCTCAATATCGAACATGTTTTTTCCAAAAAGCTGTAAAAACCCATCCAGAAAACCATTTCTCTCAAACAAATATTTCCAGAAAGCAATCACCGTTCCAGATGGAACGATTAATGGGATCAGGAGCAGGATAAGAAGAATTCGACCTCTCCTCTGCTTTTTCAAAACCAGTACCAGAAGCAAAGCAATCGCCATTCCCAGCGGTATTGCAATCCCGCAAAAAATTCCGGTATTACGGAGTGCTGAAAGGAATAACTCATTTTCGAATAACAGTTTAAAGTTTTTAAGACCCACCCATTCCTTGTTCATCATGTTGTCAATCACTGCAAAATACAAGGACAGAAGAAACGGCACGATGTAAAAAGCCATGATCCCGATAAAACTTGGAAGGATAAAACACATATAAATAAAATTTCGTTTTTTCATTTCATATACCTGATTCCATGGATTAAGGACAGCTTCTACTCATTAACATAAAGCTCTGCTCTTTGCTGAAAAAGCTTCGCACATTCCTCTGGGGTGATTTTCTGCTCCATACATTCGTTTCGAATTTCAGTCAAAATACTGTCTAACTGTAAATCCCGAAAAGCTTTTGCAGAAACTTTTTCATTGTATGCTTCCCATTTTTCTGCTGTGTCGTCATCATTTTCCAATTGATACGCAACAAGCTGCCGTGTGTTTTCTTTGTTCAGCATACTGCCATAGGTAAAGAAATTTCTGTAGTAAGAATCACTGTTTGCATCTTCGAACTCAAATTGTTTCTGACCAATGCAGAATTTGATAAATTCCCATGCAAGCGCTTTATCTTTGCAGCCTGAACTCATGGAAAAGTCCTCACCAATTCTCCAGAAAGGAATTTTTCCATCCGTTGATTTCAACAGGATCGGTTTTGTTGCCGTATCGGTTTCTTCAAACATTCCGCTCGGAGAACCTTCGAGTAAATTTGTAAATGTATTCAGCAGGACACTCTTTCCGGAAAAGCTTTTAATATTCGTGAATGCATGGGTCGCATAGGATGGTTGATATTGATACAGTTCCTGCATTTTTCTCAGAAAATCCACATAATTTTCTGAATCAAAATTTACTTCTTCCTTCTTCAAATAAGCTCTGTCCTCTGTCATCGGCAGAAACACGTAAATATTGTTTTGTACATCAATCGTAAAATCATCATCTGCAATTGGCTTGGCCTGCTGATATAACTCATATAAATCATTGATATCCATTTCGTCCGGGACTTCATAATTCAGTTCATCCGTTATGTTTCTATTCAACCGAAGCATAACATAATAAAAACCTTCCGGAATTTGATACAGTTTTCCATCGACTTCTGCTGCTCGCAGGATATTATCGTAATAATCATCTCTGTTAAAATTAGGATCTGCATCAATATACTGATTTAAGTCCTCGAAATAGCCGCTGCCTTTCGTCTTAATTTCCGATGGTAAATACGTTGCATCATAAATATCCGCCCGTTGATCCGATGCAAGTTCTGTAAGCAAGGTATTTAAGCCTTCATTATACTGTTCATCCGTAACATCATTGTCAAAAACAACCTTTGTTTCAATTTTTACGCCTGGATGCTCCTTCATAAATAAATCAATCATATGCTGGGTCTGCGGCTCAATAAATAAGGTTCCATATGTAAGCGTTCCTTCCAAATCAGCTCCCTCTTCATAGACAGAAATATCATTTCTCACATCTTTTTCATCTTGGGACCCACTTTGTGTGCTTCCACAGGCGCCAATCGCTGCTGCACATAGCATTCCAATTACCACGCAGGATACCTTTTTACCATATTTTCCGAGTTTTTTCATAGGCACTTTTCCTTTCAATTTTTCTCACCGCTTATATTTCTATATTTTATTATATACCCTCCGTTTCATTTGACAATATGCTTATTTTTACTATATTTTCAGAATTATTTTTATTAGTTTTGCACCTAAAAATGCCCTGACACTTTTTCCTTTTTGAAAAATAGCATCCGGGCATATCTCCTAATATTATCAAATCACTTTATTTCACTCTCTGATAATTTTATCTTCTAAACTCTTTTCCTTCTTTCTCCTGTATCATCCCTAACATTTTTTCAAAAGACTGTTCAAATCCCTCAGTATCCGCCTTTTTTTCGCTTCTTTGTCCTTCTGACACGATGATGCGGGTATTTTTTCACTTCGTTGTTTAAATAACGCTCCATGAGAATGATGAATCGCATAAGAACCTCTTCCCAACGCTATCGCCGTCACACCATAATCCTGCGATACGACAATATCGCCTTTATGACAGACACGGATCAGTTCATAATCCACAGCATCTGCTCCATCACCAACCACGACTATTTCGCTATAATCCGATATCAAATATCAAATCATGATTGGTATCGCACAACAGTGTTACCGGAACACAATGCTCTTTTGCAATTTTCTCAACCGTCTCAATTACCGGACAGGCATCTGCATCGACCAATATTTGCATTCTTCTGTTTCTCCTACTTTATGATTACCCAATTCGATTTTCTGTTTGTTCCATTTTGTACCAACACACCATTTTGCTGTAAAGAAACAAATATTCGTGAAACAGTTCTTTTGGACACACCGATCTGTTCCGCATAATACGCCTGGGTTGCAAATGGGTTCTTTTCTATAGCCTGTAACAGTTTTTCTATCTGAACCTGTTCCTTCGTTCGTGATATTTTAACGCCATCAATGCCATTTTTTATATCATTAACGCCATTTTTTGTTTTCTTGGCGTTGATTCTGGCGTTATTTGTATCGTTTTGTCCTCGATAGATATTGATACGCAAGTCAACTTCTCCACCAATAAACTCCGGTTCCTGTAGTCCAGCAGATTTTACCTTGTGTATAATTCTCGGAATCCCGCTTCCCCAATGTTCAATCAGATTCATATACGAAAAGGCATGTGCAAGGGCTTCATTCCTGATTTTGGAATAGCCTTCTTTCATACGCTCCAACGTTTGTCCCATCGGCAATTTCCCCGGCGATGTGATTTCCAGTCGGTTGTCATACACCGCAACCTGTATTGTACCATGATCCAGATAGCTGCGATGCACCACCGCGTTGATAATCAGCTCACGAATTGCATCCGGCGGGATTTCATAAATATCCTGACGGTAAATGCCGACAAGTGTAGCTCCCAGATGAATATTTCGCAGAACAAACTGAAATGCTTCCTCTATTTGTTCCCACAAAGGACCCGTATATTCCCTTCGATCAACAAAAACCGCTTTCGTTGTTCCCTTAAACACACCGCACTGAATGGCAACATGAAGCCCTCCACAGCCCGTTAAGATAGCATAAGCGTTAGAAGGGTAGTCTTTTCCATCACGTTCAATCAAAATACCCCAGGACCGAAGCTGCTGCTTTCCAACGTCTTTTACCGATGCTTTCTGCTCCTCATTATGGGCATTTTTGACTGCCTGCTCCTTCATCGCTTTACAAAGCGTATCAATTTCTTCTTCTGTAACACTCAGTCCAGTACATAACGCCTGATCAAAATAACGATTGCTTCCCTCAAGCATCAGCTCTTTGATCATATACTCGTCAGCAAGCCGGGTTGTTCCAGCAACACGGACATATACGCCTCTCTCTCGTCCAAGCGCTTTAATGTAATATGGCCGCTGTCTGCCTTCAGAAATTTCTGCCACAATAACCGTCTTGCCATCAACTGTCTGCAGCGTAATATCTGGAATAATTGCCGGTTCACAGCTATCCGAGACGGCATTGGCAATCGCATCCATCTTTTTGAATACATCTTCCTTGTCAAAGCCAACCACTTCTCGGGTTTTGTCCGCAATTCCAAAAATAATTTTTCCTCCGGTTCCATTTGCAAAGGCAACCACAGACTTCATATATTTGATGCTCTTTTCCGGCAGGTTCTCTTTGAATTCTACGTTTTTGGATTCTCCTGCAAGAATTTCTTCTATGGTCATAAATACACCTCGCTATCCGTGTTTATTTTAATAAATCAATGCTTAAAGTTCTCTTTATATCTGTTACCTTAACATATAATTCTCATTCAAGCAATGCAGTACTTTTAAAAATCGTAATTCATTTTTTCAAGTCTGTCAATTCTATTATTTTCCTTTTCTCGCGCATGATCAGATTCAATCATAGGGCGAAAAGTACAGAATCTATTAGTCCCTTACCAACTCAAAACATCCTTAAGCATTTGTTTTACCGCTTCAAAAGTTAACCTGCTGGATATTTTTTTATATTGTGAACAGAAATCTTTGTTATAAGGAGCCACCGTTTTTAAATAGTGCATATGCACTATTTTCTTACCGAAGATGACGATCTTGATGAGGATGAATTTGAAGAAGGCTTTTACATTGACTTCTTTTAATCTATCGTCTGTTTGCCATGCCCGCCTTTGTGCGGGCTCTTTTTATCAAGAGTTCGACGGAAGTCGAACTTTCCTATTGTACAAAAAAGCAGGCACATCAAGTATCTCTACTTCATGTGCCTGCAGCACTTTGAAACGGTCTCTTTTACGTTCTTAACAGTGCGAATAAAGATAAAGTTTGACAAAATTTCGAATTTTTCCTTTCTTTTTTGACCAAAATTCATGCGGTTTTAAACGGTCTGAAACGGTCTAAAGCGGCATTTTTGCCCTGTTTTTTCCATCAAAAATGTACAAAAAAACCGCTAAAACACTGGATTTTAGCGGTTTTTCAGGTATGGACCTGAGGGGAATCGAACCCCTGTCCGAAAGCCTATTCATTCAGGCATCTCCCATTACAGTCATTCTATTAAAGATTCCCCCATCGGCACGCCGGATGACAGGCTTGCCGCTTCGGTAGCTTCATAAAATCTTCCATCTCCGCAAAGCTTTGGAAACGAAGTGCTCCGCATCTGTTTGATGCCAGGAGAATAGCCGCGGAAAACTATTCAGCTGACAACGCCGCACTTAGGCAGCGTACGCTACGTAATTATCGTCTGCGTTTAAATTTAGGTTCCAGGTTGATGACGCGGTCCCGGAGTCCACGAATGGCTTCCCAAACTTCAAAACCCCCGTCGAAACCAGTACAAGCCCGTGCTGGCTCTACAGACGCTTTTCTTTGATACGGGGACGCAAACAGATCGTCCCGGTGCAGTGAAAACTCTCTTTCAACTGCCGTATATTGTATTATAGTCTTTCCCCATACTTTTTGTCAAGGATTTTTAATACAGATTTTTAACTTTGAAATCTCTCTCCGCCTCACGTCTCTGATCCTTCTTTGCGATATCCTGCCGTTTATCATACAGTTTTTTACCGCGTGCCAGACCGATCTCGACTTTTACGAGGCTGCCTTTAAAATACACCTGCAGCGGAACGAGCGTGTAGCCTTTTTCCTTGATCTGCGCCTCAAGTTTGCGGATCTCATAGTCGTGCAGCAGCAGTTTCCGGATGCGCAGCGGGTCTTTATTGAATATGTTGCCCTTCTCGTACGGACTGATGTGCATGCCGTAGATGAATACCTCATCACGCTCAATGCGGATGAAGGACTCCTTGATGCTGCATTTTCCCATGCGGAGGGATTTTACCTCGGTACCGGCAAGGGAGATGCCGGCCTCGTATTTATCCTCGATAAAATAGTCATGATATGCCTTTTTATTGTTGGCAATCATTCGATTTCCTTTTTGTTTTGCCATAGCTTTTTCCTCCAGGGATTTATTCTGTCTCGGTTTCTTTTTCTACATACGTAAAATCGATTGTCCGGTTGGCAGGCTCGGCGTTTCGTACACGGACACGCACCGGCTCACCAAGGCGGAATACTCTTCCGTGCTGCTCTCCGACCAGACGGTAATTTTCTTCATCAAAATTATAATAATCGTCTTTCAGTGTCATGATGTGAACGAGTCCCTCAACGGTATTCTGCAACTCCACATAGAAGCCCCATCCGGTCACGCCGGAAATGACGCCGTCGTACTCTTCGCCGACATGCTCCAGCATATATTCGGCTTTCTTCAGCTTCACAGCCTCTCTTTCTGCCTCTGCAGCACGCTGCTCCATCGCACTCGACTGCTCCGCCACATGCTGCAAAATGGACGAATATTTGCCGATTCTGCCGCCCTTGTCGAGACGTCCCCGCAGATCATCCTTGATAATGCGGTGGATCTGCAGATCCGGGTAACGGCGGATTGGTGAGGTAAAATGGCAGTAATATGACGCTGCCAGTCCGAAGTGGCCGCTGCATTCCGGGGTATAAATGGCTCTTGCCATCGACCGGAGCAGCAGGCGGCTGATCAGCGGCTCTTCCGGGGTTCCCTCGATGCTGGTGAGAATCTTCTGCACCTCACCCGGCGTAATCTCATGGGAACGCTTTTCGACTTTGATGCCCTGTTCACGGATCAGCGTCAGCGTTGCCTCCATGCGGTCTCCGTCTGGCTTGTCATGCGTCCGGTATAAGAACGGGATTTCGCGTGTGCAGTATTCCTCTGCCACGGTCTCGTTCGCCATCAGCATGAAGTCCTCGATCATCCGTGTTGCCACATTCGACGGATACGGGCGGATCTCCACCGGCGTCCCTTCTGCATCAAGAATTACTTTGCTCTCCGGGAATTCAAAATCAATTGCTCCGCGTTCTTTCCGACAGCTCCGGATCAGTGCAGACAGTTCCTGCATCTGGCGGAACATCGGAACCAGCTCATGATATTCCTCCAGCAGCTCCGGATGTGCTTCCGGCTCGGTCAGGATTGCATTGACGGCGGTGTAGGTCATGCGGCGGTCCACGCGGATCACCGTCTCAGCGATCTGATGGCCGATCACACGGCCTTTCTCGTTGATCGTCATAATACAGGAGAGTGCCAGGCGCTCCTGCCCTTCATTCAGGGAACAGATGCCGTTTGACAGACACTTCGGCAGCATCGGAATGACGCGGTCCGGCAGATAGACACTGGTGCCGCGCTTTAACGCCTCACGGTCGAGGGCGGAATTTTCCTGCACATAGTTGCTGACATCAGCGATATGAACGCCAAGCGTCCACGTATCGCCCGCTTTTGTGACGGATACGGCGTCATCGAGGTCTTTGGCATCCTCGCCGTCGATTGTCACCATCTGCCAGCTTTTCAGATTGAGGCGGCCGTTGTAATCGTTTGGAATTACTTCCTCCGGGCATTTTTCTGCCTGTGTGATCACGCGTGCCGGGAACTCCTCCGGGATCTGGTAAGCGTCCACGACTGCCTGGATATCGACAGTCTGGATACGCGGCTTCTTCTCTGTGTCGCCGTCCTTTCCATTCTTTCTGCGGAATCGGTCATCGCGTCCTCTTCTGCACTGCTCTCCGGCGCGGCGGTCTCTTTTTTCCCGTTTTTCCGTCGTTGTGGATGCACCGCGGCTCTTCTGGTAACGGCCGTCGGAGATCACATCGATTTTTCCTTCTTTTACCAGGATTTCCATAACCTCCGCAAGCTCCGACCGTTTTGCTTTCGGCACCTGCAGCAGCATGGCAATGTCTTTCAGACGCATCGGCTCATAGTTTTTCGAGCTTACGAGATCCATGAGCAGCGTCTTGCGGTTTTTCAGCAGTTTCGAACTTCTGGAACGCGGATGGCCCGCATGACCGCCATGGTTCCCGCTGTTCTGTCCTGCATGGGACGCCGCGCTGCCCTGCGGATATTTCCTCCGATCTTTTTTCTTCTTATTATCTTTCATCTATTATCTCCTCTTTGTAGAAAAAGACACCCTTACGCCTTCTCGTGGGAATAAGGATGTCTTTACTTTGCTAAAAATTCATGTTTAATACAACCGACAGTACAACAAACAGAACTGCCATGATTTTTGTTGCACGGATCAGAGTTCCTTCTGCAGAACGGCTTTTGTTTCTTCCCCAGTAAGTGTCTGAGATACCTGCGATAGCACCGAGACCCTGCTGTTTTCCTTCCTGCATCAATACAACAACGGTTAAAGCAATACAATCAATGACATAAATGACTGTCAAAATCGTTCTTAAAATTTCCACAATTACACCTCCTACGGCCAACTTATATTATTTTACCATAGCGGAAGAACGATTTCAACTGTTATTTGCCTGTTTTACGCCGTTTTTCACCATTCTCTTACGCCGGTTCCCTTTTGCGGGAACGGATTTCGGTATTTCGCTTCCTCACCGAGGCGTTCCTCGATGCGGAGAAGCTCATTGTATTTCGCATTCCGCTCCGACCGGCACGGTGCTCCGGTTTTGATCTGGCCGGCGCCTGTCGCGACGGCAAGGTCTGCCAGAAAATCATCCTCTGTCTCTCCGGACCGGTGTGAAATGACGGCGCGGTACCCTGCTCTCTGCGCCATCTCCACCGCATCCAGCGCCTCAGAGAGCGTTCCGATCTGGTTTACCTTGATCAGAACCGCATTTGCCGTGCCAAGTGCAATGCCGCAGGAAAGCCTTCTTACATTCGTCACAAACAGATCATCCCCGACCAGCTGTACTCTGTTCCCGAGCGCTTCCGTCATCTGTTTCCAGCCTTCGAAATCGTCCTCGCACAGCCCGTCTTCGATGGATACGATCGGGTATTTTTCGATCAGTTCCTCATAGTAGGCAACCATTTCTGCGGTATCCCGAAATACTGTCTTTCCGCACTGACGGGATTCCCCGGGAAAGTAGTAGACGTTCCTGCTCTCCTCGTAGAGCTCGCTTGCCGCCGCATCGATCGCGATCATCACGTCGTTTCCGGGCGCATAGCCGGCTTTCTGGACCGCATTGACAATGAGCTGCAGTGCTTCATCGGAATCCTTTAAATCCGGCGCAAAGCCGCCCTCATCGCCGACAGAAGTCGAGTATCCCTTCTCCTTCAGGAGCTGCTTCAGCGTATGGTAAATCTCCGCGCACATGGAAAGACCCTCCCGGAATGAGGGAGCGCCGCACGGCATAATCATAAATTCCTGCAGATCGACGGTGTTGTCGGCATGACGGCCGCCGTTTAAAATATTCATCATCGGCACGGGCATACGGCTTGTGTGGCAGCCGCCCAGGTACTGGTACAGCGGCAGATGAAGCGCATTTGCCGCCGCGCGCGCCACAGCAAGTGAGACACCGAGAATGGCGTTTGCCCCGAGGTTTTCTTTCGTTTCGGTTCCATCTGCCTGGCACAGGATATGGTCAATCCGCTCCTGCTCGAGCGCATTCTCGCCGACAACGGCATCGGCCAGCACGGTATTGACCGCTTCTACAGCCTTTCTCACGCCCTGCCCCAGATAGCGCACTTCCTGATCTCTTTTTTCCAGTGCCTCAAATTTTCCTGTCGATGCCCCGGACGGCACCTGAGCACGCCCCATATGGCCTTCCAGCCCGAGAATCCCCTCCCCGACGGCCACTTCCACCTCTACGGTCGGATTTCCGCGCGAATCCAGAATTTCTCTTCCTGTCACGCTTCGAATTGGTAAATATCGAAACATAGTTTTCCCTCCTGTTTTGCTGCAAAGTGAACAGTAACCAAGTTTCTTCTCTGCGTTCACAGTATGACCGTGCTATGGGAAAAATATGTTGCTCTCTCTGTCGAAACCTCTTTTTTCCAGTCCTTATTCTTTTCAAACATAAAAAAACGCAATATGAAAGCCATCCGATTTTTCCATTTTCGGATGGCTTTCATAAGTTAGAACTGTGCATTGGACTGAATCCTTTCTTTTTTTGTTCTTTTGTTCTTTTGTTCTTTTGTTCTTTTGTTTCGCTTTGGGGTACTTCGTTACGTTTTCTTGGGTCCATACCTTCGCTTTCTTAGTTTATGGGGTAATTCGTTATGTTCTCGGTGGTCCGTCCTCTCTTTCTGTTTTTTTCTTCCGTTTTCTTTTGTTGACTTTACTATATCAGTTTTCTCACCGTTTGTCAACACTTTATTTTGATTTTTTATCTGTTTTTCATTTTTATTCTGTCTCTTATTGCGTAATTATTTTTATTTTCAGATTATTATGATAAAATATCCCTGCCGCACCCGTTTCAAAACGAATCCGGCAGGGACATTTTCACGATTTCTCTTTATTTCTTAATCAGCAGGGATTTTCCTGTCATTTCTTTTGGCTGCTCCATTCCCATCAGCTCGATCAGGGTCGGTGCGATGTCTGCCAGGCATCCGCCCTCTCTTAACGTGTAGGATGGGTCTGCATTAACCAGAATGAACGGAACCGGATTGGTGGTATGAGCGGTGTATGGCTCGCCGGTCTCATAGTCTACAAGCTGCTCTGCATTTCCGTGGTCCGCACAGATAAACATCTGGCCGTCAACCTCTTTTAATGCATCAACTGCTTTGCCTACGCACTCATCAACAGCCTCAACTGCCTGGATTGCTGCGCTCTCAACGCCGGTATGGCCAACCATATCCGGATTTGCAAAGTTGATGATGATGACATCGTATTTCTGGGAACGGATGGCATCCGTCAGCTTGTCGCATACTTCGTAAGCACTCATCTCTGGTTTCAGGTCATAAGTAGCAACCTTCGGGGATTTCACAAGGATTCTGTCCTCACCTTTATTTGGTTCCTCAACGCCGCCATTGAAGAAGAAGGTTACATGTGCATATTTCTCGGTCTCGGCGATACGAGCCTGCGTCATGTTATGTGCTGCCAGATACTCACCGAAGGTATTGGTGATCTCTTCTTTTTTGAATGCAACGGATTTGTTCGGGATGGTCTCATCGTATTCCGTGAAGCATACGTAGGTCAGATCCAGACGTTTTTCTCTCTCAAATCCGGTGAACTCATCTGCACAGAATGCTCTTGTCAGCTCTCTTGCACGGTCCGGGCGGAAGTTGAAGAAAATCACAGAATCTTTATCCTGAATCGTTGCAACCGGTTTTCCGTCTTTTTTCAGAACGGTCGGCAGAACGAACTCATCGGTTTTTTCAGCATCATAAGAAGCCTGAACAGCCTCTGCCGCATCGGTTCCTTCTACGCCTTCCCCTTTTGTCAGAGCTTTGTAAGCCAGCTCGACACGATCCCAGCGGTTATCACGGTCCATTGCATAGTAACGGCCGGAGATCACGCCGATTTCGCCGACACCGATCTCATCCATTTTTGCCTGCAGCTGCTCAACATAGGATTTTCCGGATGCCGGAGGAGTGTCACGGCCATCCAGGAAGCAGTGTACATAAACTTTCTCGAGACCCTTACGTTTTGCCAGCTCCAGAAGTCCGAATACGTGGGTGATGTGGCTGTGAACACCGCCGTCAGAAAGAAGTCCGAACAGGTGCAGTGCGGAATTATTTGCTTTTGCATTTTCAACAGCCTTTACCAGCTCTTCATTCTCGAAGAAATCACCGTCCTGGATTGCTTTCGTGATTCTGGTCAGCTCCTGATATACAACGCGGCCTGCGCCCATGTTCAGATGGCCTACCTCAGAGTTACCCATCTGTCCGTCTGGAAGACCTACAGCAAGTCCGCTGGCCTGTCCTTTTACGTACGGGCACTGGCTCATCAGCTGGTCCATAATCGGAGTTTTCGCTTCGCAGACAGCGTTATGCTCGCATTTGTCATTCAGTCCATATCCGTCAAGAATCATTAATACGGTTGGTTTTTTACTCATTGTGAATTCCCTTCTTTACTTAAATTTTGGGTAACAATCCAGAGCCCCGTCTCGATTCCGCTTACGCTGCATCTCGATGTTGCTTTTCGCCATATGAAACTCAAGAAAAAGCGCTCCTTCATGCAAGCATGATTCGCGATTTTTCTTCCAGTTCGCCTGGCTCTGAATTGTTACATTTTGTTAGTATACCCGGATTGTCGAAGAAATCTCCTGGATCATCGACATTCCGCCTAAAATCTGCATGGCATCCTCAAAATGGCGCTCTTTGACCTCGTCCGTAATGACGACGATCTCGGCGTATTTTCCATTGACACGTTTCTGAAGCATCTGTGCAATCGAAACCTTGTTGTTTCCAAAGACAGAAGCTACCGATGCCAGCGTTCCATACCGATTTTCAATCTGCATGCGTACAAAATATTTCGACTTAATTTCGCCGACACGCTTGATCGGGCATTCCCGGTAGCATGTGCAGCCGATTCTGCCGCAGCAGTTCCATAAAATATTGCGCACAACATCGAAAATATCGCCCACAACGGCACTCGCAGTCGGAAGCTCTCCGGCACCTCGTCCGTAAAACATCGTATCCTGTACGGCATCGCCTGTCAGGAATACGGCATTGTAGGAGTCATTGACAGTCGCAAGCGGATGATTGCTGTCGATCAGCATCGGATGAACGCGAGCTTCGATTCCTTCCGGGGTATCTTTTGCCACGCCGAGCAGCTTGATCGTGCATCCCATCTCTTTTGCGTACTGGATATCGGTCGCCGTGATTTTGGTAATGCCTTCGGTGTAAACATCTTCAAATGTCACTCTGGAATTGAACGCTGCTGAAGCAAGAATTGCCACTTTCCGGCCGGCATCAAGACCTTCCACATCTGCGGTCGGGTCTGCTTCCGCATAACCCATGTCCTGCGCCAGACGGAGTGCATCGCCAAACTCCATGCCTTCCTGCGACATTTTTGTCAGAATAAAATTTGTGGTACCGTTGAAAATACCCATCAGCTCTGTGATATGATTGGCTGCAAGGCACTGTTTCACCGGACGGATAATCGGAATTCCTCCCGCCACGGATGCCTCGTAGAGAAAATCCTTTCCGTTTCTCTTTGCTGCCGCAAGGATTTTTTTACCCTCAGATGCCACCAGGTCTTTGTTTGCCGTTACAACATTCTTTCCTGCATCCAGGCAGGCAAGAATGTAATTCATAGCCGGCTGTTTTCCACCCATAACCTCAACAACAATCTCAATCTCCGGGTCATTGGCAATGTCCTCAAAGTTCATGGTAACGATCGACGGATCATCAACCTTTGCAGCTGCTTTTTCCACATTGCGCACGAGAATTTTTTTCAGCTCCACACGCGCTCCCAGCTTCGGAAGCATTTCCTCCTGCTGGCTTTTCAGCACTTTGTACACACCGGTACCGACGGTGCCAAGACCCAGCATTCCGATTTTAATTACTCTTTCCTCTGCCATACTCATCTCTCTCTTATTTCAGGGATACGATGCATTCAATTTCTACTTTTGCTGCTTTCGGAAGAGCAGCAACTGCTACACAGGAACGAGCCGGTTTGGACTCGCCAAAGAAAGCACCGTATACTTCATTTACCTTGGCAAAATCGTTCATATCGGTCAGGAAAATGGTTGTTTTCATCACTTTCGTGCGGTCAGTTCCTGCTGCTGTCATGATTGCGTCCAGATTCTTTAAAGAGAGGGTTGCCTGCTCTTCTACAGTCTCCGGGATCACGCTGCCATGCTCTACATCAAAGCCAAGCTGTCCGGAAATAAATAAAAGGCCGTTGTCTGCGACTGCCTGTACATAAGGTCCGATTGCTGCCGGTGCTTTTTCTGTATTAATGATTTCTCTTGCCATAATCATATTCTCCTTTATGCTTTCTTTCGCGTCGTCTGATTTGCCGCGTTTTTTCCCTCTATCATGCGGTTTTTCCGACACTTTTGTCGTTCCCATCATATCACATGTGGGAGATGTCCGCAAGTGCGAAAAAGCCGCTCCCGGACACAAGAAAAGTTCAGAATCGTTCATTTCACATATCCAAATTCTATTAATTCATGTATGAACGCACTCCGTCTAGGATATCTTTTGTGATATGTCGACATAACAGCAATCACTTGTTTCTTTGATAACTGTTCTGTAAGTTCGTCTGATTTTCTTAAAAAAGCCGGTAAATTCATTTGCCTTTTCCAATCAAATCATCAATCCTATTTCATTTTATCCGTCAATATCCATTTTCCTTTTCGATTAGACCCCTCACGGATAACTTTACCTTCATGCTGCATTTTTGTAAGCATACGCTTAATCGTTGCCGTAGAAACTGCAAGCGCTTTTGCTAATTCTTTCTGAGTCAGTTTCGGATTTTTATAAATCATTTCTGACAATTGAATTTCAAGGTCATCTTTGGGATCATGATTGGGGTCATTGGGATCTCGATCGAGGTCAACAGGCTCATGATTGAGATTATCGGGCTCACGATTGAGATCATTTGACCCATGATTGAGGTCATGATCTCGATTTTTGACCTCAATGACCTCATTCTGGCCGCGATAAAGATTGATGCGGAAAGCTACTTCCATATCAATAAATTCCGGTTCACGCAATCCGTATTCCTGCATAGCCTGCATAAGTTTCGGAATACCACTTCCCCATGCTTCCACAAGGTTCATATAGGCAAAAGCATTGGCAAGCGAACGATTTCGGATTTTTGAAAATCCTTCCTTCATCAACTCAATCGTTACGCCAGGAAGCAATCCACCAGGAGATGTGATCTCCAAGCGATCATCATAAATTGCCACCTGAATATTAGAATTCTGAATGTAACTGCAATTCATAACTGCATTAACGATCAACTCACGGATACTATCCGGCGGCAGTTCATAAATATCCTGTCGATATACGCCTTCCAGCCGACATCCCATACGAATATTTCTAAGGACAAACTGCACCGCTTCCTCTACTTGCTTCCAAAGCGGTCCTTCATAATTACGTCGATCCAAAAAGACAGCTCGCGTCGTTCCCTTAAACACAGCGCACTGTATCATGGAACGGAGTCCACCTTGTCCCGTTAAATAAATATACGCATTTGTCGGATAGATTTTTTCGTTCTCATCTTTTTTCAAAATTCCCCAACTGAGCAAAATATTTTTCGTTACATCTTTAACTTCTGATCGCTGAAGATTGGATTTGCAGTTGGCAATAGCAACTTCTTTCATTTGTTCACAGAGACTTTTAATATCTTCATCGGTCACTTCTATATCTCTGCGGATTATTGAATCAAAAGAACGAGCATCGCATTCATAATATAATTCTCTTGACATATCACGGTCAGCAGGGCGTGTTGTTCCAGAAACTCGAATATATACACCATTCTCCAGCCCCTCTGCCTTAATATAATATGGTTTCCGACGTCCCGTCCTGATTTCTGCAACAATTACAGGTTTATCATTTATATTTTGCAAATAAACATCCGGGATAATTGTAGGTTCACAACTGTCAGAAATAGCATTCGTAATCGCATCAATCTCCCGAAAAACTTTATCCTCCGGAATGCCAACAACTTCTCTTGTTTTATCGTCAATACCAAATATAATCCTCCCACCTTTTCCGTTAGCGAAAGCAACAACCGTTTTCATATATTTCATGCTCTTGTCTGGACGTTGTACTTTGAATTCAACGTTCTTGGATTCTCCAGCAAGGATTTCTTCTATTGTCATCCGATCACCTCCATGATTAAGTTTTGTCCATGATGACTCTATTATTTTGCTTTTTGCTTCCAATGTGGTTCCATTCATTTATGACTATTTTCCGTATGGTGCTTCAGATTCTGCCGCCATCAACACTGTTTCCTGATCGCTCAGATCGTATGTCACGGCTTTATGCTCTGGCTCATTAAAGGAAGACGAACCACCGATACCGAAATATTTTTCAAAAAACGTTTTCAGTTTTTCAATGACTCTCTGTTTTTTCCTGGCTCTTCCGCCACCACCAAAACGAGAAATTGGCGGCATGATTTTATCTATATCCGTTCCCGCTGTTTTGATCTCTCCGTCCCGAAACGCATTCTCTATGAACTTTCGTGTGTCTTTCGGCTTCAATTTTTCTTCCGTAATAATTACATTAAGATCATAATCGCGCTGTTCCACAACAAATTCATGCCACTCATCCATAACATCGTCCACATCATTGATTCCTGCAATAAAGGTTTCAATAAGCTGTTTCTTGCTGCGCAGCTCCGGGCTGGCATCAATCGCTTTATTGATGGTTATCAGCACTTCCTTATCTTCACAGCGGGTATCATGATACTTCTTTACAAGCATCAGAATATAATCAATGTTGATTTCTACCTGCCGGATCAATTCAATTTCAAACACCACATCATCTGTAATATCCGTACTTTCCCGGCGTTTCCGTTTCCACTCGTCACGCAAATCCTGATAACGTCCAAGGTAGTCTTGCAAATTGCGCTCAGAAATCAGCTCATTCCCCTTAAATTCGTCAAAGGAAAGCAGAAGGTTTCTCATACGAAGAATAGCACCAAACAAAGCAATAAAATCCTTCTGGTTCTGCTCTCCGACAATCTGCGGTTCTGACAGCGGAAACTTATGATTCAATTCCTCCATCAGATCCACATACCCTGGCATTGGCTTACCATCTACGGATTCATATCCGTAATAGTAATCCTTAAAGCTCTGCAGCAAAACAAGGCCCCCGGCATTCTTATCCCCAAACAAGGAAATGGCACTATCTACTCGCTTCTGCAGATTTCTGAAACATACAATATTTCCAAAGGTCTTGATAGAATTCAGAATACGGTTTGTACGGGAAAACGCCTGTATCAGTCCGTGCATTTTCAGATTTTTATCTACCCACAGCGTATTCATAGTCGTCGCATCAAAACCGGTAAGAAACATATTGACTACGATCAGAATGTCCAATTCCTTATTCTTCATGCGAAGCGACACATCTTTATAATAATTCTGGAATTTATCACTTGAGGTATCGTAGTTCGTATGGAACATTTTGTTATAATCCTTGATTACTTCTTCCAGAAACTCTCTGGACGGCTGGTCGACAGATATAAAACAAGCATATCACGAAAACGTGAATTTTTCAATCCGCGCAAAAAATCACTCCGCTTCAAAACACAGAAACGAAGTGATTTCTTTTTGCACAAACTGGCACTCTCTATAGCTAAATCAAGGGTTATATGTTGCATAAAAAACAGCAAAACGCCACCAAACACCTCACCTTCAGCATTTCTGCCGAATTCACCGTGTTTGGTGACGTTTTAGCCCGTTTTATTGATTGATTTCGTACAAAATCAATTATTTATTGTAGTTTACGATAGCTCCGAAATCTGGTTTCAGGGATGCTCCGCCTACCAGACCGCCGTCGATGTTCTCCTGTGCGAACAGTTCCGGTGCAGTTTTTGCGTTTACAGAGCCGCCGTACTGGATACGGATAGCTGCTGCTGTTGCATCATCATAGATTTCAGCGATGCACTCGCGGATGCCTTTGCAAACTTCCTCAGCCTGCTCTGTTGTAGCAGTTTTGCCGGTTCCGATTGCCCAGATTGGCTCGTAAGCGATAACGGCTGTTTTTGCCTGATCTGCTGTTACATTCAGGAATCCAACCTTTACCTGCTGACGGATGAAATCCATCGTTACACCCTGCTCTCTCTGCTCCAGAGTTTCTCCGCAGCACATGATCGGGGTGATGCCGTGCTCGAAAGCTTTCAGCATTTTTTTGTTTACGGTCTCGCTGGTCTCTGCGAAGTATTCTCTTCTCTCAGAGTGGCCAAGTACAACGTATTTCACGCCAGCGTCTGTCAGCATAGCCGGGGAGATTTCGCCTGTGAAAGCACCTTTCTCCTCAAAATACATATTTTCAGCACCAATCTGGATGTTGGAGCCTTTTGCAGCCTCTACAACCGGGATGATATCGATGGCCGGTACGCAGAAAACAACGTCAACGTCGTCATTTGCTACCAGTGGTTTTAATGTATTGACTAATTCTACTGCCTCGCTCGGAGTCATGTTCATTTTCCAGTTTCCGGCGATAATTTTCTTTCTTGCCATGATCGTTTGATCTCCTTAGTTTTGAATATAAATTCTTATTTGTCGTTTGCTGCTGCAACGCCCGGCAGTTCTTTTCCTTCCAGGAACTCCAGGGAAGCGCCGCCGCCAGTGGAGATATGAGTCATCTTATCGCCATATCCAAGCTGGTTTACAGCTGCTGCGGAATCTCCGCCGCCGATGATCGTAACTGCATCTGTTTCAGCCAGTGCTGCTGCAACTGCTTTGGTTCCTGCTGCAAAATTCGGCATCTCGAAGCATCCCATCGGTCCGTTCCATACAACGGTTTTAGCAGTTTTAACAGCATCAGCGAACAGTTTTGCAGTTTCCGGTCCGATATCCAGACCTTCCCAGCCATCCGGAATCTGTCCGGCCGGAACAACCTGTGTATTTGCGTCGTTTGAGAATGCATCTGCAACAACGTTGTCTACCGGAAGAAGCAGTTTCACGCCTTTTGCTGCTGCTTTTTCTTTCATTTTGTTTGCATAATCCAGATAATCCATCTCAAGCAGAGAATCACCAACGGTGCCGCCTGCTGCTTTTGCGAAGGTATAAGCCATACCACCGCCGATGATCAGGACATCAACTTTATCGATCAGGTTGTCGATAACAGAAATCTTGCTGGATACTTTGGATCCACCAAGGATGGCAACAAACGGACGCTCCGGATTGTTGACAGCATTTCCAAGGAATGCGATCTCTTTCTCCATCAGGTAACCAACAACAGCAGTGTCAACATATTTGGTAACACCAACATTGGAGCAATGAGCACGGTGTGCGGTTCCGAATGCATCGTTTACGAATACGTCACACAGGGAAGCCAGTTCTTTGCTGAACTCCTCACCGTTTTTGGTCTCTTCTGCACGGTAACGGGTGTTCTCCAGAAGGATTACATCTCCGTCTTTCATAGCCTCAACAGCTGCTTTTGCGTTCGGTCCTACAACCTCAGGATCTGCTGCAAATTTAACTTCCTGTCCAAGAAGCTCGGAAAGGCGAACTGCAACCGGTGCAAGAGAAAGCTCTGGTTTTGGTTCTCCTTTCGGTTTTCCAAGATGAGAGCAGAGAATTACTTTTCCGCCGTCAGCGATCAGTTTTTTGATCGTTGGAAGAGCTGCTACCAGACGGTTCTCATCTGTGATTTTTCCATCGATCAGCGGAACGTTGAAGTCACATCTTACAAGGACTCTTTTTCCTTTTACGTTGATATCATCTACGGTTTTTTTGTTTAACATGGGCGTTTCCCTCCATATATCCAACTGCAGCTGCCGCCTCCACCTTTTTGTTTTACGGGATCGCGGTCTTTTTCTCCTGCAGTTTATAATTTTTGCACACGGAAAATGGCTGTTTTTATGCCGTATTTTTCCGTCGCATTCGCAAAAAGGGCCCGGTCCTTAACAGACCGGACCCTTTGGGCTCTGAAATTTTGCCGTTCAGTTTGTTAAATTATGCTAACTCGCTGAAGTATTTGATGGTACGAACCATCTGGCTTGTGTAGGAGTTCTCGTTATCATACCAAGAAACAACCTGTACCTCTGTTGTTCCGTTGTCCAGCGGAAGAACCATGGTCTGAGTTGCATCGAACAGAGAACCATATCTCATACCAACGATGTCGCTGGATACGATTTCATCTGTGTTGTATCCGAAGGACTCGGTTGCAGATGCTTTCATTTTTGCGTTGATCTCATCAACAGTTACAGTTCCTTCTACAACTGCTGTAAGGATTGTGGTAGAACCGGTTGGGGTTGGAACACGCTGTGCAGAACCGATCAGTTTGCCGTTCAGTTCCGGAATAACAAGGCCGATTGCTTTTGCAGCACCGGTGCTGTTTGGAACGATGTTAACTGCAGCTGCACGGGATCTTCTCAGATCGCCTTTTCTCTGCGGTCCGTCCAGAGTCATCTGATCTCCAGTGTAAGCATGGATAGTAACCATGATACCGGATTTGATCGGAGCCAGTTCGTTCAGAGCTTTTGCCATAGGTGCAAGGCAGTTTGTGGTGCAGGATGCAGCGGAGATGATGTTATCGTCTGCTGTCAGGGTCTCATGGTTTACATTGTAAACGATGGTCGGAAGGTCGTTACCAGCCGGAGCGGAGATAACTACTTTACGGGCGCCTGCATTGATGTGTGCCTGAGCTTTTGCTTTGGAGGTGTAGAATCCGGAGCACTCCAGAACTACGTCTACGCCAAGCTCTCCCCATGGGCAGTTGTTAGCATCCGGGAAAGCATAGATTTTGATGTTTTTGCCATCTACTGTGATGGAATCTTCATCGGATGTTACGGTATCAGCCAGAGCATATTTTCCCTGAGAAGAGTCATATTTTAACAGATGAGCTAACATCTTCGGGGATGTTAAATCGTTGATTGCTACTACTTCATAACCTTCTGCTCCAAACATCTGTCTGAATGCAAGACGTCCGATACGGCCAAAACCATTGATTGCTACTTTTACTGCCATGATTTTCAATTCCTCCTAAAAAGTGAATTTTAATTTTGAGTCTCTGTACTTTGTTAAAGAAACATCAACCTTATCTGTATAATACCTAATTTCGTCGGAAAATTCAAGTTCTATTTTCAAGAAAATACGAAATTATTTCTAAAATTTGTGAAGAAGCCGGATGCCAATCCGTATTTCTGCAAAATTTCGAAAGATCCGTCTATTGCAGAAAGAGCCGGAATCCAGCCTTTCTGGGGCTTTTTCCGGCTTTTCCTGCGCGTTTTCTATTGGATCGGCAGATATTCCGGCTTCTTCTCTTTAAACCGCACGTAGTACCGGAATCCAGCTTCCTGCGCGATGGCTGCCGCGTCCGCGAAATGAAACGCTATATGTTCCGGTTTGTGGGCATCGGCACCGAAGGTGATCTTTTCGCCGCCCAGTTCCCGGTATCTTCTGATGACATCCGGCGTCGGATTCGGCACGCCAAGGCCTGCCTTGTAGCCGCCGGTGTTGATTTCCAGCGCGATATCGTACTGAATCAGCTCTTTTAAAATGGTATCGATCTCGTCCGCAAATGCGCGGTAGCTGTAATCTTTTCCCTTTTCTCTGCAGTAGCGTACCACATAATCCAGATGACCAAGCGTCTGGAAATTGTGGAAGAACCGGATATTTTCTGCTGTAGCCCGAAAATACGCCCGGTACAGCTCTTCTGCTGTCCAGTCCGGGAAAGCATCCTCATAATAGGGGTCTTTTCCGTCAATGACATGCATGGAGCCGATCACATAGTCGAACGGCCACGCATTTACATACTCTTCCATCCGTTCTTTTAAGTGGAGCTGCAGTCCCAGTTCCACGCCGAATCGGATATCGATTCTGTCGCGGTATTTTTCCTGCAGTTCCCGGATTTTTGCCGCATATGCCGGTGTATCGAGCTGGAACTCGCCGGTACTGTAATCCATATCGTAGTGATCCGTCAGGCAGATTGCCGGAAGTCCCAGCTCGACTGCCCGTTTTACCATCTCTTCTGTTGGTGCTTCGCTGTCACTTGAAAAGAAACTGTGCATATGACAGTCCGCTATTTTCATCTTTCGGCCTCCGTAATCGTTCCGCCTCCGCCGACACAGCCGTCCACGTAGAAGACAACAGCCTGTCCCGGTGTCGGAGCACGCACGCCGTCCGGGAAGGTACAGGTAATCTCATCTTCCCCGGTCCGTTTGATCACGCACGGGGAGCCTTTGTGCCCGTACCGGATTTTTGCGGTGCAGTAGAGCTCTTCTCCAAGTTCCAGCGGCGGAATTGCCATATAGTTTACTTTGTTTGCTTTTACTACTTTTGCGAAAACCTCTTCATTTTCGCCGACCACAACCTCGTTCGTCTCCGGACGGATTTCCAGTACGAACACGCGGTGTCCCATCGGAAGGCCGAGTCCGCGGCGCTGTCCTACGGTGTAATGGGTAATCCCCTCATGGGTACCGAGGATTTCACCCTTTGTATTCACGAAATTGCCTTTCGGTGCCACGATTCCTGTCTCGTTCTGGATAAAGGAAGCGTAATCCTGATCCGGCACGAAGCAGATTTCCTGGGAATCCTTCTTTTTTGCTACCGGAAGACCGATTTTTGCTGCAATCTCACGAATCTGATCTTTTGTGTAGTCTCCGACCGGCATCAGCGTATGCGAAAGCTGCTCCTGGGTCAGATTATACAGTGCATACGTCTGGTCTTTTGCCGCTGTTACCGAATTTGCAATCGCATACCGTCCATTGGCAAGCTGTTCGATTCTTGCATAATGTCCGGTCGCAATGTAGTCCGCTCCAATGGAAAGACTGCGCTGAAGCAACGCTTCCCATTTCACATAGCGGTTGCAGGCGATACACGGGTTCGGTGTTCTGCCGCAGAGATATTCGTTCGTGAAATAGTCCATGACGTTCTCACGGAACTCTTTTTTGAAGTTCATGACATAATACGGAATGTCCAGCACCTGTGCCACGCGCCTTGCATCATCAACAGCAGAAAGGCCGCAACAGCCCCCGTTTTCCTCCTGGACTGTCTCGGCCTCATCCTGCCAGATCTGCATGGTCACCCCGATGACATCGTATCCTGCTTTTTTCAGGAGATACGCTGCCACCGAGGAATCTACGCCGCCGGACATTCCAACGACTACTTTCTTTTTTCCCATACTTAGTATTCTTCCTCTTCCTCGCCCTCGCTGATATCAGACTTCGGTTTTGCAAGACCTTCGATCTTGATGTGGTGTTTCTCTGCGTAATCCCAGAGTGCAGCGTGAATTGCTTCTTCTGCAAGCAGAGAACAGTGAACTTTGACCGGCGGAAGTCCGTCGAGTGCTTCCATAACAGCTTTGTTGGTTACTTCCAGAGCTTCCTGGATGGTTTTTCCTTTTACCAGCTCGGTTGCCATACTGCTGGTTGCAACTGCGGCGCCGCAGCCGAAGGTTTTGAATTTGCAGTCCTGAATGATTCCGTTATCGTCGATGTCAAGATACATTCTCATGATATCGCCGCATTTTGCATTTCCAACGGTACCTACACCGCTTGCGTTCTCAATTTCTCCTACATTTCTCGGATGCTGGAAATGATCCATTACTTTTTCACTGTACATTGTTATTCTTCCTCCTGAACTATTTCAAAGCAGTCCTCCTCCGGCACAGCTTTTACCTGAATTTTTCTGTACCGGCTTTCTGGATGGACTGTCTTATTTTTTTAAACTTATTTACCCTGCTGTTTTTTGATGTAATCCTCATACAGCGGGGACATGCTGCGCAGACGGTCTACGATCGCTTTGATCTGCTCTACAACGAAATCAACGTCCTCTTTTGTGATCTCCTCACTTAAAGTCAGACGTAAGGAACCGTGTGCTTTCTCGTGCGGCAGTCCGATGGCCAGCAGTACATGGGACGGATCCAGGGATCCGGAAGTACATGCAGAACCGCTGGATGCGCAGATACCTTTCATATCCAGCATGATCAGAAGGGACTCTCCCTCGATGAATTCAAAGCTGATGTTGCAGTTGTTCGGCAGACGTTTTACCGGATCGCCGTTCAGACGGCAGTTCGGAATCTCGGTTAAAATACGGTTGATCAGATAATCACGTACTTCGATTTCTTTTGCGGTACGCTCCGCCATAGTTCTTGCCGCACGCTCTGCCGCAACTCCATATCCTACGATGCCCGGTACATTTTCCGTTCCGGCACGGCGTTTTCTTTCCTGCGCACCGCCGTGTACGAAGGAGCGGATTTTCACACCCTTTCGGATGTAAAGGAAGCCGATTCCTTTCGGTCCGTTAATCTTATGACCGCTGGAACTGAGCATATCAATATTGCACTCATCCACATTGATCGGGATCTGGCCAAATGCCTGTACGGCATCTGTGTGGAATAAAATATTGTGTTCTTTTGCAATTCTTCCGATTTCCTTGATCGGCTGAATCGTTCCGATTTCGTTGTTTGCCGTCATAACGGAAATCAGAATGGTCTCCGGTGTGATGGCTGCTTCGAGTTCATCCAGATTGACAACGCCGTTCTCATCGACGCCGATATAGGTGATTTTCGCACCGCGCTCTTTTTCCAGATACTCACAGGTATGAAGAATCGCATGATGCTCGATTTTTGTGGTGATGATGTGGTTTCCTTTATTTTTATATGCTTCAAAGGTAGCTTTTAACGCCCAGTTATCGGACTCGCTGCCGCCGGCTGTGAAATAAATTTCCTCCGGTTTTGCGCCGAGCACGTTTGCGATCTGCTCTCTTCCTTTGGTGATGGCTTCTTTGCTTTTTCCTGCAATTGCATAAATACTGGATGGATTTCCGTAGTATTCGCTGAAATAAGGAAGCATAGCCTCGACAACTTCCGGGGCTGTTTTTGTTGTTGCCGCATTGTCCAGATAAATCATTGTTGTTCACTCCTTGTCATTTCTATCGCTGTTTCTGTTTTTCTCTAATTGCCGGCTCTGCTGAACCAGCTCTCCGAGGCTGATGGAATCCACAGCGTTCGTAATTCCCTCATTGATCCTCTGCCACACAAAACGCGTGACGCAGAAATCGGCCGCATCGCAGCCGCCCAGGCCTTCATTGACCGAGCACGTGACTGCCTCGAGTCCGCCCTCCAGCACACGGAGAACATCTCCTACCGAAATGGAATCTGCCGGTTTTGCAAGTACATATCCACCGCCTGCTCCCCGCACACTCTCAATGAATCCGGCTTTTCGAAGCGGACGCACCAGCTGCTCCAGATAGCTCTCTGAGATATTCTGGCGTTCTGAAATGCTGGCAATGGACACTGCACCCTCTTCTTCGTGACTCGCCAGATCGATCATGGCACGCAGACCATATCTTCCTTTGGTCGATAATTTCATTCCTGGTTCTCCTTTTTCCTGTGCTGTCGTTTTCCAATTCCGACAGTTTTAATCGGATTTATTTCTCACTCAGAATAGCACCTATCACGGGGTTCTGTCAAGGAGTTTTTTCGCATATTTTAGACTATCTGCGCAATGCCGTGAAAGGAGTCTATCCCATGCTGAAAATCACAAGAAAGAACACGCTTCTTCTTGGCACACTGATCCTGACCGCGTCCGGGATCATCTGCAGAATTCTTGGATTTCTCTATAGAATATTCCTGTCGCGCCGGATCGGTGCGGAAGCCTTTGGTATCTACCAGCTCGCCACACCACTCTACGCACTGATGCTCTCCCTTGGCGCAGGCGGCATGCAGACGGTGCTCTCGCGCTTTGTCGCATCGTACCTTGCCAAAAAGGATTCCAGACGGGCAAAGATCTGTCTGGCGGCCGGATGCGGCATTGTAGTGATACTTTCCTTCTCCGCCTCCATCTTTCTCTTTTTCAGCGCGGATTTTATCGGAACACGGCTTCTTTTTGAGCCGCGGACGATTCTGCTCCTCCGGATTTTATCACTCGGCATTCTCCCCTCCGGGATCCACAACTGTCTCTCGGCATGGTATCTTGGCCAGAATCAGACGGCACTGCCTTCTTTTTGCCAGCTTTTGGAACAGTTCGTGCGCATGGGCGCTTCCTACCTTGCCTGGCTTTTCTGTCTTTCCACAAGCCTCCCCTCTGCCGCTGTTGCTGCATTCGGTACTGCCGCCGGCGAACTCTTTTCGTGTCTCTTTCTGATGGCCTGCCTGTCCGTCTCGCACAGCAGGTCCCCTCAGAAACACCGCCCGATTTCTGTTTTTTTCAAAGAAAAGACCCTCTGGTACGATACCTTCCGAGAGCTTGCTGTTTTGAATCTTCCGCTTACGCTGAACCGTATTCTTCTGAATGTCCTCCACAGCATTGAAAGTGCTCTGCTCCCCGGCTGTCTGGTCACCTCCGGTCTTTCCCGGAAAGCAGCGCTCTCGCAGTATGGCATTCTCACCGGTATGGCACTTCCGATGATCTTTTTTCCATCTGCCATCACCCACGCAGTGTCCGTCATGCTTCTGCCCGGCGTAGCAAAACAGCAGGCCGACGGTACGCCGGAGCAAATATCAGACACGATCCGTTATACAATTTCTTTCTGTGTGTTGCTTGGCACTTCCGCTGTTTTTGCTTTTTTCTTTTTCGGTCCGTGGCTTGGACGTTTCCTTTTTCAAAACGAAGAAGTCGGCGTTTTTCTGCGTATCCTTTCATTTTTAAGTCCTTTTCTCTATCTGGAAACAACACTTGGAAGCATTTTAAACGGCCTTGGAAAAACTTCTCTCGTTTTTTTCCAGAACCTTGCCGGAGATGTAATTCGTATTCTTGCAATTCTTTTTCTCGTCCCGGTTTTCGGCATCCGTGGCTATCTCTATGGTATTCTTGCAAGTGAACTTACCATTATGACAATGGCACTTTTGTTCCTGCATCGGGAATCTGCAAACGGATTTGCTGTTCATTGATACCTTTTTTCTATCTTTTTTAAGAGAAACAGAATTTTCGCCGAAAAAACATCGACAATCTTCGCGTTATGTATTATAATTTATAGATAGTTTGCGACGGAGCGCACCTGCAGAACCTGCTGCCGGCAGCTTCTTTCGTATGCAAAGCAGTAACATGCCTTTTCTGTCCGCAAACGAAAAAGAAGTGCATCTAAGATAAAGGAGAAACAAAATGAGCCTTGAATTTGTAAGAAAACTTCCCACCCCAACAGAGATCCGGGAGCAGTACCCTTTAAGTGCCCGCGCAACCGAAATCAAAAAACAGCGCGACGCAGAAATCGCAAAAGTTTTTACCGGGGATTCCGATAAATTTCTTGTTATCGTAGGACCTTGCTCCGCAGATAACGAAGACGCCGTTCTGGAATACAACCACCGTCTGGCAAAAGTAGCTGACAAAGTATCCGACAAGCTGATTATCATCCCGCGTGTGTACACCAACAAACCGCGTACCACCGGCGAAGGCTATAAAGGCATCGTTCATCAGCCGGATCCGGAAGGAAAACCGGACCTGCTGCACGGACTGATTGCCATGCGTAAAATGCATATGCGCGTGGTCGAGGAGACCGATCTGACTTCTGCAGACGAGATGCTGTATCCATCCAACTGGAGCTATCTGTCCGATATTCTCTCCTACGTTGCTGTCGGCGCACGTTCCGTAGAAAATCAGGAGCACCGCCTGACCGTTTCCGGCATCGACATTCCGGCCGGCATGAAAAACCCGACCAGCGGTGACCTTTCCGTTATGATTAACTCCGTCATCGCCGCACAGGGCTCCCACTCCTTTATTTACCGTACCTGGGAAGTAAAGACAAGCGGAAACCCGCTGGCACACACCATTCTCCGCGGTGCGACCAACAAACACGGAAATTCCGTACCGAACTATCACTACGAAGATATCCAGCTTCTGCTGGAGAAATACAACGAAACACATCTCGTAAACCCGGCTACCATCATCGATGCCAACCATTCCAACTCAGGAAAGAAATACGAGCAGCAGATCCGTATCGTCAAAGACGTTCTGCACACCAGACGATGCAATAAAGACATCGAAGGTCTCGTAAAAGGTGTCATGATCGAGAGCTATCTCGAGTCAGGCAACCAGAAAATCGGATGTGGAACCCATGTCTATGGAAAATCCATCACCGATCCATGCCTTGGATGGGATCAGACAGAGCGCCTGATTTATGATATCGCTGAGGAGTGCTAACTTGCACCGCATGATAGAAAAACCTCCGCTGCAGATTTTTACCGGTCTGCAGCGGAGGTTTTTGCTTATCTCTGATATTTTTTAAGGATATTTGCAACCCACTTCTTTAATTTCGTTAAATCAATACGGTCGCAATGCTGTTGCCCCAGAAGGTCAGACGGGTCGTGGTTCCGTTCATACGGAGATTGACCAGTTTATCCTCTTCTGACGTATTCATCACAACAAGGACAATCGTTCCATCCGGGTTCTTTGCCGCAGTGATTTCCAGATCCGGTGAATAAACGGAGCTTGCAATGCGGACAGCACCTGGTTTGATGTATTTTGAGAAATGTGCAATCGCGTGGAACATTGGTTTCACCTCAATGGTATCCGTTGTTCCGTCGCAGATGATCGGTGCACCGCAGAAATTGTCTACGTGGTTCGGTCCGCCGATTTCATCCAGCACAAGGTTCCAGTCGATCCAGTAGTTCATACCGTGGTTCAGATCCCCAATGATATCGTGTGCGTACTGTTTGGCATGGCGCAGGGAGTTTCCGGCTGCCGCGCCATAGCGTGCCAGTTCCACACAGCCCTCGCTGTGCATCAGCATCAGATCCGGGTAATCTTCTTTTACCATGGAAAGGGTGTCAAAATGATCGCCGGAATACCAGTGATATGCAACACCGGCAATCATGTCTTTTGTCGTCTCATCTACGATATCTCGCGTTCTCTCGTACGTTCTCTCTTTGTTATGATCCCAGATATACAGTTTTACATACTCCAGGCCTTTTTCTTTTAAGGTTGGATACAGATAGTCACGAAGGAATTCTTTTTCCTCTGCCGCTGTATACTCGCAGGAATCCCAGGTCTGAACGGCCAGCGGCTCGTTCTGTACGGTCATCCAGGAAATCGGCATGCCAAGTTTTTCGTACTCGGTGATGTACTTTGCAATATAATTTGCGTAATCCTGGTAGCACTCTTTTTTCAGGTGTCCGCCGCCGTTTCTTACGCCTGTCTCTTTCATGAAGGCCGGCGGGCTCCACGGAGAAAGCAGAAGCGAAACTGGTTTTCCAAGTGTTTTGGATACTGCTTTTACAAGCGGCTGTACGTATTTTGCATCCCGTTCCAGATTGAAGTCTTTGAATTCCGGATCGTCCGGATTTTCAACTGCGCAGTAGTTGCCGACGGAGAAATCGCAGCTGTCCATGTGAATACGGCCGATCGTATAGCCAATGCCGTCTTTTCCATAGTAAGCGTCTACTACTTTCTTCTGATTTTCTTTGCTCATGCGGGACAGCGCATAGCCTGCAGATTCCGTCAGTGCTGCTCCAAATCCTTCAATTTTCTGATACGTTTTGTCCGGGTACAGGTTAATGACCTGCATTTCCTGATTTTTCGCGTCCGGAATCAGTGCTGTCTCATAGTCTCTTGTTTTGATGCCATCTTCCCCAAAGATGGTTGCATGTAATGTTACTTTTGCCATACAATTACCTCTCCTTTTCTCTGCTTTTGCAGATAGATTTATTGCTCCGGCGCCTTTTCCAGGCAATCCGGGTAATAACTAAGTCTTGCGGTTCCATACTCCGCGTAAAGCATGCCTTTGCGCGGCGCTTCTCTTCCCGTCACTTCACCGGACAGGATCTGTTCCGCTGTTCTGATACAGTCATCCAGAATCGTCTCCGGCTGACTGAAAAAGCACGGTTCCCCGCCAAAGCCAATATGACCGCTGTAGGAGCGTTCATAACGGTTTTCATACGTTTTCAGATGATATAAGCCCTCCAGTGTCTTTCTCACACTGCATCCGAGCACAAGAAGGTTCTGGTTGCAGGCGTCTCCCGAAAACAGAATCTTTGTAATTTCGTCCAGAAAACAGATGCCGCCCGGTGTATGGCCGGCAACCGCAATACATTCCACACGACGGTTTCCAAGTTCAAAGCAGTCACCCTCGTGCAAAGCATGAAACTTTGGTAATCTTTCAAACGGCTGAATTTTTTTCGGATCATAGGAAAACGCTTCGTAGCCGCCTGCTCTTCCAAGCTCTTCTGCAAAATTACGCCGCACCTCCACATCTACATTCCGCACCATTTCAAAATCGTCTTCCTGAAGATAGACATCCGAAAATGCACCAATCCCTCCAATATGATCGTGATGCCCATGTGTCAGGACAACATCATATGGTTTATCTGTCAGACTTGCTGCAATACTTTTTAAATCAGAAAGTCCGCACGCGGTGTCAATCAGAAGCGCCCGTTCCTCTCCAATCAGGAAATAGCACGCAGACAGGCCAAACTCGTTAATTGCATACGTATTTTTTGCTATTTCAATGACCATTGGTTCTTTTATCATGTTTTGTTTCCTTTCCTTTCGGATCGCTGTTTCCTTTTACTATTGTTTGTCCGAAATTTTCTGGTAACGTCATTATATAAAATTCCATATTGCATTGGTAGGCTACAAAACTACGTTTTCTAGTAATATCCTACGTTTTTCCGTTATTTTGTATAGTTTTCAAATCGTTTCCCTTTATTTTTGCAACATTTTATAGAATTTTATCTGTCCTTTTGCTTTCGCCGTCACCGGCAGAGCTGCCGCCGGCAGTTTCTTTCGGATGTATGGCACCACAAAAGACCCGACAGGATTTCTCCCGCCGGGTCTTTTACTATTTTTATTTTATGGAAGTCTTATTTCAGGCTTGCAATATAATCGTCAAGCTGTTTCTGAGCTGCCTCTTTCATAGTCTCGATACCAGCTGCTTCCATCTGGGACTGATAATCGGCTAAACCAGACTCAGCTTCGGTATATCCGAGCTCCAGTGGCCACCAGTACTGCTGCTGTACGTTGTTGCATGCAGCAAGCTGGGTCTCAAAGGAAGAAGTATCCAGTACGAAACCTGCAAATTTCTCATTTCCCTGTCCGGAAACAATTTTGGACTCGAAATCATCTACATTTGTCTGATAATCATCCGGAGTTCCCTGCTGCTGACGGTTCAGAGCGTCACTTCTTGCAGACCACATTGCGTTGGTGCCATATTTGTCAGTATCCAGGATCTTGAACTGTCCCTGATCGTTCAGCTCATAGGAAGTTCCCTCGATACCATAATAGAATGCATCATATACTTCCTGATCGTTGGTGATCAGATCCCACAGAGCCATTGCTCTTTCCGGATGTTTGGATGTGTTGGAGATAACCATGCAGTCCTGAGTATATGGAAGATGAGCAACATCTTTTACCATATTGGCGTAATGGATATCATTTTCCGGATGAAGAATTGCCTGTCCTACGTAAGTATCAATGTTGTGGATCTTCAGAGCAGCTTTGCCGTTCTGGAATTTGGTGCTGTCGGTATCAGACAGAGCAGATTTGGAATAGAAGCCTTTCTCATTCCATCTTGCCATCATTTCCAGGAACTCAGGAGTTTTCTCCAGCTCATAGGAAGTCATAACGGTTGGATTCTCTGCTGTCGGATCATACCACAGATAACGGATACCATTGAAGGTAGCCAGTCCCTGATTTTCCATGTACATGAAGAAGATTTCCGGTGCGGTAGAGTAAAGATCGATACACTCCATCTCCGGATGAGTCTCTTTAACAAGATCGCAGTACTCTTCAATATCTTCAAAAGTTTCCATCTTTCCGTCCCAGTCGGTTCCCTCTACCAGGTCGCCACGCCACATTGGACCGTATGCATTGTAGGTAGACAGAAGAGATGGTACGCAGTAGTAGCTTCCGTTTACAGTAGCCTGCTGTTTTGCTTCCTCAGACTGTGCTGCAAAGTTCTTCGGAGCGTAGGTTGGCCAGAGCTCATCCAGGCTCTTGAATGCACCTTTCTGTGCCAGAGATGCAAAGTTCAGCCATGTTGCGCTGTATGCCATATCGAATTCCTCTCCTGAAGAGAACAGCAGCGGATATTTGTTTGCATACTCTGCCCAGCCGATCCAGTTGATCTTTAAGGAGCAGTTCAGTTTCTCTTTTAACAGTTTGTTCAGGTTCTCATCGATCTCATCCTGTCCGGATGGACGGTCACTGATGACATACATCGAAAGTTCTACAAACTCAGATGTATCGAGTTCTCCATCTGCGGATGCGGTAGAACCGCTGTTTGTGGTTCCGCTGTTAGAAGATCCGCTGGAGCTACTGTTACCGCAGCCTGCAAGCAGTCCGCCTGTCATGGCGATTGCCATGGAAACAGCAAGTGCTTTTCTTAAATTTTTGTTCTGCATATTTCTTTTTCCTCCTTTTTTGTGTTGCCTTTATAAAATCAGTCCATCAACCTTTGACAGAACCGATTGTAACACCTTTAACAAAATATTTCTGTACAAATGGATATACCAGAATGATCGGACCGGTTGCTACGACTGCCATCGCCAGTTTCAGGGAGTTGGACGGCATATCCTGCAACGGAATGTTTGCGGAGCTTGCCATCTGGGACATCGCCTGTGTTTTCTGCATCAGGGCGTACAGCATGTACTGCAGCGGGTATTTTGTTTCTGAGTTCATGTACAGCATTGCGTTGTACCAGTCGTTCCAGTAGCCAAGGGCAAGGAACAGACCGATGGTTGCCATTCCGGATTTCAGAAGCGGCAGGATGATACTGAAGAATGTTTTAAACTCACCGGCGCCGTCGATCTTTGCAGATTCGATCAGTGCAGTCGGGATTGCAGATACGAAAGTTCTCATAATCAGCAGATAGAAGACATTGAATACACCTGGTAAAATCAGGGCCAGATAGCTGTCTTTTAAGTGCAGGTACTGAATGTAGAAAATGTAAGAGCAAACCATACCGCCGTTGAACAGGGTTGTAAAGTAGAAGAAGAAAGACAGAGCGTTTCTGTACTTGAAATCTTTACGGCTGATAACATAAGCGGTCATTGTGGTAAGCAGAAGGCCGATTGCTGTTCCGACTAAGGTGATGAAAATAGATACGCCATAAGCACGGACAACGGTCATCGGGCTCTTAAAAATCAGTGAGTAAGCAGCGGTGGTAAAGTCTCTTGGGAGAATGCCATAGCCCTGGAACCGAATCGCCTGCTCAGATGAAAATGATCCGGAAACTACCATAACAAACGGCAGGAGACATACAAGAGCCATCAGTGCTACGAATACATAGCAGATTACGTAAAATACTTTTGTCGAAGTACTTTTCTTGATTTTCTGTGATTTTGCAACAGCTTGCATAACGAATTCCTCCTTTTCTCTGTCTTAGAACAGTGCCAGATCTTCTTCTACATGTTTTACAACTGCATTGACGATCATGATGGTTGCAAAGCAGATGGCGGACTGGTAGAAGGACGCTGCTGCTGTCATACCAAGGTTAGAGTTCTGAAGCAGGGAACGGAATACATAAGTATCGATAACGTCTGTCTTGTTGAAGAGCTGTCCGTTGTTTCCAACGATCTGATAGAACATCTCGAAGTCACCACGAAGGATACGTCCTACCTGCAGAAGAAGCATGGTAATGATGGTTGGAAGGATGCACGGGATGGTGATGTAACGGATTCTCTCAAAAATGTTTGCTCCGTCGATCGAAGCTGCCTCGTGAATCTCGGCATCTACACCGGTAATTGCTGCAATGTAGATAACGGAGTTATATCCACACCATTTCCATGAGTTGAACAGGCAGATGATCCATGGCCAGATGCCTGCTTTGGAAGCATCGTACATGTTTACTTTTTCAGCTCCGAAGAAAGTAAGAACGCTGTTCAGGATACCGGTTTCGTAGTTGAAGATGTTGTAAACGAATACACCAACGATAACCCAGGAAATAAAGTACGGTAAGAAGATAATGGACTGTGTTACTTTTTTGAACACTTTTTTGTTGATCTCTGAAATAAAAATCGCGATCAAAACGGCAAGAAGCTGTGAGGTAACCAGGTTTAACAGGTTATACACAACGGTATTTTTCGTGATTAACCATCCGGTTCCGGATGAGAAGAGGTACTCGAAGTTTGCAAATCCATTCCACTCACTTCCGAATACACCAAGGTCATATCGATAGTTCTTAAATGCCAGTACCAATCCGGACATTGGAAGATACTGCATAATCAATACCAGCAGAAATGCAGGCATCGCCATAACAAAAAGGGCTCTGTTTTTCTTTACTTCTGTTACAAAACTCTTAACATGCTTTCCCATTTGTTGACTTCCTTTCTTTTTCATAGTTCCTGCACTTAACTGTTTTTTGCCGGCGATAACTTTAAGTGCTCCCAAGACCCTCCACACATCGCTTTGTCTTGGGGCTTGTTCTTAACTGATGAACTTATTATACCGGACAATTTGGTTATTTTGTACCCAACAAAACTTTGATTTCTAGTAATATTTTATGTTTTCCGTGATCTCGTACAGGAAAATTCTTGTTTTTCTCCTGCTTTTTTGTGAACTTGTATAGTTTTTTCTGGTTTTCTGTATCGGTTTTCTTTCCTTTTGTGCAAAAAAGAGAGAACAAATGTCTCTCCTTTTTTCTGTCAGATCTTCTCTTCTGCTTCTTCCATAGTCATGGCCGGAATTTTTACTTCTACGCACGTTCCTTTTTCACTTTCTTTATATGTTACGCCGTATTTTTCTCCGAAGCAGAGTTTTAAACGGAAATTGATATTCCGCACGCCGTACCCGTGCCGGGCTTTCTTGATATCCTGTTCCGTTTCTTTTTGCATTTGTTCCACATTTACGCCCGGGCCGTCATCCTGTATGGTAAAGATAATATCCTCTTCCTCTTTCCGTGCCCGGATTGCGATGCTGCAGCTTTCGATTTCGCTGTATTCCGCAATGCCATGGACAATCGCATTTTCCACAAAGGGCTGTAAAATGATGTTGAGGCAGGCGAAGCCTTTTAATTCCTCCGGGACATCAACATTCAGTGAAATCTGATTGTCAAAATGGTAATTCTCAATGTTCACATAAACCTGTACATGTTCCACTTCTTCCCCGATCGTAATCAGGCTCTTTCCGTGATTCAGGCTCAAACGGTAAAAGCGCGCCAGGTTCCAGGTCAGCGTGCCAATCTCCTCTGCCCCATAATCCATGGAAATCCAGTTAATCAGATCCAGCGTATTGTAGAGAAAATGGGGATTGATCTGTGCCTGCAGGGCCCGCACTTCCGCCATTTTGACTTCTTTACCGAGCTTGTAATGTTCCTGCATCAGACGCTGCACTTCCTGTACCATGCCATTGAAGTTATGGTAAATTTCTTCGATTTCATCCCCTTCTGTTTCGAGCGGCAGATTCGCATTTAAATTTCCATTTTGCAGACCGGCCATTTCGCTTTTCAGCTTTTTCAGCCTTCCGACATAATAGCCGGAAAGAACATAAGATATCATCACAATGACAACAATCATGCCGCCCATCATCAGAATCGCCGAAAGCCAGAGAATCCGGTACTGATCCTCATATTCGCTCTTTGGAATCATGGAAATCATCTGCCAGGCGGCACCGTTTACGTTCCGGCGGACTGCATAATATTCCATCTGACCTTCTTTTTTCTTTTCCATCGAAATTTCCGGCCCGTAACTTAAGATTCCTCCGCTCCTCTGCATTTTCTGCAGGATCGTACTGCTGGAACTGGCAATCAGACGTCCGTTTTCACTCATCAGATAAACCAGACCTTTCGACGTGATATTGGCATTTTGCATAATATCCTGAAAACAGCTCACGGATACGCTGATGCTGCAAATACCAATTTCCTGATCCTTTGCTTCTTTCGAAACAATCCGGTGATACAATGTAACCATCTGTGATGTTTCCTGTTTATCAATCCCCGAACGTTCCTGACTCAGTGCAACGTAGTCTTCTCCCTGATTTAATGTATATCGCAAATCGACATAATCACTGCGTTCTTTTAAACGGGAGTTTTCGAAAAAGAAATAATGATTTCCTGAATATATCACGTCATCCGGCACATACAGACAGAAACGGTAAATCGAGTTCGACAGCTCATACGAATTAAATTCCCGATTCAGTTCATAATATTCAAGCCACTGGTCAAAATAAGGCCGGTTTCCGCCAAAATCCTTTGCTGACAAAGTGTCCTGAATCACCCAGCTGTTTTCCACCATGTCTGCCAGATAGGTCATGTTCTGCAGATAACTTTCGGTAAAAGAAATCGTCTGATTAATGGACTGTTCTACCGTGTAATCTGTCTTCTCCCGATATCTGCGAATCACCTGCGGATAGCAAAGAAAACAAAGGATAATCTGTACCAGAATCAGTGGAACCGCGAAGTACAGCATCATCCGCTTTTGCATCGATAATTTCTGTATTGGATTTCTCATCACAGCCGCAGACTCTCCTTATATTCTGTTAGTGTCATGCCTGTCATCTTTTTGAAAATTTTTGCAAAATAGTTGGCATCCGCATACCCAACCTGCTCTGAGATCTGATAGAATTTCAGCTGCGGATCTTTCATTTTCTGTTTAGCACGCTCCACACGGATTCCCAGCAGATACTGTCCGATGGTGAGCCCGGTCTGCTTTTTGAAAACAGCGGACAGATACGTTGGTGTCAGATAAACCGAATCGGCAATTCTGGCAATCGACAGATCCGTCTCTGCATAGTGTTCCTGTATGTATTCCGTCACCTTGCTGATGGTAAAGGAATTCTCTGTTTTCTTTTTCTCTTTTCCATCCTCAGACCGCTCCAGAAGCTGTTCGATCCGCCGGATCATCTCATCGCGCATCTCCGCAAAGGTTTCTGCCTGCCAGAAAAAGTCGGTTCCGTTCTGTTCCCACGGTTTTTCCATGTTTCCGGGATAAAAATACTCTGCGGCTTTCTCCAGCATTTCCTGCATCTGGCAGTAAATATAGCGAACCGTACTGCTCATATGCATATGACGCTGCACCAGCTCTTCGTATAAGTTTTTCTGAAAACGACAGGCTTCTTTTTTCTCTTTTTCCATTAACAGATGATAAAAAACATCCAGCTGTTTTTTACCATCCTGTTTCCACTCCGATTCCCAGGGAAGTTCCGGCGGCACTTCTTCAAAGCACACACTTTTTCCCCATCCAAGCCAGGAAAGCGCTTTCTCTGCCTCTTTTGCTTCGTGGTAGGAACGCAGAATTTCTTCTTTTCCGCTTCCTCTTGTTCCGTTGGAAACAAAATATCCGCCCAGTGTGCCGTCCGATGTGAATTTGTTCAAAGCGGACAGCAGGATGGGTTCTATTTTCTTCCACCGCTTTTCTTCCTCACTTCCAAGAAGAAGAATCAGGCAAAACGGATCAAGAAGTGTTGCTGTCATCGAAATATCATGCTGTAAAAAGACCGCTTTCAGTTCCTTTTCGAACATTGGAAGAAAGCCATTTCCACAGCCTTCCCTGTCGAAATGAATTCTGACAATCCGGAAGTACGTACCCTCTGCCTGTTCCATGGAAACATCGGTATCCAGCTCCAGCAGATAATTTCGGAGTTTTGCGCGCTCATTTTTTCTGCGCTCTCCGACGCGTTTTACCGCCTCTTTTACATTTTCTGCCAGAAGATTCACATTCACCGGCTTTTCCACGTATCCAACCGCATGCAGATCGATCGCTGCTTTCAGATATTCTTTATCTGCATAGCCAGTGGAAAAAATAATTTCTATTTCCGGATATTTTTCTCTTAATGTTCTGCAAAGCTCTATTCCGGACATGCCTGGCATCCGGATGTCAGAAAGAACGATGTCCGGATGAAACGTTTCCGCCAGTTCCAGCGCTTTTTCTCCGTTTTCTGCTGCCTGCACTTCCAAAACGCCAAGTTTCTGCCAGGGCACATGCTTTAAAAGACCATTCCGAATTACTTTTTCGTCTTCGACTACCATCAGTTTCATAGGATACCTCTTTATCTGTTATCATTCTAAATGAATACGTCCGCTTACGCAGACACCGCTGTGCGTGAAAGTCCGTTTTTCTACTATATATACAAAAAATCTTTCGTTTACCCTTACACACACCGTAAAACTAAGTATATCATATTTTTTGTACTCTGTGAACAAGAAAAAGTTCCACTGATCCCTTTTCTTGTATGTATGACAACAAAAAAAGCAGCGTACACGCCAAACTTTTTGTTAAAAATTTGTCATACACGCTGTTTCTTTGCTTTTTTTCTGGTAAAACTGCTACTTTCTCGGGTGTGCTTTCTGGTAAACATCACGGATTTTGTTGACGCCAAGATGGAGATACATCTGTGTCGTCGAAATATCGGCATGTCCCATCATCTCTTGGACGCTCTTTAAATCCGCACCATTTTGCAGCAGATGGGTTGCAAACGAATGGCGCAGGGTATGCGGCGTAATATCCGCCGTAATGCCTGCGGATTTCGCATAGGATTTCAGGATTTTCCAGAATCCCTGACGGCTCATCGGACCTCCGGAACAGTTGACAAACAGTACATCATCATCCCGTCCATGCATCAGGGCTGCGCGCGCACTCCCCAGATACTGCTCCAACGCCTTTTTCGCCGGTCCGCCGAACGGAACGATCCGCTCCTTTTCATCGCGGCAGGTGATGTAGCCCATCATAAGGTTGACATCCTGTATCTTCAAATGGATCAGCTCACTGACGCGGATACCGGTCGCATACAGCATTTCCAGCATTGCTTTGTCGCGGATCCCCTTTGGCGTGTCGGTTTTGGGCTGGCGAAGCAGCAGATCGACCTCTGCGATGGAAAGGATCTCCGGCATTTTCCGCTCAACCCTCGGTGGCTGCAGTGCTTTCGACGGGTCAGATACCATTTTTCCCTCCTGACATGCATATTGGCAAAACATATGAATCGCCGCAATGCTGCGCGAGATCGTTGCCGGGGAGAAGTGTTCCCGCTCCAGATATAATAAATAAGAATTTAAAACCGTTGCATTCATCTGCTCCGGTTTTTCTATTCCGTGCTCCTTCAAAAAAACTGCCAGCTTTCGAAGATCGCGCTGATAGGAGACTTCTGTATTTTTTGACGCTTTCTTTTCCGTCTGTAGATAGTCCGTAAATGACTGTATCGTTTCCTGCATAGCTTTTTTCCTTTTTGCTTTTTTCTCCCTCTCACTGCCCGATAAAGGGTAACAATGCTTTTAATTATATACACGTTTTTTCAAAAATGCAATTCCCTTTTCAGACCGTTTTTACAGGATTTTCGCAAGAAACCACGGATTGACATAACTCTCAAGCAGAATACCCCACAGAAGCAGGATCAGTGCAAAGAAGTAGCGCACGCCGAAGCAAAAATATTCCTTTTTCTGTATGCCGCCGGCAAGGTGATTCGTCTCTGCCATCCGGCTACACGCAGCAGCCATCAGAAATAACGCGGCAAGGTAGAGGAAAATCTGCGGAAAAAGAGCCAAAAAAAAGAATAAAAGACCTGCCATTCCGTTCTGCAGATAGGCAGCCGAGAGAAAGACGCCACACAGAAAACCATATGCCCAAACGGCAGCAGTGGCAAAATACGCACCGATTGCCGTCAATCCAAAGAGAAGTCCCGCAAATGCCGGTGCTAACCGTACCTTTAGAAGATAGGAAAAGCAGGCCTTTGCGGAAATTTTTCTTCCAAAAAACGCCTCCGCCTGAAATAGGCGGACGCTATTTCCCTCCTTCATTCCCGTGTGGGATGCCGCAAGCAGCAGCAGTACACCGAGGGTCATACCGGCCGCAAACCAGAGGGCAAAAAAACGAATATATGCATTCTCATCCCGTTCTCTCATTTGCTTTTTGCGCCTCCTTATTTTCTGCCTTACTGTCAATGTATTCACGGTTCATAGACAATATACGTAAAAGAAGTGCCTGCTCCGCAGACCCCCATCTGCGAATGGCACTTCTTTCCTCTTTTCAGGGTCCCCCAATGTCTCACGCACCGAAATGTCCGTTCATTTCAAACCCTGCTTTTTGTATATCCCCATAAGATATTTTTCACTTCTTTTATTTCACGACAAGATAGGTATCCAGATCATCGAACTGATCAAGGTAGCTGACTGCGCCCTCGTACATATTGGACTGCAGTACGATATTTACCGTGTTATAGATGCAGCGTTTCAATTCTGCCATCGTCAGAGTTCCATCTGCAAGTTCTTTTTTGATGTTCTCGTGATCCTCCGGCAGACCCGGCATTACCATGTCATTTCCGGCTCTCATGCAGCCCGCTGCCGTACACTCGCCCTGGATCTGTACGTTGGTGGTTGTCCAGTCGGTCATGATGGCTCCTGCAAATCCCCACTCATCTCTCGCTGCTTTCGTGCAGGTATCGTAGCAGTTTGCAGCGTGTACACCATTGATCAGGTTGTAAGATGTCATAATGGACATCGGCTGTGCATCTTTGACTGCGATTTCAAAGCCTTTCAGATAGATCTCACGCAGGGCACGCTCGGACAGGATGGAATCGGAGCCCATACGGTTATCCTCCTGATTGTTGCATGCGAAGTGTTTGATCGTGGTTCCGCAGCCCGGTACCTTCTGTACACCGAGCGTCATAGCAGCCGCCATCATACCAGCAAGCAGCGGATCCTCGGAATAATATTCAAAGTTTCTTCCGCAGAGCGGATTTCTGTGGATGTTCATGCCAGGTGCCAGCCACAGTGTTACGTTGAACAGCTCCATCTCATGGCCGATCATCTCGCCGACTCTCTTGATCAGTTCTACATCCCAGCTCTGTGCCAGAAGTGTTCCAACCGGAATTGCGGTACAGAACTGATAATAGGTTGTTCCGCGTTTTTCCTGCGGTTTGCTGAAGAATCCGCCTTCCAGTGCCGCCAGGAAATCGCTCGCTACGATCTCTCCGTTGTCTACCTGGTATTCTCTCTTCAGACGAAGACCTGCAGGTCCGTCCACCAGAGCAATGGTGGTTACATTCCACGGCTCCTCCGAAGCACACGGGGATGTCTCCGCTGCTGCTCCCGGAACAGAAATTCCTGCGGAGCCAAGCGCGTTGCCCTGTGCTCTTCCCGGATCACCGGTTGCAAGGAGTGCCAGCTGATCCACAGAAAGGGATTCCACAATCTTTCCTGCTTTTCCAGGAAGCTCTTCCGGTACCGGCTGGTAATCTACTTTCTCAGTTGGGATCTCAGATGCCTTGAGCTCGATCACGCTCATTCTCTTTTCTTTTACTTCCTTCTGCCATGCAGCCTCTCTTGCCTGAACTTTTTCTGCATCAGGAACAATCTCATTCAATTTCTCTTTCAGCGGGCAGATATTTTCACACGCTGTCATGACTGCTTTCTCGTCCAGCTCCAGCGCGCCGGAGAGAACAGATGTATTCAGATCATTTCCAATCCAGATACCATACATGCCAGGCTCCAGAATCCAGGATGCGCTTTCCTCCTCATAGGAAGTCAGCTGATACAGCGGGAAGGTGATGGTCATGGTCTGGGATTCCTTCGGAGCCAGCAGTTTTGTTTTTCCAAAGCCTGCCAGACGGCGGAACTCTTTCACCAGTCTGCCCTGCGGGCAGGAAGCGTAGATCTGTACAACTTCTTTTCCTGCATAAGTATCGCCGGTGTTGGTAACGGTAACAGTCACGCTTACTTTCGGATTCATCATACCGCGGCCGCTTACTTTGATGTCATCGGTTCTGATCTCGAAATCGGTGTAGGACATACCGTAACCGAAGGAGTAACGGACTGGTACTTCAAAGGTATCGAAGTAACGGTATCCAACGAAGATACCCTCTTCGTATTTTTCTTTCATGAGGTCGCCGCTCTTGTAGCTGTAAACCTCTGCACCCGGATAATCATAGTAATCTTTTGCCCAGGTATCTGTCATTTTTCCGGATGGGGTTACATCGCCGCTTACAACATCAGCAAATGCATTTCCGCCTTCCTGGCCTGCCTGTACGTACTGTAAAATAGAGCGGATATTGTCAAATTCTTCTACGAATGCCAGATCCATCAGGCCGCCGGTGTTGATAACAAGAACAACGTTTTTATAGCATCTGGAAACCTGTGCCAGAATAGCTTTCTCTTCTTTGGAGATGAAGTAGTCACCCTCCGTATCAAAACGGTCTTTGTTCTCTCCTGCGATACGTGCCAGAACGAAGAATGCGGTGTCTGCACCGTCGGCTGCTGCTTTCTCTTCATCGATTGGGTTTCCGGATGGCATAAAGAACGGGGTTGCAGAGTAAGCATCAAAGAATTTTGTGTCGTCTCCGTTCAATTTTGTGAAAATCTCATTTTTCCAGTCCAGTCTTGCCTGTACGTAGAGTTTATCGTAATCCTCCAGCCATTCACTGCTTGTTACGTCGTAGCCTGCATTTTTCATGCCCTGGAAAATATTAACGCTGTCACGCTCATTGACATCGCCGGAACCGGTGCCTCCTTTGATGGTGCGGATCGCACCTGCTCCGTAAAGACCTACCTTGCTGCCCTTTGCCAGCGGCAGGAAATGATCTTTGTTTTCCAGAAGAACGAATCCCTCTGCTGCTGCCTCGCGGGCAAGTTTGCGGTGATCTGTTTCACGCTGGGTTACTTCCGGAGATGTAGTTCCGTTAAAGGTTCTTACCTTTGCTTTCATGTCTTTGTTCCTCCCAAACTTTGTTTCGTGCTAATGTCTCCATTATCTTCCCTTTTTCGTGTAACTTCTAGTTCCTTTCTTGTCCTTTCTCTGGTTGATATTGATATTTCGCCCAATTTCTGGTACAATATTCTTATCTTTTTTGATTATAATTGACGTATATTTCTATCACATCCTGGAGGTACTTATGGAATCCTGCTTTTACGAAACAATCCACGAAACCGATCTGCTGCATGTCCGTTTTGAACAGTTGGATGCACTCACTTTTGTTTTTCCCGCGCACTGGCATGAATATGTGGAAATTCTCTATCTGATCAGGGGACAGTTTTCCGCGATTGTCCAGGCAACGGAGTATCAGTTAAACGAGGGTGATCTGATTATCATCAACTCCGGCGACCTCCATATGACGCGCTCCAACACCTGTACATATCTTCTGCTGCAGATTTCCGCAAGCCAGATGCGCCAATATCTGCCGGACTTTGATACGATGCGTTTCGACACGATCATTCCCTGCTCGGAACAGCCGGCTCCGCTCCCCGCACTGCTCTCGGAGATGAACGAGATCCGGCAGAATCCTTCCGATTCATACCAGCTTCTCTTTACCTCACGACTGTACGAATTTCTGTACCATCTCTGCCGGTCGTATTCCCACCAGATCCCTTCGGCATCCCTCACGGGTTCACAGCGCGATCTGCAGCGCGTGACACACGTTATGAACTGGGTGAAAGTGCATTACCCGGAACCGTTAAGCCTCGAAACAGCCGCAGATTCCCTGGCACTCTCGAAGGAGTATTTCTGCCGGCTCTTTAAAAAGTATACCGGACAGACCTTTCTCGAATATCTGAACGATGTGCGCACGATGCACCTGTACGAAGATTTACAGAATTCCGACGAAACGATCACGGTACTGATGGAGAAAAACGGGCTGTCGAATTACAAAATTTTTATGCGGACCTTCAAAAAGCTGTATGGCTCTACACCTCAGAAAATGCGCTCGAACCGGATACGGCACGTATAAATTCTTTTGAAACTTACTGTTCTTATACACACTGAAAAGGCTGTGGAACATGATTGCTCATGTCCACAGCCTCTTTTTGATTTCGTTATTAAATTGTTTTGTAGAAAGTCTTTTATTTCGCATAATCCGTTACACGGCTCTCGCGGATAACATTGACCTTGATCTGTCCCGGGTATTCCAGTTCAGCTTCGATCTGTTTCGAGATATCCCTTGCGAGCAGTACCATTTCAGAATCGGATACCTGCTCAGGAACAACCATGATGCGGACTTCTCTACCAGCCTGAATAGCAAAAGATTTTTCGACACCCTTGAACGAATTCGTGATGTCTTCCAACTGTTTTAATCTGTTGGTATATGTTTCGAGTGTTTCTCTTCTTGCACCCGGTCTTGCTGCGGAAATTGCATCCGCTGCCTGAACGATACATGCAATCAGAGACTGGGGCTCTACATCCCCGTGATGTGATTCTACTGTGTTGATCACAATCTGAGATTCTTTGTACTTTTTGCAGAGATCTGCACCGATCTGAATGTGAGATCCTTCTACCTCATGGTCGATGGATTTACCGATATCATGAAGCAGCCCGGCACGTTTTGCCATGCGGACATCGCATCCTACCTCTCCTGCGAGGAGACCGGAAAGCTGTGCTACCTCGATCGAATGCTTTAATGCATTCTGTCCGTAGCTGGAACGGAATTTCATTCTTCCAAGGAGACGGATCAGCTCCGGATGAAGTCCGTGTACACCGACTTCCAATGCGGCTGCCTCGCCTTCCTCACGAATATTCTGTTCTACTTCTTTGCGGGCCTTTTCTACCATCTCTTCGATGCGGGCCGGATGGATTCTTCCGTCTACGATCAGTTTTTCCAGAGCAATTCTTGCCACCTCACGGCGGATCGGATCGAACGAGGAAAGAACGACTGCTTCCGGTGTATCGTCGATGATCAGGTCAACGCCTGTCATGGTTTCGAGTGTACGGATGTTTCGTCCTTCACGGCCGATGATGCGGCCTTTCATTTCATCGCTCGGAAGCTGTACCACGGAGATGGTACTCTCGGATACGTGATCGACAGCACATTTCTGAATAGCTGTTACCACATACTCTTTTGCCTTACGGCCTGCTTCCTCTTTTGCTCTGCTCTCCAGCTCTTTGTAGAGCTTTGCTGTGTCGATTTTTACTTCGTCTTCCACAGATTTTAACAGATACTCTTTTGCTTCCTCGGAGGTAAAACCGGAAATTCTTTCCAGTTCCTGTACTCCTTTTTCGTGTAGACCGTCTACTTCCTTTTCTTTCTTTCTGACGCTTGCCTCTTTTGCTGCAATTTCGTTTTCACGACGCTCCAATACGTCCGCTTTCTTATCTACAGATTCTTCTTTCGATAAAACGCGCTTTTCATATTTCTGCAGTTCCGCTCTGCGCTCTCGGGTCTCTTTTTCTACTTCATTTTTGGTACGAAGAGACTCCTCCTTCGCCTCCAGCAGGGCTTCCCGTTTCTTAGTTTCGGCAGTTTTCAGTGCTTCATCTATGATGTTTCTCGCCTTTTCTTCCGCTGTGCCAATTTTTTCAGCATCCTGCTTGATTTTATTGTCCACAGCAATTTTCCTGGTAACAGGAACCGCAATAAGCAGCGTGACTACTACAGCAATGAATACCAGCAGAATTGTAATACCTGTACTCATTACCGGAGCACCTCCTTATTTAGTTTTCATTGCACATTTACAACACTACAATTTTATACTGTTTTCACAAATTTGTCAATGTTTTAAAAATATTCATGTAATTTATTGCACATAATTTCGCGGCATGTGGCGGAATCGCCGGGAATATTCAGGATTCTTCGTCAGCGGAATCTTGGTATTCTTCCAGTGCCCGACGGATTTCGGAACTGCCGAATCCCTTCCGCGTCAGAAAACCGGCAGCACGGCGGTACTCTTTTTCATCCAGCCGGTGCGGCGTGCCGAGCTTTGCGAAGGCGGCACTTTTTGCAAGTTCATACTCATCGCGGGCATCCTCCTGCTCTTCCAGGACGGATTCCACCAGTTCCCGGTCCACGCCTTTCTGTGCCAGCGCATAGAGGACTGCCTTTTTCCCTTTTTTCGCACCGCTGCCCGCAAGATACTGCTCCACGTATGCGCGGTCGTCGATATAGTGAAAGCTCTCCACGTACGAGACAGCCTCTTCAATGGCTCTCTCGGGATAGCCGTCTTTTCGTAACTTATCTTCCAGCTCTTTTTTCGTCCGCATCTGTCCGAGCAGCAGATACATCGCGCGGTGTTTGGCCCTTTTAGTCAGCACTTCCCCTGCCAGCTTTTCGTAAACCTCATCGGGAAGCTCCTCCTGCTCTTTGATGCGGGAAGCGCGGATTTCCCCGTTATAAAGAACCAGATCCTCTCCGTCATCGAAGAGGATCCGTGATTTCTTTTTATTCAGAGGACGAATCTCTGTCACAAACATTTATTCGTCGTCTCCTTCGGTTTCCGGAACTGCTGCTGTTTCCTCTGTGCCTTCCGGCGCTTCTTCCTTGATCAGGCCGTAAGCCACGCGCACTTTGTGCTCGATCTCATCCATGATTTCCGGATGCTCGCGCAGGTATGCTTTCGCATTTTCGCGTCCCTGGCCGATCTTGTCGCCGCCGTATGCGAACCATGCGCCGCTCTTCTGTACGATGCCGACGGAAGCTGCCAGATCCAGAACGTCTCCTTCTTTGGAGATTCCTTTTCCGAACATGATATCAAATTCTGCCTCGCGGAACGGCGGAGCTACTTTGTTTTTCACGACTTTGATTCTGGTACGGTTTCCGACCATCTCTCCGCCCTGCTTTAAGGCTTCAATTCTTCTGACATCGAGACGGATGGAAGAATAGAATTTCAGTGCACGGCCGCCGGTTGTGGTCTCCGGATTTCCGAACATGACACCGACTTTTTCACGCAGCTGGTTGATAAAGATAACAATACAATTGGATTTGCTGATCGCTGCAGTCAGTTTCCGGAGTGCCTGAGACATCAGACGCGCCTGCAGTCCGACGTGGGAATCTCCCATGTCGCCGTCGATCTCGGCTTTTGGAACGAGGGCTGCAACAGAGTCCACGATGATGATGTCTACCGCACCGGAACGAACCATCGTCTCGGTGATCTCAAGTGCCTGCTCGCCGTTGTCCGGCTGTGAGATATAAAGGTTTTCAATATCAACACCGATGTTTTTGGCATAGGCCGGATCGAGCGCATGCTCTGCATCGATGAAGCCGGCGATTCCGCCGCGTTTCTGTACTTCGGCTACCATGTGGAGCGCTACGGTTGTTTTACCGGAAGACTCCGGTCCATATACCTCAATAATTCTTCCCTTCGGCACACCGCCAAGACCGAGTGCGATATCCAGGCTTAAAGAGCCGGTCGGGATGGTTTCCACGTTCATGTTTGCTGCGGAATCTCCGAGCTTCATGACAGCTCCTTTTCCGTACTGTTTTTCAATCTGTCCAAGTGCGGCATCGAGTGCACGCAGTTTATCTTCGTTATTATTTCCCATACTGAATATTCTCCTTACTATACGAACGTCCGTTCGTTTCTGTATCCATACTATTACAAATCTGCTTTGTTGTCAACTGTTTTTCTTGTGTCTTTTTTCAGCTCCCAAATCCTCTGCACCGGAGCTGCTTCGAATATATCCTTATGCACAAGTGTAGCATATTCCACTCTCCTGCTGCAACCCAAAAATACTGCAAAAAAATCCCGAAACGGCTTTTCTTTCCTCTTCTGCCATTTCGGGATTTTTTTCTTATTTTTCAGAATGCAGACCAGCTTATCCGATCAGCCAGTTGTACATTTCCTCGTACTGTTTTGCGGAATTCGCCCAGGAGAAATCCTGTACCATTGCGCGGTCGATCATCTTGTTCCACTCGCGTTTTTTGTCGTAATAGATGCGCTCTGCGTACCGCACGGTACCCATCATCTCATGCGCATTGTAGTTTGTGAAGCTGAATCCAGTTCCTGTTCCCTCGTACTCATTGTACGGCTCTACGGTGTCTTTGAGGCCGCCGGTCTCGCGGACGATCGGAAGGGTTCCGTAGCGGAGGCTCATGAGCTGGGAGAGTCCGCATGGCTCAAACAGGGACGGCATCAAGAAGGCATCGCAGGATGCATAGATCTTGTGCGACATTGCATCGGAATAGTAGATGTTTGCCGAAACCTTCTTGTCATATTTCCATGCGAAGTGGCGGAACATGTTCTCGTAGCGCTCCTCGCCGGTTCCAAGGATCACAAACTGTACGGCATCCTGGCACATCTCATCCATCATATAGCTGATGAGGTCGAAGCCCTTCTGATCGGTCAGACGGGATACGATACCGATCATCATCGTCTTCGGATTGACCTCGAGTCCTAACTCCTCCTGCAGTGCCAGTTTATTTTTCACTTTCTCTTTACGGAAGTTCTTTACATTGAAATTCTTTGCAATCTGAGCGTCTGTCTCCGGGTTCCACTCATTGTAGTCGAGTCCGTTTACAATACCGCGCAGATCGTTTGCTCTTGCACACATCAGACCGTCGAGTCCTTCGCCATAGAACGGGGTCTGAATCTCCTGCGCGTATGTATTGCTGACGGTGGTGATCGCATCTGCGTAAACCAGACCGCCCTTCAAGTAGCTGGCATCGTGTTTGAACTCCAGCTTATCCGGTGTGAAGTAGTAGTCGGAAAGGCCGGTAATGCTCTGAATCGTCTTGCGGTCCCAGATGCCCTGGAATTTCAGGTTGTGGATCGTCATGACGGTTTTGATTCCCCGATAGAATTCATCTGCCTGGAAACGCTCGTGCAGGTAAACCGGAACGAGACCGGTCTGCCAGTCGTGGCAGTGGATGAGGTCCGGGCGGAAGCCGATGGTCGGTAAAATGGAAAGCGCTGCTTTGCTGAAGTAAGCAAATTTTTCCAGATCCCACGGCATGCCCGCATATGGAGTGCTTCCTCCGAAATGCTCCTCGTTGTCGATAAAGTAGAATTTAATGCCTTCATATTCCATCTCGAAAATGCCGACATACTGCTGTCTCCAGTTCAGATCCATGTAGAAGTTTGTCACATACTGCATCTGATTTCTAAACTGTTCTTTGATTCCTGCGTATTTTGGAATCACCACGCGCACATCAAAATACTCTTTCGGGAAGTATTTCGGCAGAGAACCTACTACATCCGCCAGACCGCCTGTTTTGATGAACGGTACACACTCTGAAGCCACGAACAAAATATTTTTCATGAAAAGAATCCTCCTGTAATTTCATGCTGATTATCGCATCTTTGTTTTTCTGTAATTCCTTCCTTTTTGTCACGATCCTATGAAACGCGAAAGGATAATCAACGTCCTGTCTGTATTATACCGTACTTTGTCCAGAAAAAAAAGTCTAAACTTCTGTAATTTCTCCGTTTGTTCGGATTTTTTTGTTACTTTTTACTGATTTTTCAGTTCAAGACGTATTTTATCTGCAATTAATGCAATAAATTCAGAATTTGTCGGTTTACCCTTGCGGTTGTTCACGGTATAGCCGAACAGCTCGTCGATTGTGTCCATTTTGCCGCGGCTCCAGGCCACTTCAATCGCATGGCGGATGGCACGCTCGACACGACTTGACGTTGTCTGGTGGCGTTTCGCGATGGTCGGATAGAGAATCTTGGTAATGGAATTGAGCATTTCCGTGTCCTCTACGGAAAGCAGAATCGCATCGCGCAGGTACTGGTATCCTTTGATATGGGCAGGAACGCCGATCTCGTGGATCATATTTGTCACATCGATTTCCAGACTGTTTTCCGGCGGACAGATCGGCTCTTTTCCAGGGTTTGTAAAATTTCTTGGATGGTATCTTCTTACTGCTGTCATTCCTTTTGTTGCTTTGATCCGGTTCAGAAGAGTTTCGTTGTCGAACGGTTTTAAGACGTAATAGTAAGCACCGAGCCGGAACGCATCTTCGGTGATCCTCTCCTCTCCTACGGCGGAGACAACGATAAAGGCAGGTCTTTTTTTCAGATTTTTATCCTCATTGACTTTCTCCATTACAGTCAGACCATCCATTTTCGGCATGAAAATGTCAAGCAGTACGACGTCCGGTTCTTTGTCGCGGATGATACTGTAGATATCATTTCCGTTTCCGGTCTGCCCGATCAGTTCAAGCGTGTCATCCTGTTTTATGACGTTCCCAAGCATTTCCTGCATGCGTTCGTTATCATCCGCGATGGCAATGTTGATCTTTTCCATAAAGCTCTCCTTTGCAAAAACTCATAGTCTTTCCGGAATTTCACTGCATCCGTTTTCTTCTGAACTTTTTCCAATCACACAGACATTATAATTTTATTTTTTCGCATTTTCAATATATTTCCCGTAAATTTTTGAAAATTCGATCGACATTTTCCGTAAAAATTCGGAAGTTTGTAACAATTTCAACCAAATTAACGCATATTTTTTCAGTTCCGTGCAAGCATGTTTTCCGCAAAGACACCGTAGCCTTTTTCTGGATGGTTTACGAAAACATGGGTAATGGCGCCGATCAGCCTTCCGTTCTGGAGCACCGGCGAGCCGGAATTTCCCTGTACGATGCCGCCGGTTTTCTGTAGCAGCCGTTGATCGGTAATTTCGAGCACAAAATTTTTGTTCGTATTCTCGCTTCCAAGATCGATTTCCGTAATCTCCGCCTCATACTCTTCTACCGTATTGTCCACGCACATCCGCACGGTGGCCGGGCCCGTCTCGATCTCCTGCCGATAGGCAATTTCCGTCACGGTAAGCGGCAGTGCACTGCTTTTTTCCCTGTCCAGAACGCCGTGGATACCGTAGATGGTATTCTCCGCCACTGATCCGATACGGTTCTTTTCTTCGTAATGGATCACACCCTGCAGTTCACCCGGTACACCCTCTTTTCCCGGGATCACAGACAGAATCTGTGTCAGATACAATTCTCCGCCGTTCAATTGGAGCATTTTTCCGGTATCGACATCACTGATTCCATGGCCGAGCGCTGCAAAGGTTCCATCCGGTTCCACGAAAGTCAGTGTTCCGATTCCCTGCATATTGTCGCGGACCCAGGCCCCGAGGCGGCAGGTGCCGTCCTGGCTTTTCTGCGGTGTCACCTGCACCTCGATCGTTTCCCCGTCCCGAAGCAGGGAAAGACACACCGGGGAACCGTTTGATACTTTTACTGCATCAATCAGCTCCTGCTTGCTGCGGATGCTCTGTCCGTTTACTTTTGTGATATAGTCGCCTTCCCGCAGAATATTTTCTGACGGACGGCTGACGGTTCCGTCGGACGAACGGATTTCGGCTGTACGGATCACCATCACACCGTCGGTCTCCATATAGATACCGACCGGCGCGCCGCAGACGGCAACTTTCGGCCGTTCTTCCTGGATCACACGGATCTTTTTCAGCGGGATCCCGGCGGCGGAACATTCTACAACCGTTTCTCCCGTTTCTCCGAATTCGGTTTTTTCTGCTTCCTTCGTATCTTCCGAAATCGTCAGAAGCGGATGTTTCGTGAGCGGCTGAAACGGGCTTTCGCTGTTCTCATCCACATACATCGTATCCGGCAGGGATTCGCGCATGGCATCGTAGCCAAGAAGAACAGCGAGGATCAGAAACAGCGCCGCCAGCGCAAGCAGGACTCTTCGGTATTTTTGTTTTCTCGTCATTTGCATTCCCATCCTTTCCGCCGCAGGGCAGAACTGCGGCATTTCTTTTGTTTTCGCGGCGGTCGTCAAGTTCTCGTGCAGGCACGGACTTTGACTCGCCGCCCGCGAAAAAGAGGGAAACCACGCTTTGTTTCGTGATTTCCCTCTTAGTATGCGGACTTCTCTTTATTTGAGTCTTGCAGATTTTTGTACCTGTGCCAATTCCTTCATCTCGCTGGCATTTGCCAGAACAGAATCCGTAATTTTCGCGCCGCCGAGCATTCTTGCCAGTTCTCTGACAGAATCTTCCTCGGATAATGGATGGATCGATGTGACGGTCTCGTTTTCTTCGACGTTTTTTTCGATTTCAAAATGAGAATCTGCCATCGCTGCGATCTGCGGCAGATGGGTGATGCAGATGACCTGATGGCGCTGCCCGATCTGTGCCATTTTTTCGGAAACTTTCTGCGCCGTCCTTCCGCTGATTCCGGTGTCGATTTCATCGAAAATCAGGGTTTCTGTCTCGTCGCGGTCGGCAAGAATCGTCTTGATTGCAAGCATGATTCGCGACAGTTCACCGCCGGAAACAACTTTCGCCAGCGGACGGATCGCTTCGCCCGGGTTTGTGGAGATTAAGAACTCCACAGCATCGGTTCCGTTTTCGGTGTAGCTTTTTGTCTTTTCAAATGAAATTTCAAATGCGACATGCAGGAAATTCAGGTCGCGCAGACCTTCGATAATCTGTGTTTCGAGCCGTTTTGCATAGTTTCTGCGGATTTTGGACAGATTATGTGCGGCCGCATCCAGTTTCTGCTCCGTTTTCTGTAACTGCTCCTGCAGTGCGGCACGGCAGCTCTCAAAGTTTTCCAGTTTTTCCAGTTTTTTCTGCTGTTCTTCGCGATATGCGGTGATCTCTTCCATCGTCTTTCCATACTTTGCTTTCAGGCGGTTGATCTCATCGAGCCGCTTTTCCGTCTCGTAATACTCTTCTTCGGAAAAGGTCAGTTCGGAAAGATATGCGGAAATTTCGCGGTTGAAATCATTCAGCAGTCCGTCAATATCGGAAAGGGTCTGCGACGGACCGGAAAGTGCATCGTCGTACACCGCGGCCTGCTGCAGCTCCCGGATTGCGCGGCCGACCTGCTCCCCGGCGCTGTTCTCTGCACCGTAGCCGGTGATCGCATATACCGTCTGCAGAGATTCCGCGATCTTTTTCGCATGGCCCATTTTCCGGTACGCAGTTTCCAACGCTTCGTCCTCGCCCTCTTTTAGCTCTGCCTGATCAATCTCGTTGATTTCAAACGTAAGAAATGCTGCCTCCCGCTTTCTTGCCTCCTCGTCGAGTTCGTACGCCGAGAGCTCCTTTCGGACATTCTTCCACTCCTGGTACAGCGCCCGGACCTCTCCTTTTGCCGTGGCCGCCTCGGTTCCCGCAAACGCGTCAAGAATCGCGATCTGCCGGTCCGGATAGAGCAGCGACTGGTGCTCATGCTGGCCGTGGATGTCGAGTAGCAGGGACGCAAGGACTTTTACCTGCGAGATATTGCATGCCTCGCCGTTGATGCGGCAGACGCTGCGGGATCCGGTGATCTTTCTGGAAATAATCACCTGTCCCTCCTCCGCCTCGAGATCCATCTCTTTTAACAGCTCCAGCACATGCGGATTTTCGGTTTCAAAGACCAGTTCCACCAGCGCGCTTGTCTCTCCCGTCCGGATCATCTCGCGGGATATCTTCTTTCCAAGCGCCGCGTTGATCGAACCGATCAGGATGGATTTTCCGGCTCCGGTTTCTCCGGTCAGTATATTCAGGCCCGGACCGAACTCCACTTCCGCTTCGTCGATCAGGGCCAGATTTTTTACGTGTAAGTTTGTGAGCATTCTTTTCCTCCGGTGTCACACCTGCTGTCATCTTTTTGTCTCTTTTTGCAGAGACGTGCGTTCTTTAGAACTCTTCGCCCGTCTCCTCCATGCCGTCCACCATTTTTTTCAGTCGTTCTGCCGCCACAAGCGCCGCATCATCGTCTCTTGCCACGCAGAGAATCGTATCGTCTCCGCCGATGCAGCCGACAATTTCATTCCAGTTCATCTCATCGAAAGCCGCTGCCGCCGCCATCGCCATTCCAGACACGGTTTTGATGACCAGAATATTCTTGGCAAGATCAACGGAAATATACGCGTCTTTTAACACGCGCGCATAGCGGCTCCCAACCTCGGACGGTGCGTTCTGCAGAACCGCATAGCGGCTTCCGCCGTTCTCTTTTGGTACTTTTGTGAGCTTCAGCTGGCGGATATCCCTCGAAATCGTCGCCTGCGTTACGGCAAAGCCGCTCTCCTCCAGCTTCTTTGCCAGCTCCTCCTGTGTTTCAATGTCATATTGGTTAATTAATTTGATAATCTGTGCATGTCTCGCGATTTTCATTTCAATATCCTTCCCCAGTAACTATATCTTAAATGTTTGCCATTTTCTTTCTTAATGTCTCCAGAAAACTGATGTTGCTGATCTTCACAATCAGAGTATCCCGTCTGGCCTTTTTGATCACGATCCGGTCGCCGGTTTTCATCGGAACGCGGGTGTCGCCGTCAAAATAGGCCATGCCCTGTTCAATGCCGCCGTCTCTCGAAGGCCCGAGCTCCACCTCGATCACATCCTCTGCCGGAAAGACAATGCTTCTCGTATTCAGGGTGTGCGGGGCAAGCGGTGTCATCAGCATCAGGCTGGCTGACGGTGAGATGATCGGGCCGCCCGCGGAGAGGCTGTAGCCGGTCGAACCGGTCGGCGTTGCGATGATGATGCCATCGGCGCTGTAGGAATTTAAAAACTCCCCGTTAACGTAATTGTCGAACCGGACGACACGCAGGTTTCCCTCACGGGTGATCGTAATGTCGTTGAGTGCCGTGTCCTCCGCAATCAGCTTTCCGTCCCGGTAAATCGATCCGCAGAGCATCATGCGGTGCTCAATCGTATACTCATCCGCCATCAGATGATCCAGCGCCGGATAAAGCGTGTCACGGTCGATTTCCGCAAGATAGCCGAGCGTTCCCAGATTGATGCCGAGCAGTGGAATCTGTAAATCCACCACGTCGCCTGCTGCCTGCAGAAGCGTGCCGTCACCACCGAGCACCAGAATGCCGTCGATATCTGATGGAACCTTCGCCGGATCCGTATAATGGTATTTTTCCCCTTTTTCGCTGTTATCGCAGAGAAGACACGTTTTTCCGCGCTCCTCCAGATATTGCCTGATCTGGTCTGTCACGGTAAGGTCCGGGTCTTTTGCTCTGTTTGTGATCAGGTAAAATCGCTCCATATCATGCTCCTTAACCCTTTTATTTATCCAGTGTATCGTGTGCGCTCTTTACAACGGCGTCTACATCGACATTGGTCTCTTCCTCTGTCACGCCGTCCGGCAGCCGGACAAGGTGAACGAGATACTCGATATTTCCCTCCGGTCCTTTGATCGGAGAAAATTCCAGATGGCGCACGCCGAAGGAAATGCTTTTCGCATAGGAAATGACCATCTCAATGACTTCTTTGTGTACAGCCGGATCACGGACAACACCTTTTTTGCCGACTTTTTCGCGTCCTGCCTCAAACTGCGGCTTGATCAGAGCTGCAATTTCGCCGTTCTCTTCCATCAGATTCCGGACCGGAAGCAGCACCTTGGTCAGGGAGATAAACGATACGTCGATCGATACGAAGGACGGTCTCTCCTCGATATCCTCCGGCACGACGTAACGGATGTTCGTGCGCTCCATACAGACAACGCGCGGATCGTTCCGCAGCTTCCAGTCGAGCTGGCCGTGGCCGACATCCACGGAATATACCTTGACGGCGCCGTTCTGCAGCATACAGTCGGTAAAGCCGCCGGTGGATGCTCCGACATCCATGCAGACCTTTCCATCCAGGGTAAGGTCAAAGTTTTTCATTGCTTTCTCTAACTTTAAGCCGCCGCGGCTCACATACGGCAGTGGTTTTCCTTTTAAGACAATCTCCACTTCTTCCGGGAACATGGAACCGGCTTTGTCCTCCCGCTCATTGTCCACCAGAACTTCTCCTGCCATAATCATGGCTTTCGCTTTTTCCCGCGATGTGGCAAGGCCCCGTTCTACCAGTAATACATCTAATCGTTTTTTCATCTTTCTTCCTGCCCCTGTTTTCTGTAGTATTCCTCAATTCTGCCGCAGATATCTTCCGGCGTAAAGCCGACCTGTTTCATCTGGTATAATACACTTCCGTGCGGAATAAAGCGGTCCGGCAGTGCAATGATCTCCACGCCAAACGGAAGGTCTTCTTCCTCGGCAAAAGCAAGGACGCGCTCTCCAAAGCCGCCGTCTTTTACATTTTCCTCGAGTGTTACGACAAGCTCATACGTATCGGCAAAGCTTCGAAGAAGTTCTTCATCGATTGGTTTGACGAACCGCGCATTCACAAGCGCCGCATCCATATCCATCCGCTCTTTTAACTGTTTCTGCACTTCTTCTGCCATTTTTACCATACTGCCGACGGCAAGAAGTGCAACACGGCTTCCCTCATGGATCACTTCTGATTTTCCGAGGCAGATGGGCGCACGGAACTCTTTTAATCCCGTATACGCTTCCCCTCTCGGGTAGCGCACCGCGATCGGGCCGTCGTAATCGACCGCAAATTTGATCATATCCGAAAGCTCCCAGAGGTTCTTCGGTGCAAGAATTGTCATATTCGGCATCGAACCCAGATAGGAAAGGTCGAAAATGCCGTGGTGTGTCTCCCCGTCGTAGCCCACAAGACCGGCGCGGTCAATCGCAAAGACGACATGGAGATTCTGCATACAGACGTCATGCATGATCTGATCGTACGCCCGCTGCAGGAATGAAGAATAAATCGCAACGACAGGCGTAATGCCGCCGAGTGACAGTGCCGCTGCAAATGTCACCGCGTGCTCTTCTGCGATTCCCACATCGAAACAGCGGTCCGGGAACATGTTGGAGAAGCGTTTCAGTCCGACACCGGTCATCATCGCCGCCGTGACTGCCGCAACATCCTTTCTTCGATCTCCCATTTTCCGCATGACCGTGGAAAAGACATCCGTGTACGTCGGATTGGATTTTCCAACCGGCAATCCTGTTTTCACATCGAACGGACCCGCACCGTGGAATCTTGCCGGGTGGCGCATCGCCGGCTCATAGCCGCGGCCCTTCTGTGTCAGGACATGCACCAGAATCGGTCCTTCAAACCGTTTTGCTTCCTGGAAGGTCTTGATCAGCTGCGGAATGTTGTGGCCGTCCACAGGACCTAAATACGTAAGTCCCATATCCTCAAACAGCATGCCCGGAATGATGATCTGTTTGATGCTGCTTTTCGTCTTCCGCATCGCATCCACCATGCCAGGTCCGATGCCCGGAATGCGGTTCAATGCCTTTGTGACGTCCATCTTGAAATCCGTGTACGCCGATGCCGTCCGAAGGCCGGACAGGTACGATGACATACCGCCGACATTCTCGGTGATCGACATTTCGTTGTCATTTAAAACGATAATAAAATTCGATTTCAGGCTGGCCGCATTGTTCAGCGCCTCGTACGCCATGCCGCCGGTCAGCGCACCATCTCCGATGATCGAAACAACGGAATAATTTTCTTTTTTCAGTTCCCGTGCACGCACATAGCCGACGCCTGCGGAAATCGAGGTCGAGCTGTGGCCGGTGTCGAATACATCGCAGTCACTCTCGCTCCGCTTCGGGAATCCGCTGATGCCGCCTTCCCGGCGCAGCGTTTCAAACCCGTCTTTCCGCCCGGTCAGAATCTTGTGCGTGTAGGACTGGTGTCCCACATCCCAGATCAGCTTGTCTTTTGGAAGATCGAAGACGCGGTGCATCGCAATCGTCAGTTCCACGACACCAAGATTGGACGCCAGATGGCCGCCGGTTTTACTCAAAGACTCGATAATAAATTCCCGGATTTCCTCTGCAAGCGCCGGAAGCTGGTCCGCCGGAATCTTCTTAATATCGTTTGGTTTCTGTATTTTTTCTAACATGAAATCATCCCTTACTTTTTTCTGGAAGTCAGAGATTCAAACAGCTCTTCCAGAAATATTTTATCTCCCGGACAGGACAGATTTTTCAGTTCGTCTACGGCCTCTTTCGTGAGCCGTTTTACCTCCTGCTCCGCCCCGTCTGTGCCAAACATCGTCACATACGTTGTTTTTTCATTCTTTTCATCACTGAAAACCGGCTTTCCAAGCTCCTCCATCGTGGATGTGACATCCAGGATGTCGTCCCGGATCTGGAACGCGATTCCGACTTTGGAGGCAATCCGGCAGAGCGCGTCAAGATCATCGTCGTTTGCTCCTGCAAGTGCCGCACCTGCCATCATGGCAGCCTCTAAAAGCGCCGAAGTCTTGTTCTCGTAAATGTAGTCCAGCATCTCACGGTCGATGGCGAAATGGCCGGCTTTTTCATTCATCACGTCAACACTCTGACCGCCCAACATGCCGGAAATTCCGGTTTTCTGACAGAGAATGCCAAAAGCACGCACTACGCGGTCGGTGTGCTCCTCCAGTGGAAAGGCTTTCCAGGCTGTCTCGTATGCATAGTTTAAAAGGGCATCTCCTGCCAGCACGCCGACGGCCTCCCCGAAGACGACATGGGTCGTTTTTCTGCCGCGGCGGTAATCGTCGTTGTCGATCGCAGGGAGATCATCGTGGATCAGGGAATGGGTGTGAATCATCTCCATGGCTGCCATAAATGGTTTTACTGCCTCCCCGGTTCCGCCGAACAGACGGAAACTCTCCTGCAAAAGCAGCGGACGAAGCCTCTTTCCGCCCGCTGTCATACTGTAATTCATGGCTTTTGCCAGTTCCTTTGCAAAGCCTTCCTCTTTCGGCAGGTAAGCGGCAATGATACTTTCCGTTTCCCGCGTTTTTTCTTCGAGTACCGCTTTAAAATTCTCTGAATGTTCCATCCTCATTCATCTGGAGCATTTTTTTCTCGACGCGGTCAATTTTCTGACTGCATTCATTCAAAAGCTCCATTCCCTCCTTGTATAAACGAAAGGAGTCTTCCAGGCTGACATCGCTGCTCTCCAGCGTTTCGAGCATCTGATCCAGTTTTCCAAATGCTGCTTCCAGTGTCTCACCGGAAGGGGTTCCTTCTTCTTTTCTCTCTTCTGCTTCCATATTTCCCATGTTTTCTCGATTCTCTGCTTTTTCACGATTGTTCCATCCAGGATACGGCCGATGTCTTCTCTGCGCGCGCTGTGATCTTTCCGTCTGATACACAGATTTCAAGCAGATCACCTTCTTTGACATCCTGCACCGAAGTGATGGCTTTTCCTTCTTTTTCCACGTAGGAATAGCCCTGGTTCAGCTTGTCCAGCGGGGACAGACCCTTCATCGCCTGAATGTAAAGGGCAAGGCGGTGGCGCGCTTCTTTGAGCTTTTCTTCCATCGCATCTGTATACCGACGCTCCAGCTCGGCGTGGCGTGCTCTCTGGTCACGGATCTTATTTTCCGGTCCGAGATACTTCCACTTTGTCTCGTACTGCAGAAGGCGGCTTCTCGCTCTCTGCGTCTGGTTTGCCATCGCATGGTTCATGCGGCTTTTATAATTTTCCAGTGTGTTGAGTACCGCGCGGACATCAGCGACCGCCAGCTCCGCCGCTGCGGACGGGGTCGGGGCGCGCAGATCTGCCACGAAATCGATGATCGTTGTGTCGGTCTCATGGCCGACGGCGGAGATCACCGGCGTATGGCAGGAAAAAACGGCACGCGCTACTTTTTCCTCATTGAACGCCCAAAGATCCTCGATCGAACCGCCTCCGCGGCCCACGATCAGCACATCCAGATTCAGTACGTCCAGACGGCGTATGCCCTCCACGATGCTGTCCGCCGCTCCCTCTCCCTGCACCAGGGCCGGGTAGAGGATGATCTGGACAAAGGGATTCCGGCGGAGTGCAATGTTTTTGATATCCTGCACAGCAGCTCCCGTCGGTGCTGTGACAACGCCGATTTTCTTTACATACGCAGGAATCGGCTGCTTGTACTCCGGGGCAAACATGCCCATCTCTTCCAGTTCTGCTTTTAGGGCCAGATACTTTTCGTATAAAAGGCCGGCGCCCTCTTTTGTGATCTCTTTTGCATAGATCTGATACTTTCCGTCCCGCTCATAGACGCTGATGCTGCCGCCGACAATCACGTTATCGCCGTCCCGCATCGGGAAGGCAAGGCCGCGCCGCGAACCGGCGAACATGACACAGGAAATGGTTCCTTCCGCATCTTTTAAGGAAAAATAGATATGGCCGGACGGATGGTATTTACAGTTGCTTACTTCTCCGCTGACGTAAATCCGGCGGAGCATATAGTCCTGGTCAAAGATGTTTTTGATGTATGAATTGACCTGGCCTACGGTGTAAACATTCTGATTTTTATTTCTCATCTTCTTCTCTTGCCAGTTTTCCAAGAATACCGTTGATAAAGGACGGAGACTGGTCTCTGCCGAAGCGTTTTGCCAACTCAACGGCCTCGTTGATGGCTACACCGACCGGAACGTCCTCGTCGAATTTCATCTCGTAAACGGCAAGACGCAGGATCGCCAGGTCTACTTTTCCCATACGGGTCGTTTTCCAGCCCTCGGAAGTACGGTTCAGCATCTCGTCGATTTCCGGGATGTGCTCGGTCACATGATGGTATTTCTCTTCCATATAGGTCTGATCTTTTTCGCTTACGGTTACTTCTTCATCCTCGTCGTTGTCGTCAGAGTACGTAAAGTAAAGAGACATCTGCTGCGGCATCTCCTCTTTCTCCTGGAACTCTGCGGTATAGAGAAGTTTAAAAATATTTTCGCGAAGTTTGCTTCTGTTCATTGTCTGTTTTAATTCCTTCCTGTATAGTTAATTAACTATTTTTCTTCCATTTCATCTGGCTCTGAATAGTTAACAAGAACCGCGGGGTTGTAAGGGGTCGCCTTATTCCCTCGCGGTTCGTTGTTTTTTATTTCGTCTGTTCCATATTCACGCCTGCAATGGCTACATTGACATCGGAAACTTCCAGGCCTGTCATATTCTCGATCGCTGTTTTTACTTTTTCCTGTACGTTTTTGCAGGTTGCCGGAATCTCGTATCCATATTTGAGATTGAGGGCAAGATCCACGCAGACAACGCCGTCGAGTACATCAACTTTGACACCCTTGGAAAGATTTTTCATGCCAAGCTTGCTGACTAATTCGTTGGTAATATTTCCGGCCATGGAGGCTACCCCGTCCACTTCCGTTGCCGCAAGTCCTGCGATAATAGCTACCACCTCGTCTGCAATCTGCACGGTTCCGATTCCTTCGTCATCATATATCGTATAAGTGTTTCTTTTCTGAATTTTTGCCTCTGCCATCTTAAAGAACCTCCTCCTTGGCTGACTTTCCTTTATTATACCAAAAGTTTTCCGAAAATAAAAGTTTTTTTTATTCTTCTTCCTGTGCCGCGCACCACTCGCGTGCTGCCGGCGTGTTGGCAAGGCCGCCCTGGCCGGTTTCGCGCAGACTCGGATGCATCTGGTCGCCGACTTCCCGCATCGCATCGATCACCTGATCCGGCGGAATGCGGCTTATGATTCCCGCAAGTGCCATGTCCGCCGCAGAAAGTGCATTCACGGAACCGATCACATTCCGTTTGACGCACGGGACCTCGACAAGACCGCCGACCGGGTCACACACGAGACCGAGCAGGTTCTTTAATGCCATCGCTGCCGCATGCGTGATCTGGGACGGAGTGCCGCCGCCAAGTGCGGTCAGTGCGCCTGCCGCCATCGCGCTTGCTGTTCCGATTTCGGCCTGGCAGCCGCCGGAAGCGCCCGCAATGTAGGCCCGCGCCGCAACGACCTGGCCGATACCGGCTGCCGTGTAGAGCGCACGCACGATCTGCTCATCCGCTGTCCCCTTCTCTTTCTGGTAATTCACGAGCACAGCCGGAAGCACACCGCACGCTCCTGCGGTCGGTGCTGCAACGATCCGCTTCATGCAGGCGTTTGACTCACCCATCGCAAGTGCAGATGCCATAACTTTTCCGACAAACGGTCCGCAGAGCGTGTTCCCGCTCTCGACATACGCGCGCATCGTCTTTCCGGCGCCGCCCACAAGACCGCTTCTCGACTGCAGCGAACCGTCATAATTCCGTTCAGCGCCTTTCATGGCTTCCCACATGCCGCGCATCGTCTCAATGGACTCTTCGCGGCTTACATTTCTCTCATTCATATCGTCCAGAAGGATGACTTCATCAAACGGCAGGTCTTTTTCCTGGCACTCTCGGACAATTTCTTCCAGTGAATTATAAGACATCGTCCTCTTCTCCTTCCGTTACGTTGATGTATGTTACCTTTACAATGCCCTCAAGATGCTCCAGCCATTCCAGCGACTCTTTGGGAAGCGGCTGATCCATCTCCACGACCATGACGGCCGATCCGCCTCTCTTGTCGCGGTAGAGGGACATATTCGCAATGTTGACTGACTTATGTGCCAGCATCGACGTAACCTCGGCTACGTGGCCCGGCTGGTCCAGATTGTGGACGATCAGGGTCGGAATCTCGCAGCTGCAGTTGACATCCAGCCCGTCGAGGCGGTTGATCATGATACGGCCGCCGCCAAGGGAGCACGCCTGCACCTCGAGCGTCCGGCCGCTCTTTCCCTTTACTTCCAGAACGACGCTGTTCGGATGGGCACTCGTCAGATTGGCGATGCCGAATGAATAGGAAAGACTCATCTTCCGGGCAATTTCAAAGCTGTCCGGAATCCGCTCGTCATCCGGCCGCATGCCGAGAAGACCCGCGACGAGACCGCGGTCCGTTCCATGGCCCTTTCCCGTTGCGGCAAAGGAACCGTACATCAGTATTTTTGCTTCCACCGGCTGTTCCCCGAGAAGTTTCTGCGTCATCCATCCAATCCGCACTGCCCCCGCTGTGTGCGAACTCGACGGACCGACCATCACAGGGCCCAGAATATCGAATAAGTTCATTCCTTCTCCTTTTTAAGCGGCATCCCGCTCTTTTGTTCTTAGTTTTTGCTGAATTCGGTCAGCACAAGGTCTTTGTTTCGATCCTGTACCATGCCGACACTCCACGGATTGACAAAGAGAAGCAGCGGATTTCCCTTGAGGTCCATGACCTTCTTCATATCGGATGTACCCTGAATACGGTCCAGGTTGATCTCCTCTTTGTTTGCGATCCAGCGGATGTGCTCATACGGCAGGTTCTCCAGACGGATATCCACGTTGTACTCATTCTCCAGACGGTATTTTAAAACGTCAAACTGCAGGACGCCGACAACGCCGACGATGATCTCCTCCATGCCGCCTTTGTACTCCTGGAAAATCTGGATCGCACCTTCCTGTGCAATCTGGGAAATTCCCTTGACGAACTGTTTTCTCTTCATCGTATCGAGCTGGCGCACTCTTGCAAAATGCTCCGGCGCGAAGGTCGGAATTCCCTCGTATGCGAATTTTCTGCCCGGCATACAGATCGTATCTCCGATGGAGAAGATACCCGGGTCAAATACACCGATGATATCGCCGGCGTATGCTTCATCAACAATATGACGGTCACTCGCCATCATCTGCTGCGGCTGGGAAAGACGCATTTTCTTTCCTCCCTGCACATGGAAGACTTCCATTCCGGCGTCGAATTTGCCGGAGCAGATGCGCATGAATGCGATACGGTCACGGTGTGCTTTGTTCATGTTTGCCTGGATTTTAAAGACAAACGCAGAGAAATCCTCTTTGACCGGATCGATCACGCCGCAGTCTGCCGTACGCGGAAGCGGCGGCATCGTCATCGTGAGGAAGTGCTGCAGAAAAGTCTCCACACCAAAGTTGGTGAGCGCAGATCCGAAGAATACCGGGGAGAGCTCTCCCTTGCTGACAAGCTCCTGGTCAAACTCTGCACTTGCGCCGTCGAGCAGCTCGATCTCATCCATAAGCTGTTCTTTCTGGTCCTCATCGACCACATCGAGAAGATGCGGATCGTCGATATCAATTTCTTCCTCGATACCTTCCTTCGTTCCCTTCATTGTATCGGAGAAGGTAAGGACTTTCTTTTTGTCACGGTCGTAAACACCGCGGAATTTCTTTCCGGAACCGATCGGCCAGTTGATCGGGCAGGTTGCAATGCCGAGCTCTTTTTCGATCTCGTCGAGCAGCTCGAAGGTATCGTTCGCATCGCGGTCCATCTTGTTGATGAAGGTAAAGATCGGGATGTGGCGCATGACACAGACTTTAAACAGCTTTCTGGTCTGTGCCTCGACACCCTTCGATGCATCGATAACCATGACGGCGGAATCGGCTGCCATCAGGGTACGGTACGTATCCTCCGAGAAGTCCTGGTGTCCCGGGGTATCCAGAATGTTGATGCAGTAGCCGTCGTAATTGAACTGCAGAACGGAAGAGGTAACGGAAATACCACGCTCTTTCTCGATCTCCATCCAGTCGGATACGGCATGGCGCGCAGTCGCTTTTCCTTTTACGGAACCGGCGAGATTGATCGCTCCTCCGTACAGCAGGAATTTCTCAGTCAGTGTGGTTTTACCGGCATCCGGGTGGGAAATGATGGCAAAGGTACGCCGTCTTTCAATTTCTTTTGTATAATCAGGCACAGTTTTATCTCCTTTGGAATATAAAATCTTATTTACTATGTTTTCCATGTTTATGCTTTTTAGACATACTAATTTATTCTATTATATGCCACCATTCCTGTCAATCGTTATCTTGACAGTTCATTCATAATCGAAGCATAAATCTTCTGACTCCGGTTTTCCCAGTTGCTGCAGATCTTTTTGGCCGCCTCCTCGGACGGAACCGTCACGACAATCTCAAAAATAGTTGTCTTCCGCTCTCTCGCCTGACAGCGGACCTCGTAGTCATCTCCCGCGGTCTTGTAGTAATCGGCCACAACGGACGCTTTTTTCCGCAGTTCATAGGAGTGCTCCTTCATATAGCGGTCGATTTCCTCCCGGATTTCCGGAGAGATCTCGTTTTCGAAGAAGGAAAGCGTCTTGCTGCCCTCCTCAGTCATGTGGTAGTACGAGGTGTTGCGCACCTTCTCGATCTCGATCAGCTTTGTATCCTGCAGCTCGCTTAACGCCTCCTGGAGATGAAAGTAGTTCGTGTACTCTTTTTCCAGGATAAAATCCGAAATCTGTGTATTTGACAGCGGAAAATTCACATTCTGCAGCATGTAGAGAATAATCAGTTTGTATAACGTAAAGGATGATTCAATCACGGTGTGTTTCCTCCTTTTTCTTCGTCCAGAAGCTGTCCCTGATACGCATGTTCTTCTTTCATGCGATGATGCAGCTCATTTAAGACGGTGCGTTTTGCCTGGCTCCATGTTGGTGCAATCAAAAGATCCCCGGGGCCGTCTCCCGTCACACGGTGGATCACAAGATCGGGACGGAGACGCCGCAGGCAGTCGATGACAAGGGTAAGATACGCATCCTGCTCCAGCACCTCAAATTTTCCGGCCGCGTAGTCCGCCGCAAGATCCGTGTTTTTCAGCACATGAAGCAGCTGAAGCTTGATGCCGAAAATGGAAAGTCCATTCAGATAATCCATTGTTGCAAAGACTTCTTCCTGTCCCTCCCCCGGCAGACCGAGGATCGTGTGGACAATCACGGGAATCCCCCGCCTGTGCAGCTCGTTTACTGCCTGTTCAAAACAGGAAAGCGGATAGCCCCTTCGGATATACTGTGCCGTTTTTTCATGCATCGTCTGCAGTCCCAGCTCCACCCAGACCGGTTTGATCCGGTTCAGCTCTTCTAACAGAGAAAGAACCTCTTCCCCTAAGCAGTCCGGTCTCGTTCCGATCGAAAGGGCCACGACCTCCTCGTCCGAAATTGCCTCCCGGAAAATTTTTTCCAGATATTCCACCGGCGCGTACGTGTTCGTATACGCCTGGAAATAGGCGATGAACTTATGCACCGGCCGCTTTTGCTGCAGGAGGGATTTCTGCTCCCGGATCTGTTCCGGGATGGATTTGTTTCTGTCCCCGGCAAAATCACCGGAGCCGCCCGCACTGCAGAAAATGCAGCCCCGGTCACCGCAGGTGCCGTCCCGGTTCGGACACGTCATCCCGCCGTCGAGCGAGAGCTTGTACACTTTTTCCCCGAACGTCTTTTTCAGATAGGCGTCCAGCGAATAATACGGCTTTCCAAGCCAGTCTGTCATGATTTCTTCCCCTTTTATTCGATGTCTTTTCCAATTTTTTTGAAGTTTTCCCGGATCTTCTGCTCATAGCCGTTCGTTCCAAGATGAAGGAAACGGCTTCCTAAGATCTCGTCCGGCAGATACTGCTGCTCGACGTAGTGATTCGGGTAATCATGTGCATACTGATAGCCTTGACCGTGGCCGAGTTTTGCAGAACCTTTGTAATGGGAGTCCTGCAGATGCGGCGGAACCGACGTCCGCACACTTCCGACCGTCTTCATCGCCGCAAAGACTGCCTCGCACGAAGAATTACTCTTTGGTGCACAGGCAACATACGTGGCTGCCTCCGCCAGAATAATCTGCGCCTCCGGCATGCCGACGCGTTCCACGGCAAGGGACGCGGAAACTGCTACATTTAAGGCATTCGGATCGGCAAGGCCGACATCCTCCGCCGCGCAGATCATGATGCGGCGGGCGATAAACTTGATATCCTCCCCGGCATACAGCATTTTGGCCAGATAAAAGACCGCCGCATCCGGGTCAGAACCGCGCATGCTCTTGATAAATGCAGAGATCGTATCGTAATGCTGATCGCCCGTCTTGTCGTACCGCACGACGCGCTTCTGGATGCACTCCGATGCCGTTTCGAGATCGATATGGATTTTTCCGTCCGCCTGACGTTCCGTTGAGAGGACGCCCAGCTCGATTGCATTTAAGGCCGCTCTCGCGTCACCGCCTGCGATGTCGGCAAGGAACTCTTTTGCATCCGCATTGAGCACAACGTTGTACGTCCCGAGCCCCTTTACCGGGTCCGTCACCGCGCGCTCCAGCAGTTTTTCGATGTCCTCTTTTTCGAGCGGCTTTAATTCAAAGATAATGGAACGCGAAATCAGCGCCCCGTTGACCTCGAAATACGGGTTTTCCGTCGTCGCGCCAATCAGAACGAGTGTGCCGTCCTCCACAAACGGAAGCAGATAATCCTGTTGCCCCTTGTTGAAGCGGTGGATCTCGTCGACAAAAAGAATCGTCTTTTTGCCGTACATGCCGATCCGCTGCTGCGCTTCTTTTACGACTTCTTCCATATCCTTTTTGCCGGCTGTCGTGGCATTCAGCTGGGTAAACTCTGCGCTTGTCGTGTTGGCGATGACGCGGGCAAGCGTCGTTTTTCCCGTTCCCGGAGGGCCGTAGAAAATGACGGAGCCGAGTTTATCCGCCTTGATCGCACGGTACAACAGCTTTCCAGGGCCGATGATGTGCTCCTGTCCAACCACCTCGTCCAGCGTTGTCGGGCGCATGCGCGATGCGAGAGGGGACTCTTTTTCCATTGTGGTTTCTTTCATATAATCAAACAAATCCATGTATTTTTCACCCCATTTTTCTTCCTGCCATTTATCTTATCACATTTTGGCGGGTATCCTCAACCCCTTAATCTCGGATTCTCCGCAACTATGTTCGATGGAATCCGCGGAAGCTATTCTTCAATCAGCTCACGCACCGTCACAAACGTGTATCCCTCTTCTTTTAATTCTTTTACGATCCGCCGCAGCGCTTCCACCGTCGCGCGGTAGCCGTCATGCATGAGAATAATGCTGCCATCCTTCACATTCGGAAGCACCGCGCTGCAGATCGACGCAGTGTTCTGGCTCTCCCAGTCGCGGGAATCCACATCCCAGAGTACCGGGATCATCGTCACTGCAAGGTCCAGCCCCTCTCTCCATTCCCCGAACGGCGGACGGATATAGACGGGATATTCCCCTGTGATCTCGTAGATTGCATTGCTTGTTTTCACGACCTCCTCCCTCGCTTCCTCTTCTGATACTTTCGTAAGCTGAACATGATGAAACGTATGATTTCCGATCAGATGGCCTTCCGCATGCATCCGGCGGACGATTTCTTCGTTTCCGGCAAGACACTGCCCCTGCAGAAAAAACGTTGCCGGAATTTCATTTTCTTTTAAAATTTCAAGCACCTCCGGCGTATAGCACGCATTCGGCCCGTCATCAAATGTCAGCGCCGCACGGCGGGGCACACTTTTTTCTACTTCCGCCGCTGTCTCTTTCGCGCCTTCTCTTTCACACCGTGCCAGCTCTGCAAACAGAATAGCCGCCATCATCACAGCCAGAAGCGGCAGAGGAACGTGCCGCACTTTTCGGAATCTCCGCATGGTCTGCCCTTCGCACTTTCTTCTGCATTCTCTGTATTATATGAAAAACAGGAGAAAAGATGCCGCACCCGGCGGTTCTTTTCTCCTGTTTTTGTTCTTTATGTATCCTGTACCTGAAGAATATACGTACCGGACGCAGTATCCTGGTAAACGATATCTCCGATGGACTGCAGCAGCGATTCGTTCAGCGCATCGCCATATTTCTCCTTTTCTTTGCTTCCCACAAAAATGTAGGTCACATGATACTGCTCCAGCAGGCGCAGCACTTCATTCGTATCGGTCGAGGTGTACATCTGTTTCACATCCTCGGCGCGGACATTTAAGTCTGCGGGATCCCCTCTCCAGAGCCATTCATGGACATACCATCCAAGCACGGTCGGAAGACCGGTCATTGCGGAAACGCGCTCGTAATCGCTGTAGCTGTCGCCGTTCGCCTCAAGCACAACCGGCTGTCCTTCTATTGTTTCATCCAGCCAGCGGATGGCACCTGCGTCCTCGGAAAAGACATTTTCCAGATACGCTGTCGCATCGAGTCCGCGGTACTCGGACAGATCGAAAATATTTCCGAACCAGGAGTACACGCTCGTTCCAAAATAGCCGAAGGTCCATAAAAGCAGTACCAGCCCGATTCCGCCGAACACCTGCAGAATCCGCTCTTTTTTCCAGAGCAGGAACCGCGTGATGATGTAGCTCATGCAGATGCCGAACAGGATAAATGCCTGATACGTCAGCTTGAACATCGTGTTGGAGCGCGCATACGATTCTTCGTAGATATCGCGCACATAGACGAGTTCCGGAATGATGATAAGGCCGATGGCACAGAGGCCTAAAATACCGATCACCATATCGCTCACCGCAATCTCTCTCCAGAAATTACAGAAGGCAGAAACTTTTTTGGGCTTTTCCGCCGTTTCTTTTTCGCCCGGCTCCGGTTTTTTCTCTCCCAGAATCAGGGCAACGGCCTGCTCTTCCACCTCTTCCTGCGTCTTTCCATCGGCAAGTACAATCTGTCCCTGCCGCTCCATGCCCGGAAGATGACAGTTTTTCCGCCATGCTAGCAGAACGGCTGCGATAAACAGCACAACGAGCACCGTCGGAAGGCCCCAGAGAATCGCCAGCTGATACAGCATCGAATGGTGCTTGGCAATGCCGACACCGGAAACCATCGTCTCAAACTTCATTGTAAACGGAAGGGCGACAATCGTTCCAATTGCAAAAACTTCTGCAGCCTGCAGGAGAACCGTTCCGATCGTCTCTTTCGCCCGCGCATGATACCGGTACAGCGCACCGTACAGAGAGAAGCCTGCAATCACGACGAAATAGATAACAAAATCCCAGTAGTTGGACCAGTGGAACACACCGATCAGAAAGCCCGCCGCGATGATCTGCGGCTGAAACAGAACGTCTTTTAACGACCATTTCCACTCTTTTTCCGGATCACGGCAGGTATTTTTCACGTAGGAATATAAAAGGCCCAGCACCAGCAGGACGAACATGACATTCACCACATGGGCATGCAGGTCGCCGAGCACAAAGGAATACGATGGAAACTCATGAATCGTGCGGTCATTTTCCACAAGCGGGTCATACCCGATATAGCGGGTCGAACTCGGGAACCAGTAAGCCGATTCGTTCAGTCCCAGCCACTGTCGGATGCAGCCGTAAATCACATAGTGCATATTTCCGGCAAGGGAAACGGCGCCTCCCGAAAGAAGACCGCCAAGCACCGGTGCAATCTGGCTTTTATTGCCGCCCTCTTTCCGGATGCGGTGGCACGCACGCGACTCTGCCAGATGGTAGGTGATCGAAAACGGCAGAACAAACGCGAACGATGCCACCATCGTACGCATCAGATGGTATGTCTGCTTTACATCCGTGAAGGTAATCTTCGTCAGAAATACGGCATAGAACTGGCCGCCGTAATAGTAGTTAATACTGCTTCCGCTGTACCAGAGATCCTCTGCCGGAACGGCGGTACTGCGCATCATGGCCTTCATAAAACCATAATCCATGAATTTTTCGGTTCCGTGTGCCTCCGGGTGAAAGCCCGCAAGGTAGGTCCAGAGAAGGAAAAAGGCGAAAAACAACACTTCTTCCATCATCAGGAAGTCGATTTCCGGCGCATGGACGCGTACCTTAAAGCATCCGAAAATCCAAGAAGCCAGGATCAGTACACCGACTGTGATCAGGCAGACCGGTGCGGTAAACGGAACCAGTCCGAAGCTTCCAAGAGCAAATACAGCAAAACCGGAAACAACGATGCCAAGCACTTTAGAAAACATCCATCCCCGGTCATGAAACCGCGGAAACAGCGCTGCGGCAGCCGGATAAAATCCAATACCGAGCACCAGGGTCATAAGCCACCACTTCAGGAACGAAACGTTGTCCGTTCCAAGAAGCGGCGTTGTGGCCAGCACAAGCAACACCAGCAGAATGCCGGAAACTGTCGTCTTTTTGCTCATCTTTAATTATCTTCCTCTGTCATTGTATAGACATGACGTTTTCTTGCCATCTCATCGCTTGCAAGATACTCGTCGTAGGTGGTCATCTTATCGATCAGCGCGCCGTTCGGAAGGATCTCCATGATACGGTTTGCTGTAGTCTGTACAAACTGATGGTCGTGGCAGGTGAACAGCAGCACGCCCGGGAATTTGATCAGACCGTTGTTCAGTGCAGTGATGGACTCCATATCCAGATGGTTGGTCGGCTCGTCAAGAACGAGAACGTTTGCACCGGAAATCATCATCTTGGAGAGCAGGCAGCGCACTTTCTCTCCTCCGGAAAGGACTCTGACACGTTTCACGCCGTCCTCACCGGCAAAAAGCATTCTTCCGAGGAATCCGCGGACATACGTTACGTCCTTGATCTCGGAATACTGGGTCAGCCAGTCTGCGATCGTCAGGTCGCAGTCGAATTCTGCGGTGTTGTCCTTCGGGAAGTAAGCCTGTGTAGTGGTTACGCCCCATTTGTAGTAACCGGAATCCGGCTCTTCTTCTCCGGTCAGAATCTTGAACAGCATGGTGATCGCCTGCTCGTTGCTTCCGACGAAAGCAACTTTATCTTCTCTTCCGAGGGTGAAGCTTAAGTTATCCAGGATTTTCACGCCGTCTACGGTTTTGGTCAGTCCCTCTACCTGCAGAACGTCGTTTCCGATCTCACGGTTCGGACGGAAATCGATGTAAGGATATTTCCGGCTGGACGGTTTGATATCGTCGAGCTGGATTTTCTCTAGGGCTTTCTTACGGGAAGTAGCCTGTTTACTCTTCGATGCGTTGGCACTGAATCTAGAGATGAAGTCCTGTAACTCTTTGATCTTCTCCTCTTTCTTCTTGTTCGCCTCTTTCATCTGTTTTACCAGCAGCTGGCTGGACTCAAACCAGAAGTCGTAGTTTCCGGCATAGAGCTGGATTTTTCCGTAATCTATATCTGCGATCTGGGTGCAGACTTTATTCAGGAAATAACGGTCGTGGGATACAACGATAACGGTATTCTCGAAGTTGATCAGGAACTCCTCAAGCCACTCGATCGCATCGAGGTCCAAGTGGTTGGTCGGCTCGTCGAGAAGAAGGATATCCGGGTTTCCGAACAGGGCTCTTGCAAGAAGAACTTTGACCTTCTGGCTGCCGGTCAGGTCTGCCATCTGTGCGTAGTGCAGTTCCGGCTCAATGCCAAGGCCGTTTAAGAGCTGCTCTGCATCGGTCTCTGCCTCCCAGCCGTTCATCTCTGCAAACTCACCCTCGAGCTCGCTCGCTTTGATACCGTCCTCATCGGTGAAGTCTTCTTTTGCGTACAGCGCCTCTTTCTCTTTCATGATCTCATAGAGACGGGCATTTCCCATGATAACGGTGTCGAGTACCGGATAGCTGTCGTATTTGAAGTGGTCCTGCTCGAGGAAGGAAAGACGCTGGCCCGGTGTGATGGTTACGTCTCCGTTTGTCGGTTCAAGCTGGCCGGACAGGATTTTCAGAAAGGTTGATTTTCCCGCTCCGTTGGCACCGATCATGCCGTAGCAGTTTCCCTCGGTGAATTTGATATTGACATCTTCAAACAACGCTTTTTTTCCGACACGAAGTGTCACATTATTTGCTGCAATCATACTTTTTAAAACCTCATTTTCTTATTCTTAATTGTAAACGTGAAGTTACCGCCGGGGTTTCCCGGTCATACGGAGTATAGTCTACCATAGATTTCCGTTTTCTGGCAAGTAGGGAAAGCCCTTATTCTTCGTCTTTTTCACCGGAAATTGTAAAAAAGCTGTCATCCCGGTCTTTTTTGTCGATCAGTTCATTGTACTGCAGGCATTCATACTGCCGTTCGTACTCGAGATCCTCCTCCGGCGCATCGCTGTCGTTCCAGCGGTACCAGGTTCCGTCACTTGCTAAAAAGCCGAGGTGATTGAGCGCCGGCATCTTCTCGCGCAGGTCAAGCAGATACTCGTTGTACGGCGTCAGTTCCAGGCCGGTAAGGCTTAACGCATAGCTTGAGAGATAGTTTGTGCTGATCCAGACATTGCTCTCGGATTTCATGCTGTAGTTGGTCCAGATGAAGAACGGGGTTCCATAGAACTTCTCCTGATCCTCGACCGAAAGATTCTGATAGGCGTCTCCGGCAATCCATGTTTCAAACGCATCCGGCAGTTTCGGGGAATGATCTCCGAACATAATGATCATCGTCGGCTCGTCCACCTGCTGGAAATACCGGATCAGATAGGAAATTGCCTCATCGGAAAGCTTTAACAGGGAGAAATACTGATCGGCCTCATCACTGTCGTAGCCGTTGCAGTTGATATCCGCCTGGAAATAACGGTTCGTGTAGCCGCTGTGGTTCTGCATCGTCACATCAAAGAGGAAGAACGGGCTGCCCGGCTCCTTGTTCTCGTAGGTTTCCACGATCTTCTCATAGTTCGCCTGATCGCTGATCATGCCGCGGTACCGCTTGGCCGTATCGGAGAACTGATCAATCGAGATGAAATCATCAAAATCAAGGAAACGGTATGCCGTGCTCCGCTTCCAGTTTGTCGCCTTGTTCGGATGCATCGCAATTGCCTGATAACCCTGGTCTTTTAACGTCGTGACAAGGGAATACTGGCTGTGCGTAAAGTAGCTGACGTACGGCACCATGCCCGGGAACCGCTTGCAGGAGTTTCCGGTCAGGAACTCATACTCCGTCTTTGCTGTTCCGCCGCCCTTGGTACACGTCAGCGTGTGCCCTTTGATGATATTTTCGGTCAGCGAGTCGAGGAACGGCATGTAGCTCTCGCTCGTCTGCGGATCGCCGACGGAACGGTAGTCAAACCACGACTCGTTCATGATCGCGATGATGTTGACGGGTGTCACGCTATCCGCATTATCTCTTCGAAGATCTTCTGTTTTCGTCTCTTTCTCGCTCGTATCGGCAATCGCTGTCACTTCGTCTTTCGAATAGCCGTCCGGCGGTGTCAGGCGCATGTATTTGGCGACCGCGGTAAAACCGACTGTCGTTCCGTACTGGCGGTATGTCTTCGCCGGATTCCAGAGGTCACTGATGACACCGAACTCGGCGTTCCAGTTCAGATTCATGTACGCCAGGTATGTTCCGAGCGTCAGCGCAGCAGCAGCCACGCGGAGCAGAATTTTATTCCTCGTTTTCCGTGCAAAACGGTATTCCCGGCTCTGCAGCCAGAGGCGCACAACGAGCATCATCGTGATAAACGAAGTCACGATTTCACCTGTGATCTCGAATTTGTAGCCGCCGACTACGTCCGCCGCCGTCGCAATGCTGTACAGGTCGATGAGCTGGAACGCTTCTCCGCGGAACAGATAAACATAGTAGAATACCAGACTCATGCAGAAATAAAAGATGTTCATGAAAATCATCGCGCGGCGGATGGAGTTCAGAAAGAGGGAAACGAGAATGGAAAGTACGAAAATGACACCGATATTCAACAACGCATAATACCATTTCATCTCCCGGAACTGGCTGTTTGTGACAAATTCCAGTGTGGCAAACAGATAGGCTGCGTTTGCCAGCATCAGAATCGGCTGTTTCCATCCCACATAGCGCGGTTTTGGTTTCTGGTCCGGCTTTGCAGCAAACCAGCAGAAACTGACGACTGTCGTCAGTATGATACACGCCAGCAGGCACGGGAACAGAAAGTGAATACTCCACTCCCGGTCTGCCGCCGTCGTATCCAGCAGCGGGCGCGCCAGAAACAGCAGTACCGCCAGCACGCCGAAATACAAAACAAGAAACGCGCACCGGGCGCGCTCCTTTTGATTCTCTTTTAATCTCTGATAAAACTTCTGCATCGAAACTTTATGCTCCTTTTATAAACAAGAATTATAATCCTTCCGTAAACGGCTCGTCCGCCGGATAGCCGCCGCCTAATTTTTGCATACAGCGCTGGATGGAATCTTTTGAATTTCCCCAGTCCTTATCCTTGTTGCGGTAATCGAATTTGTCAGTAAACCATGTTACCTCTTCCTGCAGCCGCTGGTAATTTTCTTTCATGATTTTGAACAGAACCGGGTAAAATTCCGCTTTCTGTTTATCATTCAGCTTTTTCTCCGCCGTTTCTACCAGATCCGCAAAATGCGGCAGACAGAAGCCTTTTCCCTCGCGGAACAGTCTTGCAAACTCCTCGTCTTTTTTGTAGAGATCAAAGAACGTATCAAGATAGCGGTTATAGTTTGCCTTGAAGTGATCGCAGACGTAGCACGAATGCGTCTTCTCATCAATCCACTGGCCGATCGCAGTCTCACGGCCCTGTTTGTCGAGGGATGTCTTCTGCATCCGCTTGAACACCGAGGATTTTCCCGGTGCAAACAGATCCATCTGTGCGGCAAACTCCTGGTTCAGTTTTTTCAGATGGGTGGATAAAATCAGACCGCTTCCGAGACGGTTTCCGTAATCGTACATCATTTTATAGTGGTGGCGGCAGAATCCCATCGCGTCTGTTTCCGCACGCACATCATCCTCCATATAGGATGCGCCGGAACCGAGCGCAAACGAAATCGCATGCTGCTCTGCTTCCCGCTCCAGATAGCAGAACGGGCACTCATCTTCCGCCTTGAATGCATCCATCAGCGGAATGGTATGGATCGACTCTTTCATATGCAAAAACCTCCGATTTTATTTGTTGGTGCTTTCTACAGCATACACAAAAACCTCTCATTTGTCAAAAGAACTCTTTTTCCTGTTTTCCTATTATTCTGATGGATAATTTCTATATTTTGCACAATTTACATGTGCATTATAAAAATTTAAAGTTGTTTCTTTTTGGTATTTAATCGTTTAAGATAAATATTATATAAGTCTTTGTATCACTCTGTTCAGAAAGGAGCCATAGCAATGGGAGAACGTCATACGGAGGAGATGCGCCTCCTCGGTCTTACCATCGCTTTTTATCGCAGAGCACGCGGATTAACGCAAAGTGAGCTTGCCGAAGCTGTCCAGATCAGCCGTACACATATGAGCAACATCGAAGCGCCAAACAGTCATACCTCTCTGTCTCTAAACAAGCTGATGGATATTGCGGAAGCACTCGAAATTCCGCTGAAAACATTATTTGATTTCAAACGGTAAGCCCGGAAAGCTTTCCGTTTTTTATAGCAGATTTTTACAGCAACCCCCCGCAGCCGGTGTGCGCCCGGTGCGGGGGGCTTTTTCTCTCTTATTTTCCCGAAAAATCCGGAGTTCCGTCAAGATTATACGGGGTCACCTGGTATACATAGTAGTTCAGCCAGTTCGTGTACAGATTGTTCGCATGTGACCGCCATAAAAGCACTGGTTTTGTATTTGGATCGTCGTTTTTATAATAGTTCTTCGGAATCTCAATCGGGAGTCCTTTGTCTTTATCGCGGTGGTACTCGCCGTCGAGCGTCATACGGTCGTACTCCGGATGACCCATCACAAAAATCTTTCTTCCCTCTTCCGCCATGCCAAGATAGAATCCGGCTTCGTCGGACTCTGCGAGAATCGTGACATCTTTGCAGGCACGGATATCGTCGATCGGTACTTCTGTGTGGCGGGAATGCGGTGCCAAAAACTCGTCATCGAAGCCTCGCACAAGCGGGATCTTGCGGTTGTTGACTTTGTGCCAGAACAGCCCGAATTTCTTCTCCGGAAGCATCCGTTTCTTCAGTCCGTAGAAATGATACAGACTCGCCTGGGCTCCCCAGCAGAGGAACATCGTGGAGGTAACATGTGTGTTCGTCCAGTCCATGATCTTTGTCAGTTCATCCCAGTAGTCAACTTCTTCAAATTCCATCTGCTCGACCGGTGCACCGGTGATGATCATACCGTCGTAATAATTTTTCCGCACATCCTCAAATTTCACATAGAACGTGTTCAGATGGCTGGTCGATGTATTTTTCGCCTCGTGGCTTGCCACCATCAGAAAGGTGACATCAACCTGCAGGGAGGTGTTGGAAAGGGAGCGCAGAAGCTGCAGCTCGGTATCTTCTTTGAGCGGCATCAGATTCAGGATCATAATCTTCAGCGGACGGATGTCCTGATGAACCGCTCTTGTCTCGTCCATGACGAATATATTTTCGCTTTCGAGTATTTCTTTTACAGGTAAATCTGCCTGAACTTTAACCGGCATATTCTTTTTCCTCGTTTCTATTCTTCTTGATCTGCCGCGCTTTTCTCTGCGCAGACAGGCGGTTTGCTTTTTCCGGCAGGAATTTCTGCCGTCTGCTTCCGATTATAGCAGATTCCCGCGCGGGATGCAAACCGCCTTTGCAGATATTTCGTTATTCTTCTGTCATCTTCAGAAATTCCTCTTCTGAGATCACCGGCACGCCGAGTTCGCGCGCTTTCCGGTTTTTGGAGGAACTGGATGTCGTGTCGTTGTTGATCAGATAGCTCGTCTTTCCCGTTACACTTCCGGTGGCTTTTCCGCCGAGCTCCTCGATTCTTGCCTTTAATGCATTCCGGTTCGGGAAATGTTCCACACTTCCGGTGATGACGAAGGTAAGACCGGCTAATTTCTGTTCTTCCTGGCTTGCCTGCGGCTTCTCAATCGTCAGATACGACAGAAGGCGCTCAAGGCGTTCTTTATTTTCCTCATCCGCAAAGTAATCCACGATGCTTTTTGCAATCACTTCTCCGACACCGTCGATCTGCGCGAAATCCTCCGCCGATGCATTCCGGATCCGGTCGAGATCGAAATCGAAGGCTTTGCAGATCATTCTCGCGTTTGCAAGACCGATATTTAAGATGCCAAGTCCGAAAATCAGACGGGGCAGCGTTGTGTTTTTCGCGCGCTCGATGCTGTCGATCAGATTCTGGTATGATTTTTCACCGAAACCGTCCATCTCCACAATCTCGTCGCGGTAGCGGTCGAGACGGAAAATATCGGCAAACTCACGGATGAAGCCGTGGCCCACGAATTTTTCGAGCGTTGCCTCCGACATGCCGTCGATGTTCATCGCGTCGCGGCTTACAAACAGGGTGAATGCCTTCATGAATTTTGCCGGGCACTCCGGATTCGTACAGTAGAGGGTCTCGACATTGTTCATCATCTGAATCCGGGTGGCACCGCCGCAGGCAGGACACGTTTCCGGAATATCGCGCACACCGCTTCTCGTCAGATTCTCTGAGATCTGTGGAATGATCATGTTTGCTTTGTAGACAAGGATTTTATCACCCACACCGAGATCCAGCGAACGCATGATACTGATGTTGTGGACGCTTGCGCGGGAAACCGAAGTTCCTTCCAGCTCGACCGGCTCAAAAACCGCAACCGGATTGATGAGACCGGTTCTCGACGGGCTCCACTCAATTTCAAGCAGAGTGGTCTCCTTCTGTTCATCCGCCCATTTGAAGGCGAAAGCGTTCCGCGGGAATTTCGCGGTTGTGCCGAGTGATTCTCCGTAGGCGATATCGTCATACAACGCGACAAGGCCATCGGACGGGAAATCGTTTGTCTCGATTTTCGTGGAGAAATATTGCATCGCCTCGTCGAGGTTATCTTTGGTGACAACCTTGTATTCCACCACCTCGAAGCCCTGCTCTTTCAGCCACTCCATCTGACGGATTCTGGAATTTTCGAAATCCTGTTCCGGAGCGCTCACAAGCGCAAATGCCATAAAATGAACGTGGCGTTTTGCCGTAATCTCATTGTTCAGCTGGCGCACAGAACCGCTGCAGAGGTTCCTCGGATTCTTGTATTTCGCATCGACATCCTCAATCTCCTCGTTGATCTTCTCAAAATCGGAATAGCGGATGATCGCCTCGCCGCGCAGAACCAGCTCTCCCTGGTACGGGATTTTTAAGGGAATATTTTCAAACACTTTTGCATTGTTCGTGACAACCTCTCCGATCACGCCGTTTCCACGGGTGACGGCCTTTGCGAGGGTACCGCCGCGGTACGTCAGAACGACGGTCAGACCGTCCATCTTCCAGGATAGCAGCGTTTTGTGATCCCCGATGAAGCTGCGGAGCACTTCCACATCTTTCGTTTTATCAAGGGAAAGCATCGGCGACTCGTGCGCTTCTTTCGGCAGTTCGTCCATCGCCTCGTAGCCGACTTTTGTGGTCGGGCTTCCGGCGAGTGTTACGCCTGTTTTTTCCTCTAATACCTGCAGTTCGTCATACAGCGTGTCGTACTCCAGGTTGCTCATGATCTCCCGGTCTTCCTGGTAATAGGCTTTTGCCGCTTCGTTCAGCTTTTTGACCAGTTCCTTCATCCGTTCTGTCTCGTTCATCGCTTTTCCTCCCCGATCTGCTTTTTCAGTTCTGCTAATTCTTTTTCCGTTAAATGGCGGTACTCCCCTGTTTTCAGGTCTTTCAAGTGAATATTCATGATCCGCACACGTTTCAGCTTTGTGACACGATATCCTAATGCTTCGCACATCCGCCGGATCTGACGGTTCAGCCCTTGCGTCAGAATAATCGTAAAGCTGCGCTCTCCCGTTTTCTGGATCCGGCACGAGCGCGTCACGGTATCGAGAATCGGCACGCCGGATGCCATTTCTTTCAGAAATTCCGGTGTAATCTCTTTGTTTACCTCGACCTGGTATTCTTTTTCGTGGCGGTTTCTGGCACGCATGATACCGTTTACGATCGCACCGTCGTTCGTCATCAGAAGGAGGCCTTCGGAATCTTTATCGAGTCTTCCCACCGGGTAAATCCGCACCGGGTAGGACAGATAATCGATGACGTTGTTTTTCTCCCGTTTTTCCGCAGTACAGACGATGCCGCGCGGTTTGTTGAAGGCGAGATAGACTTTTTTCTCCTCCGGGACAACGGTTTTGCCTTTCACGACAACAACGTCGCCAGACTCCACCTGCATGCCGGTTTCCGCGCGTTTTCCGTTTACCGTAATCTCGCCCGCTTCTGTCAGACGGTCCGCCTCCCGCCGCGAGCAGACGCCCGCATCACTTAAGTATTTGTTTAAGCGCATGGTTTTATCCTTCCAAAAAAGCAGTTTCATAAAAACCAGAAACTGCTTTTTTTGTTTTGTATTATTCTATTGTTCCTACTGAATGCTCTCTACATATACTCTCAGGGAAGCATCTGCATCGAGTGCATTCCGATAATCGTTCTGAACCTGTTCGATCAGATTTTTGACTTCTTCGTTTTCGAGCGCCGCTTTCATAGCCTCGGTTACGGCCGCATCGCTGTCAGTATCATCCATGATTTTCAGGCCGCCGTCTTCTGTCGTGTAGAGATAATACTCCGAAAGCATCGGCAGGGTCTGGTTGATTCCCAGATATTTGCATCTGCTGCTGACAAACGCGATGTACGTTCCGTCGCTTGGACCGCTGATCGTGTAGACCTTTACATCTCCGTATGACTCCACATCGCTTTCTGCCTCAATCTGCGCCTGCTCCTCCGCGGTCAGATTATCTGTTACTGCAAAAAGACCGTTGATATCCCTTGCACCGAGCGCGGTGTAATACTGCTCCAGCACGGTGCTTACTTCCGGGACATTGTCCGTGGCAAAGGAGACAGCCGTATTATCGGTATTCTCTGTATTACTGGTATCGTCTGCCGCTTCCGGCTCACTTGTCGGCTCAGCCTCTGCATCCGGCGCGCTGGCAGTATCGGTACTGGAAGCATCTGCACTGGAATCATTCGCGGAATCCGAAACGTCCGATGAAATGCCTGTGCTGTCCTCAGAATCTGCTTTGCTGTCTGCTTTTACCTGTGTCTTTTTATCCGGCACATTGTTTCCGGTGCTGCTGCTTGTTACGGTTCCGCCGCTCGATTTTCCATCGTTTTTTGGTGACACCAGATGAACGATGAGAAGAACCGCTGCCACAATCAGGAGAATTGCTCCGATCAGAAGCATGTAGCGCAGATTATCGGAAATCCATTCCCGGATTTTATCTTTTGTTGTCATTGGTTTTGCCATATTTTTCCTCCTTCATCAAAACTGATCCGCCGGATCAGTTATTGATATGCTCAGTAAGCAAAAAAACCTCTACTTCACACCGAAGCAGGGGCTTTCCTTATCCTGCGCCGGTCCTGCCCGCCGCAGCATGCCATGTAGCAAAAACGCGTCTGGAGGGATTCGAACCCCCGACACACGGTACCGGAAACCGTTGCTCTATCCCCTGAGCTACAGACGCTGATGTGATCTGTTTTCTCAACCACACTATGATAGTTTACCACAGACTCCTGCAATTGTAAAGTATTTTTCCCACCCAGCCGCCCATTTTTTTCTTAAATTATTCGCAGACTATTCTGCCACACAGCTTACGTTTCTTCCTCACACAGCGTCAGTTCCCCGCTTTCCCGGTGGTAATAATAAACGTGATCCGACAGAATCTCCTGCGGCTTGACCGTCTTTTCATTCACGTCCCGTACCATGTCGGAAAGACACTCCTCTGGGAACACATCATAATCTGGAATCACCATGCACTCATGGATACTGCTCGGAATCACATAAAGACTTGCCTCAAAGCGCTGCGAAAGACTCTCCAGCACGCCGGGATAGCACATGCAGATTGCACCCAGCTTTCCTCTGCGGTTGCTGACCAGGTAAAACTGTTCCGCCAGCGGACCAAGCTCGAACAGGGGAAATGTTACTCCGTACTCCTCTTTCAAATACACCATAAGGCTGTCTGTGCGCACCGGCAGATCCCGCAGGGTGTTCTCCCAGGCACGGGCATCCAGCTCCTCCGCCGAAATTCCCCACAGCTCCCGGTGCGTCTCGTGGATCAGAATTGTCGCATCCGGCACGCGGTTTCCCCGCATCTGGTAATAGTACACGACCGCGAGATCGAGAAATTTTCTGTGCGGAACTTCGGAGAGCAGCGTACGGTTTTTCTCCGCATGAATGAGCTCGCAGTAGATCTGCGGCGCAGCATTTTTCCAGTTGGTAAAAAAGGCAGCTTTCTCCGGTCTTCTCGCCTCCGCTTCCACTTTCCGGTACTGCTCCAGTACCTTTTCTGCAATCTGAGAAAGCGGCACGCCCTGCAGACAGCATTCATACAGAAGCTCCACGTAGATCGTCGGTGCAATCCAGTCCTTCTTTCTGCTGATGACAAACGCCTCTTTTTCGATACCGTTCAGCTTCTGCACCGATTCTATCTTCACCTCAAAATCATCGCCGGCTTTTCTTTTCAGCAGCGCGGCAAGCTGCTCTTTGAACATCTGATAGTCCATTTTTTCCCACCTTTCCTGTTTGATTGCCTTTTGTATTTTTGCTTTACGGAACAAAAAAAGCTCCGAAAAACACAACTTAAAAACCTCTGTACAGATCTGTATATGCCAGAGATTCGTTGGTTCGCGGAACTTCGAACGATGAGAAAAACGGGCCCGGACTGCTTCCGACAGCCTTTATCAGCCATTTTTCAGACGAATATTCTATTTATTTAGAAAACCGTGTCCGCCACAAAGAAAGTTGTGACGGACAACGGCGGGAACAGTCTTACTTATACACGGGACAGATATTCACCTGTTCTGGTATCAATTTTGATTTTGTCTCCCTGGTTTACGAACAGCGGAACGCTTACGGTAGCACCAGTCTCAACGGTAGCCGGTTTGGAAGCACCCTGTGCGGTATCTCCCTTGAAGCCTGGCTCAGTCTCGGTGATCTCAAGCTCTACAAACAGAGGCGGTTCGATTGCGAATACATTTCCGTTGTAGGAACATACTTTAACCATTTCGTTTTCTTTTACAAATTTCAGAGCATCTCCGATGGTCTCTTCGTTCAGAGCGATCTGCTCATAGTTTTCTACGTTCATGAAGTAGAATAAATCACCATCGCTGTACAGATACTGCATGTCTACACGCTCGATACGAGCCTGCGGGAATTTCTCAGTCGGACGGAAGGTACGCTCTACCACACCACCGTTGATGACATTTTTTAATTTTGTTCTTACGAATGCAGCTCCTTTACCAGGTTTTACATGCTGAAATTCAAGAATCTGAACGACCTGACCATCGATCTCGAGGGTAACGCCGTTTCTAAAATCTCCTGCTGAAATCATTCTGATTTTTCCTCCTTAACATAGTACGATGCGCCAAATGCGCACCATAGGCTTATCTTATAATATAATATTTTTCCCGATTTTTCAACTGTTTTTTTTCGTAATCCTGCCGCGGGCCAGATCACGCTCATAAAAGAACAGTACAATGTGCTCCAGATACCGTTTCAGAACGATCTGAATTTCCTCTTTCGGATTGATCGGCTCGGTCAGAATATTGTAAAGTCCGGTCCGTTTTGCACCGTACACATCGGTGAAAAGCTGATCCCCGACAAAGACCGCCTGCTCCTCTTTGATCCCCATTCTCCGGCATGCCTCCTGGTAGTTTTTCACCGAAGGCTTGTGCGCATTTTCGATATAGATAGAACCGACCGCATCGGCAAACGGAGCCACACGCGGTTTCTGATTGTTGGAAAGCAGACAGGTGGAAAAACCAGTCTCCCGAAGAGACGCAAAGAACGCAGCCGCCTCCTTCGTTGCCGGCGCACCGTGCGGAACAAGCGTATTATCGATATCAAAAATCACGCCCCGGTATCCTTTCCGGTACAGATCCGCGTAATCGATCGTATAGGCACTTTTTTCTCTCCGGTCCGGGTAAAACATCCGCATCAGTATAGTTCCCCGGTTCTTCTGGTTTTTTCCACTCATCTTCTTTCTCCAATCCTCTTTTCGTTTATACAGTAACTTTATTCTTCTTTCAGAAACTCCTGCAGAGCCTCAAAATTTGCTTTCATCTGGTCATAGCCGTGCTGGTAAAATTCCCGCAGCTTCTCCTCGTCCTTTTCGAGACGCGATACCGCCGGTATCTCCGGGCGGATCACAAAGACGGAGCCTTCTTCTTCCCATTTTTCGATGCATTCGAGTACCTGGTTATAATGTTTCGCGCGGTTTACAAGCGCACGCACGAGATTCGGGTATTTGCGGAATGCCGCCACATACAGCTCCCAGCCTCTCGTTCCCTCTTTTTTGCGGTAACCGAAATTCCGTGTCAGAATAATGACATTTTTTCGGTGTCCCGTCTTTAAGGAACGGATAATCGGGATCGAATCGGCAACACCGCCGTCGACGTACTCGTTTCCGTCGATCTCCACCATCGGGCAGGCGATCGGCATGCTCGATGATGCACGGCCAATTGCAAGCAGACGTTCTTTATTTTCGCGGTCATCCAGATATTCCGCGCGTCCCGTCTCACAGTTTGTCACAACCAGCTCACACGTCTGCGGCGATGCAAAATACGTATCAAAATCAAATGGAAAAATCTCATACGGATACCGTTCGAACACCATATCCATGTCGAGCAGTGCTTTTTTCTCAACGATTGTCTTGATATTCTTATTGACGTAGCGGTTTTTCTCATCCGTGACAATCATACAGTCCCTCGTTCTGCCAATCTGGCGCGATACATAGTCCAGCGCATTGCAGGCTCCGGCGGAAACGCCGATCACATGAGGGATATAATACTCCTGCTCCATCAGAAAGTCCAGCGCTCCTGCTGTAAAGACGCCGCGATTGGCCCCTCCTTCCAATATGACTGCTCCGGATTTTGTTATGCTGTAATTTTTTGTCTCATTCATTCTCCTGCACTCTCCTATTTTTCACAATGACACATTACTTCCTGCACAGAGCAATGCCGGAGCAGATCGGAAAATCCCGACACGCTCCGGCCCTTCTGCCTGTTTTATCTGTTTTCCAGCGGAACATAGTCCACTTCATCTTTGACACTCTTGTACGCCGGGCGGATGATCTTGTCGGTGTTGATCAGTTCCTCCATCCGGTGTGCACTCCAGCCGACGATACGCGCGCAGGCGAACATCGGGGTGTAGAGCTCCAGCGGAAGATCCAGCATGCTGTAAACGAAGCCGCTGTAGAAGTCGACGTTTGCGGATACACCTTTGTAAATATGGCGCTCCTCGCCGATGATCTTCGGAGCCAGTTCCTCGACCATAGCGTACAGCCGGTAATCTTTCTCTCTGTGTTTTTCTTTTGCCAGCTGCTCAACGAAGGTCTTGAAGATGCGCGCACGCGGGTCGGAAATGGAGTAAACCGCATGGCCCATACCGTAAATCAGACCTTTCTGGTCGAACGCCTCTTTGTGCAGCAGCTTTCTTAAGTAATTCGATACTTCTTCCTCATCCGTCCAGTCTTTGACGTGTGACTTCATATCGTCGAACATCCGCACAACCTTGATGTTTGCACCGCCGTGCTTCGGTCCCTTTAAGGAGCCGAGCGCCGCTGCAATTGCGGAGTACGTATCGGTTCCGGAAGAAGAAACAACATGTGTTGTAAAGGTTGAGTTGTTACCGCCGCCGTGCTCCATGTGGAGGACGAGGGCAAGATCGAGGATCTTCGCCTCCAGCGGGGTGTATTTCTGATCCGGGCGGAGCATCAGCAGAATGTTTTCTGCGGTGGAAAGCTTCTTCGACGGATTGTGGATATATAAACTTTTTCCCTTGATATAATGGTTGTACGCCTGATAGCCATAGACGGACAGCATCGGGAAAACAGAAATCAGGTTAATGCACTGGCGAAGCACATTCGGAAGGGAGGTATCATCTGCGTGGTTGTCGTACGCGTACAGGGTCAGAACGCTTCGGGACAGAGTGTTCATCATGTCCTTGGTCGGCGCTTTCATAACAACGTCACGCACAAAGTTCTTCGGCAGGGACTGCTGCTGTTTTAAAATCGTCTTAAAATGCTTAAGCTGCTCTTCATTCGGCAGATTTCCAAACAGGAGCAGATAAGCGACTTCTTCAAATCCCATACGGTTTTCACTCAAAAATCCCTGGGTCAGTTTTTCCACGTTGATGCCGCGGTAGTACAGACGTCCGTCACACGGTGTTTTGACGCCGTCAATGATATCCGAAGACACAACGTTTGAAATCTGTGTCAGTCCCGCAAGGACGCCAACGCCGTTGACATCGCGCAGTCCGCGTTTTACATCGTATTGCCCATACAGCGAAACATCCATTTTGGAGTTATCCAGACAGATGTTTGTCAGTTCCTCTATTTCCGGTGTTACTTTCATGCTAAAAGCCATATGCATTCCCCTTTCTCTTCTCTTTTTTTACTCACTTTCGCTCATTATAGCATTAAACCAAGGGATTCGTATACTGAAATTTTTATAAACATTCGAAAAATTTTCGTAAGATTTTGTCTCACAAAAGGTATCAGGCTTCTGTTTTACATGCATCGAAGGCTTGATCCAGTGCGTCCAGGAAATCTCCCATCACGTAATACAGCGTCTCAAACCGCAGATAATCGAGGACGTTTTCATCCCACATAAACTTCAGCACCGGCGGGAATTCCTCATCGGACTCCCAGAACTGGAAGACGAGCGGCAGAAACGGAAAGACATGAAAAACAAAAGCAGCGTCTCCCGGGAAATATGGTTTTCCGCCAAGGGAAACGCATGCTTTTTTCAGCTGTTCCACATGCCCGTCATACCGTGCGGCGCGGCTGTCGTGAACGCCGGACGCAATCGTGCGGCCTTTGATCGTTCCCTTTAAGGAATTGGTACGCGCATACGTGCCGGCGAGCACAATCTCCTTCTTTCCGCAGCAGAGCAGGTCGAAAATCGTCAGCGTCTCATTGAAACTGCCCTGATGTACATGAAGAAAATGGTCTTTTGATCCCTCTACAACACCGGTATGGCGGTTCACTCTCCATTCTTCAAAAAGATACGGCACATAGAAATAATCGCCATCAAACGCAAAGCCATACTTTCCTTCGATCTCCTTCTGATCGTATGTCAGAAAACGTTCCTGCATCTGATCACGCATTTTAATATAGTTCGACACTTCCATTTTTTTGCCTCCCGCTATTTGTCGAGCATCTTTTTCAGCTCGTCCATGAACGTGTTGACGTCCTTGAACTCACGGTAAATCGACGCAAAGCGGACGTACGCCACCTGATCCAGGTCTTTTAAGTAATGCATGACCTTCTCTCCGATCACAGAGCTTGGAATCTCGCGTTCCTCGCCGTTGAAAAGCTCCGTCTCCACCTTGTTGACCATCTCGTTGATCTTCTCGGCGGACACCGGCCGTTTGTGGCAGGCGCGCAGGATACCGGTCTCGATTTTCGAGCGGTCATACTGCTCGCGGTTCATATCTTTTTTGATGACGATCAAAGGGATCGTCTCCACTTTTTCGTATGTCGTAAAGCGTCTGCCGCAGACATCGCACATCCGGCGGCGGCGGATCGCATTGCTGTCTTCAATCGGGCGTGAATCCACAACCCGGGTATTATCCTGATTACAAAATGGACATCTCATATCTTTCGTCCTCGTTTCTAAATAAGTATTTCGGAAAGTTTTCTACTTTTACAGTATACGCATTTTTCCGTGAAATTCAAGTCAACTGCAGCAACATTTTCGCATATGTTTTTCCATAGGAATCAGTAAAAAGGAGCACCGCATGCGCGTTGTAGATCTCCGCCAGAAAGAAGTTATCAATATCTGCACCTGCAAAACGCTCGGCTGTCCGATTGATGTGGAATTCAATCCAAAAACGGGACATCTTACCGGACTCGTTCTTCCGGGTCCTGTGAAATTCTGCGGCTTTTTCTGCCACGGCGAGGATTTTGTGATCCCATGGGACCGCATCTGCCAGATCGGCAACGATATCATTCTCGTCGAAATTCCGGAAAAAGAGAAAAAACAGCCCTGATCAACGGATATGAAAACCGAATTCCGATTCCAGCGGAATCTTCGTCCATTTTGCATCCGTGATTTCGATGTAGCTGGAGGTGCGGATCCTTTTGATCATCTCCGTGATCGTCTCCTCATCACCCTGCACCTCCATCTCCACCGTCTCATCCCAGCAGTTTCTCACCCAGCCTGTCAGTCCGAGCTGGTAGGCAGCATAATACGCCCGGTAACGGAACCCCACGCCCTGCACCTGGCCGTAGAAAATCACATGGTACCGGATTTCTTCTTTTTCGTCTCTTCTGTCTCGTTTCGCTGTCTCGTTCATATTTCTCTGCCTCCCAACAGTCATTGCCTAAAATTCGTCTGCCGTCGCACAGTACAGCGGAAGCGGGAACCAGTCGGATGGAATGTTCTTCCAGATTTCAGATGGAACCTTGCTTCCCTTACTTGCCAGCGGTGAAAGAAGCAGTTCCTGCGCCTGCTCCCGGTTGAGTACATCTGCCCTCGGATGGGCTTCCCGTGTCACGGTCACAGTTCCATCTTTTACCGTCACGGTCACCGGCTGTCCCTCCAGTACGGCAGACCACGTTCCATCGCTGATGCCCATCGTCTCTGCTTTCATGGTCAGCATTGCCTCGATGACGTCTGCAAATTGGAAAATACGGTACATCGCGGAACCGCAGCGCTCTTTTGTGAAGCTTTCGCAGACTTCCGATAACGCTGCTGCTTTTCCGGTCTCATACACCGGAATGGAAATGAAAAGAGAGTCAAGCGCATTTTCTTTTAAATAAGCGGCAAGTGCAGGAACGAAATCCTGTTCCTCCAACACTTCTGCTTCCACAACCTGGTTTCCGCCGCAAAGTGCCAGATATCCGATCCGCTCACCGTTTTTCCAGATTGCAATTGCCTGCTCGCCGAACGTTTTCAGGCAGGCTTTCACATCCTCTCTTACCACGTAAAGCGGTTTTTCCTCATTCAGCTTCTTTGCAAAGGCTGCCGCCTCTTCGTCCGCTTCGCCGTTTTCCGGAAACAGCGGCGCAAAGGTGTAAGCGGAGAGTTCCCCGTTTTTCCAGGTATGGCGCACATTTGCCACATCCAGGTAAAACGTGTATTTTTCACTTCCCGGCGTAAAGCCAAAGTAGGCATACCGCTGTCTCTGGCCGTCCAGTGCCAGAAGATCACACGTTCCTTCCAGATCCGTAATCCAGTCGCCAAGAAGACGCTTCATGTGGCCTTCGCCCCTTGCCTTTGGATGCACGGAAACGCTTCCCACATATCCTGCGCGGAGCAGCTTACCCCCTGCTGCCATTTGCTGCGGAAGCACCGCAATCTCGGCCCGGAGTCTGCCGTTTTCCGCAACAGCGACGCGGTGGATCCGTGCCATTTCCGGTCCTGCCTGATAAACCCTTGGAATTAACTGCTCAAAGTCGTGCGGACGGTGTGCCGTGCTGAACACGTAGTTTGCAAGTTCGATGCAGTCCTCCCACTCTTCCGGCTTTGCAAGTCTGTACTCTGTCATAATGTAAAAACCTCCTGATCCTAAAAACCCTTTTGTTTTTGCTCTTCTTTTTCTCTATCCTAACGGATTTTTGTCCTTTTGTCACGAAAATTCCGAACAAATTGCAATATTTTTGCTATATCTGGTAAAAAAAAGAAACGCGCCCGGAAATTTTCATTCCAGGCGCGTTTCCCTTTTCTCAACGTTTCCTGTTTTACTGGATTCCTTTTACGGTGTAATCCTGTGCCTCTACGGCTGTTTTCAGCACATCGTCTGATACAAGAGCTGTCAGTGTTACAACGGCTGTTCCTTTTTCATGGCTTACTTCTGCGGATGCAACACCCTCGATTGCCTCAAGTGTTTTCTTCACTCTTGCCTCGCAGTGGCCGCACATCATGCCCTCGATTGTCATGGTTTTTACCATTCCCTGTTCTGTTGTCATGTTCAGATCCTCCTTTAGAATTTCGTTTTTGATTCTTTTATCTTTTGACGCGTCGTGCATCCGAAACAGATTCAGACGCAGGGCGTTTGTCACAACGCAGAAGCTCGAAAGGCTCATCGCCGCCGCACCGAACATCGGGTTCAGCTTCCAGCCGAACAGCGGGATCCATACGCCCGCAGCCAGCGGAATACCGATGATATTGTAAATGAAGGCCCAGAACAAATTCTCGTGAATGTTCCTGAGGGTCGCACGGCTTAAGCGGATCGCTGCCGGTACATCGGAGAGGCGGCTCTTCATCAGGACAACGTCTGCCGCATCGATCGCGATATCGGTTCCTGCTCCGATGGCAATACCGACATCCGCACTGGTCAGAGCCGGTGCATCGTTGATGCCGTCTCCTACCATCGCTACTTTTCCTTTTTCTTTCAGGCGGCTGATGACCGCTTCTTTTCCATCCGGCAGAACGCCTGCGATGACTTCGTCCACACCTGCCTGTGCGCCGATGGCACGCGCGGTGCGCTCATTGTCTCCGGTCAGCATCACGACACGGATTCCCATATTCTGCAGCTCTTTCACCGCACGCGGGCTGTCCTCTTTGATGACATCCGCAACCGCGATCATACCGAGCATCTTTCCGTCTTCACTGAAGAACAGCGGTGTCTTTCCTTCTTCGGAAAGTTTTGCTGCCTGCTCTTCCATCTGTTTCGAGAGAACCGCTTTTTTCGTAATCAGTGCGCGGTTGCCTCCGCAGAGCTCTTTTCCGTTCCGTTTTGCCACAAGGCCGTTTCCAGGAAGCGCAGAGAAATCACGGACTTCTTCGCGGGCCAGGCCTTTTTCCTCTGCAAGTGCAAGAATCGCACGGGCCAGCGGATGCTCACTTTTCTGCTCCAGTGCAAAGGCACCTTTTAAAAGCTCCTCCTCACTTACACCGTCCGCCGGGACAAGATCGGTTACCTGCGGCCCTCCGCTTGTGATGGTTCCAGTCTTATCGAGTGCAACGATCTGTGTTTTTCCTGTCTTCTCGAGAGAAACTGCGGTTTTGAACATCGTTCCGTGTTTTGCTCCCATTCCGTTTCCGACCATGATCGCAACCGGTGTTGCAAGGCCGAGCGCACACGGGCAGCTGATAACGAGAACGGAAATACCTCTTGCAAGAGCAAAGCCGACGCTCTCTCCTGCAAACAGCCAGATCACAATCGTAGCAAGTGCAATGCAGATAACGGCCGGCACAAAAATACCGGAAACTTTATCGGCCACTTTGGCGATCGGCGCTTTTGTCGCTGCCGCATCGCTGACCATCTGAATGATCTGGGAGAGTGTTGTGTCTTCTCCGACTCTCGTCGCCTCACAGGTCAGGAAACCGGACTGGTTTAAGGTCGCCGCCGATACGCGGTCGCCGGCCTCTTTATCCACCGGAATACTCTCGCCAGTCAGCGCGGATTCGTTGACGGCACTCGTTCCCTCCAGGACAACGCCGTCCACCGGAATATTTTCGCCCGGGCGGACGATGAAATGATCGCCCTTTTTCACCTGATCAATGCCGACTTCCACTTCTTTTCCGTCTCTTAAGAGAACGGCGGTCTTCGGAGCCAGCTTCATCAGACTCTTTAACGCATCGGTCGTTTTTCCTTTGGAAATCGACTCCAGCATTTTTCCGACGGTAATCAGGGTCAGAATCATGGCTGCGGACTCGAAGTAAAATTCATGCATATAGCTCATGACTGCATCCATGTCCCCCTGTACCTGCGCTCCCGTCATGGCAAACAGGGCGTAGACGCTGTATACAAACGATGCGGTAGAACCAAGCGCTACCAGTGTGTCCATGTTCGGTGCTTTATGCCAGAGACTCTTGAAACCGCTGATAAAGAATTTCTGGTTGATGACCATGACCGCAATGGTAAGCAGGAGCTGTACCAGTCCCATTGCGATGTGATTTCCTTCAAAGAATTTCGGCAGCGGCCATCCCCACATCATATGGCCCATGGAGAAATACATGAGCGGAATCAAAAGAAGAACGGAGCTCAACAGACGGCGTTTCATGACCGGTGTTTCCTTGTCTTTCAGCATCTCTTCGTATTCTGCTGTGGAAGCCGACTGTGATGTGCTTCCCTTCTCGCCTTTTTTCGACGCACCGTAGCCTGCATTTTCCACGGCGGCAATAATCTCTGCCGGGGAGGCCGTTCCCTCCACGCCCATGGAATTTGTCAGAAGGCTGACTGCGCAGGATGTGACACCGGGTACCTTTGACACGGCTTTTTCGACACGGGTCTGGCAGGCGGCGCAGCTCATGCCGGTTACATTGTACTGTTCCATCGTATGTCTTCCTTTCTGTAGTTCTGGATTTTCTATTTCATATACCCTAATGGGGTATCTTGTTTTCTTCTACACTATATACCCTGTCCGGGTATTTTGCAAGTGTTTTTTCAAAAAATTTCCACTTCTCTTCTGCCATCCCCCGCACAATCCGGCCGGACCATCCTCAGAAATCCCTTGACAACCCGGCGCATGTATTTTATATTGAAGCAATCATGGATGATTTTTTCTTCTTCATCCTTCGGAGGTTTTTATGATTACATATGATTATTATCGCATTTTTTACTTCGTAGCACAATATCACAGCTTTACAAAAGCCGCGGAAATTCTGAAAAACAACCAGCCCAACATCACACGGTGCATGAACAATCTGGAAAGTGAGCTTGGCTGCAAACTTTTTATCCGTTCCCACCAGGGTGTCACACTGACAGCGGAGGGCGAAAAGGTGTATGAGCGTGTGGCCGTTGCCTACGAACAGCTCCGCACGGTTGAGGAGGAGCTGGCTCTTGAGCGGTCTCTTGAGAGCGGCCTTATCACAATCGGTGCGAGTGAGACGGCACTTCGTCTGATGCTGCTCTCCCGCCTGGAGCACTTCCACACCCGCTATCCGCACGTCCGCCTGCGCATCTCCAACCACTCGACGCCGCAGGCCATCCAGGCGCTCGAAAACGGTCTGGTCGACTTCGCAGTCGTCACAAGCCCGGTGGAAATCCGCAAACCGCTGCACAAGATCCCGATTTTCCCATTCCAGGAAATTCTGATCGGCGGATCGAAATATGCATCCCTTTCCGCAGAGCCGCATCATCTCGGCGAATTGTCAGAATATCCTTTTATCTCGCTTGCCAAAGACACCGGCACGCGGGAGCTGTACGCCGAGTACTTTCTGAATCACAACCTCGCCTTCCACCCCGATATGGAGGCGGCGACAACGGATCAGATTCTTCCTATGGTCGAGTATAACCTCGGCATCGGATTTTATCCGGAGGAGCTGGCACGCGATGCCTTAAAGAGCCGTACCGTCTGTCGGATTCCGCTCATCGAGGAGGCCCCCAAACGTGAAATCTGTCTTATCATCAACCCGCGGCAGCACCAGAACGCGGCGGCAAAAGAGCTGATCGAGGAGCTTCTGGAACGCGTATAAGATTTTATGAACTTTTGTTTGAAACAGAAAAAGACCCTGTCTACCGGCGGACGGAACATCGCTGCTCCATCCTTCCCGTATACAGGGTCTCTTTTTTATTTATGCCTGCTGTCCGGCAATCTGCTCTTTTTTATGCGGCATGGCAAATACCATCGCCGTGTAGGAAAGCATTGCGCCTGTGATGTAGAAGAACATCAGAAATCCGCTCCGGTTCAGCACAGCGATGCGGACAATTCCAATCCAGAAACCGACGTTGGACGCCAGGGAGAACACACGCGCAAACATCATGTTTTTCTCCTCACCCTTTGCCAGGCGGACGATCAGCAGCAGCATGGCCGCTGAAAAGAATAGTGTCATACAGCACTCCAGAAATACTTCCATTTTTTCAGCCTTCTTTCTTCACTCTCTCTTATTTCTCAGCGGTACTTTTCCAGTGACATCAGAAGGAAGCTCACCAGAAGAAGTCCGCAGGAAATCCAGATTACATGGATTCCATACAGCATGGAGAACACGCCTCCGATTCCGGCGCCGATGGCGAAAGCCAGAATCACGCCGAAATAGTATCCGGCCTGACGGAGCTGTTCTTTTTTCTTATCCCGCATATACATAGACAGCGCTGCGGTTCCGCTTCGCAGGTTTCCGATGCACATGGTGCTTGCATACGAATAACCGCCGACCTTGCGGAAGGTCTGTACCTGAATCGCGCACGCAAACGATACAAGCATCGCCGCGAGCATATTATAAGAAGACGGAATAAATCCGACGATCGCAAGGATCACAATTTCCGCCGCGAGAAGTACCTGCCGCCAGTGCAGCCTCTTTGCATACCGGTAATGCTCCTGGAAATTTTCTGCCAGAAATACACCCATCGCAAAAAAGAGGATCGGGAAGAGATACCGAAGACCTGCCGTAAAGTTTCCTTCCAGAAAGTTCTGGCTCATCAGCACAACGTTTCCCGTCTGGGCATTTGAGAATACTTCATCTCTGCAATTGTACGTGTAGGCATCCTGAAAACCGCCGGACAGCGCCAGAAACATACTGTTGATAAATGCTTCCGACATCTGATTTTCCGAGAGCAGGCGTCCTACAAGGCTTGCTTTCTTTTCCATAAATTTTCCCTTTCTTTCAACAGACGGCCCGGCTTTTTGGTGCCTGCCGTTTTGCTTCCCTTATTATAACCGCCCGCTTTTTGAGATGGAAAAACGGATATCGTATTATGCTCATATATTTTTCATATGACTATATTGATTTAAAATTATTTTAATATGATACACCGTAAAAAAAGGAGAAATTTTGTCACTTTGCACAAACAAAATTTCTCCCTTTTTGTAAATTGTCTTTATTGTTCTAAAATTTTCTTACTTTCTTCCTCTCTGTTTCTCACTCTGCTCGCGGTGGTACTGCAGCGTGTAGAGCTGGTAATATCTTCCCTGCGCTGCTAAAAGCTCCTGATGCGTTCCATGCTCCACGATTTTTCCGTGGGACAGTACGATAATCTCATCCGCATGCTGGATCGTCGAAAGACGGTGCGCTACGATCAGCATCGTTCCGATGTTCTTCATCTTTTCCATGGAATCCTGGATCAGAAGCTCTGTTTCGGTGTCGATGTTCGCCGTCGCCTCGTCAAGGATCATGACCGAAGGCTTATGGATGATGGTACGCGCAAACGAGAGAAGCTGGCGCTGTCCGGCGGAGAAGTTGTTTCCTCTCTCCCGCACCGGCTCGTCGAGGCCGTGATCCAGCTTGTTGATAAACTGGTCAGCATTCACGTAATGGCAGACGTCCATGATCTCCTCATCGGAAATCCCCTCCTCACGGAGAATAATGTTGCTACGGATCGTTCCCGAGAACAGGAAGACATCCTGCAGCATCTGGCCGAATTTTTTCCGCAGGGAATCAATCTTGATCTTTCGGATGTCGATGCCGTCGATCAGAATCTCACCCTTCTGGAACTCGTAGTTCCGGCAAATCAGGGAAAGAATCGTCGATTTTCCGGAACCGGTGGAACCCACAAATGCGATTGTCTCTTTCGGGTTGACGTGGAACGAAACGCCTTTTAACACCCACTCGCCCGGGATATAGGAAAACCATACGTCGCGGAACTCAATTTCGCCCCTGATGCCGGTAAGTTCGATCGCATCCGGCGCATCCTGCATTTTGGGCTCAAGATCCAGAATCGAGAATACTTTCTCGGCGGATGCAAATGCGGACTGCAGCCAGTTGAACTGCTCCGCCAGGTTCTGGATCGGGTTGAAGAATTTTGAAATATACATGTAAAAGCTGACGATCATACCGCTGGTAAGCGTCTGGCCGAGGAACGACGTTCCCTCCAGATAGCCCTTGCCGCCTAAATACAAAAGGCAGAGCACGGAGCTGATATACAGCATGTAGACGAGCGGACGGAAAATACCAAACACGAAAATCTGCTCCTGCTGTGCGCGGCCGAGTGCGTTGCTCTTGTCGGTAAACTCGCGCATCTTGGCATCCTCGCGGTTGAAGATCTGTGTGATTTTCATACCGGAAAGGTTCTCCGACAGATACGTGTTGATGTCCGTAGTACAGTCCTTTACTTTCCGGTGTGCTCTTCGCGAGAATTTGCGGAAAATAATCGAGAACAGCATGATAAACGGCACGAAGCAGAGCACCATCAGCGTCAGCTCATAGTTCAGAAACAGCATCGCAATCAGAATACCGATGATCACGAAGAAGTTCTTCAGAAGATTGACCAGAAGGTTGGTGAACATCAGCGAAATCGCGTTCGTATCGTTTGTCGTTCTCGTGACAAGCTTTCCGACCGGAATCTCATTTAACTGCTCGTGGGAAAGGCGCTCGATGTGGACGAACAGATCCTCCCTCATATTGGAAATGATTTTCTGACCCGTCTTCTGCAGAATCACGGCCTGGAAATACGTGCACGCCATCGAGACAAGAAGGATTGCCGCATAGCCCGCTACCCACAGAAACAGGGTATTCAGCGCGAATTTTCCAACGACGAGCTCCTCAATTTTGCCGACGATCAGCGGCGAAATGATATCGTACGCGATCGAAAACAGCATCAGAAAACCAACAACGATAAACTGGCGGTAAAACGGCTTTGCGTAATCCATCAGACGCTGCATGATTTCACTGTCTTTCATGTTCCGCTCAAAGCCGGTTTCTTTTTCTCCATCTTTCACTACAAACGCGGCCACAATCAGCAGGGTGGAAATCACGCCGATGATCGCGCCGACCCAGAGAATCGGATAATAATTGTGCATTTCTACTCCTCCCCCGCTTCCTCTTCAAGTTTCTGCAGATCGACCATCTTGCGGTACGCCGTGCAGGTCCGGTACAGATCCTCGTGTTTTCCGACTGCATGAACTTCTCCGTCCTCGACGAACACGATCTTGTCCATCTGCTCCACCATTGAAATCCGGTGTGCGATCAGAATTGTCGTCAGTCCCTCACGTTTTTTGAGATTGTCGAGAATCGTGCGCTCTGTTTTGGTATCGACCGCAGAGACGGAATCGTCGAGAATCAGAATCGGTGCGTGTTTCATCAGCGCACGCGCAATCGAGATTCGCTGCTTCTGTCCGCCGGAAACCGTCACACCGCGCTCGCCAAGAACGGTGCGGTAGCCCTCTTTGAACTCTGCGATATTGTCATGGACATCGGACATCATCGCCGCATCCTCAATGGCCTCCTGGTTTTCGTCATCAAAGGCGAAGGAAATATTGCCGGAAATCGTGTCGGAGAACAGGAAGTTGTCCTGCGGCACGTAGGCACAGCCCTCACGCACGGTGTGGATGGAAACGGTGTTGACATCGTGGTCATCAATGAACAGCGTTCCGTCCGGCACGTTGTAGGTGCGGAGCAGCAGATCGACGATGGTCGTTTTTCCGGAACCGGTCTTTCCGACGATGCCGACACTCTCGCCCGGCTCAATGGTAAACGATACGTTTTTCAGCACATCGTACTCCCCGTCCGGATAGCGGAAGGTCAGATTGCGGAACTCGATTTTTCCATGGATGGACGGCAGATCCTGCACACCGCCGCGGTCCTTCACATCGACTTTTGCGTCAAGCAGTTCCGTAATACGGTTTAAGGACGCTTTTCCACGGGATGTTTTCTCGATCAGCATGGAGACCGCCATGATCGGCCATACAACGGCCGAGAAATAGCCGATATACTCGACAAGCTGGCCGGCGTCGAAGCTTCCGCAGTAAACGAGATAGCCGCCGTAGCCTAAGATTACGCAGATGACGGACTCGACGAACAGCGTTACCATAATGTTCAGCAGTGTGGAAATTTTGGTATATTCTACGTTGATGTCCTCGTTCTCGCGGTTCAGTCTGCGGAACATCATCAGCTCTTTCGTCTCTTTGACGAATGCTTTGATGACAGCAAGACCGGAATAGTTTTCCTGCGCGAAATCGGACAGCTCGGAAAAGGCCGCCTGGCGCTCTTCCCACTTTTTCATCAGGTATTTGCCGAGCGTTGTGCCGGCGGCCATCAGAAATGCCATCGGGATCATGGAAAGGCCGGTCAGGAAGTGGTTCATGCGCCACATTTTGATCACGGCAAGCAGGCCTAAAAACAGCGCATCGCAGAACATCAGAATACCGTCGCCGAAGCACTCCTGCACGGTATCGAGATCGTTCGTGTAAAGACTCATCAGGTTTCCGACTTTGTTGACCTGATAATACTCCTGGGACAGCTCCTTGCTGTGCGCGAACATGCAGGTACGAAGATCGGTCACCACGCGGATCGCGGAGCCGAAAAAGCAGACTCGCCACAGGAAACGGCCGACTACCATGACGATAATGGTAATAATCATGGGCCGGCAGACCTGATCCAGCAGAAATTCCATATCAAACACCGCCGCCTGGCCGTTGACCAGAACAGGGTCGCCGTTCATGCCGTTGATGACCATGCGGTACAGCTCCGGTATGAAAAGCTGGAAATAATCTACGAGAATCAGCGCTGCAAGACCGAGAATCAGAATGGGCGCATTCTTCAGGTAGTATTTGTTAATGTACTTTCCAAATATCATATATTTTCTCCCTCTTTTTGTTTTTGCCATTGTCTGCTATGATCTTTCTGATCATAACAGTCCTTCCCTTTTCCAAAGCGTTTTCGCCCCGGAATGCCTCCTTTCTTCTCCTGCATTTCACAGCTCCGATGCAATTTTAACAGAGATAAACAGAAGGAACTGGACTTTGAAAAATCCAATTCCTTCTGTTCCAATTCACATTCCTGCTCCAAAAGCGTTCCGCTTCTTCTTTGCAGGACACCGTTGTCCTGTGAATGTTTGTTCTATTTTTTAGTATACGGTTCTTTTTCTCTCCCGTCAAGCATTTCACGCGTTTTTCTGTTTTCTTTTTTATTTTTTGCCGTTTTCCGCTTTTTTTGCGCAAAATCTGCGCATTCCGGTTAAAACAGCCAAAAGAAGAAAAAGGCTGACGCCAAGTGTGATCCACCACGTTCTGGTCACGGCTGCAATCAGATATCCCACCAGGCAGACACACGCCGTAACGGCCGCATACTGCATCTGCGTCGATACGTGGTTCAGATGGTTACTCTGCGCACCCGCACTTGACATAACCGTCGTATCCGAGATCGGCGAAATATGGTCACCGCAGACCGCCCCTGCCAGGACGGCGGATACCGAGATAATCATCATCTCCAGATTTGTTCCGGCTGCGAACATGCCCGTTGCAATCGGCACAAGAATCGCGAACGTTCCCCAGGAGGTTCCCGTCGAAAAGGAAAGGAACACCGCCACTGCGAACAGCACCACCGGGATAAAAATACTTGCGGATGCATGGTCTCCCACGACGTTTCCGACAAACTGGGCCAGGCCCATCGCATCACCGACGCCTTTTAAGGTCCACGCAAAGACGAGAATCGTAACCGCCGGAACCATCAGCTTGAAGCCCTCGGACAGGCTGTCCATAAAGCTCTTGAAGGTGATGACCTTCCGCGGCAGATACAGCGCCATCATAAACAGGATCGTCACGACGGAGGCAAAAATCAGACTCGTTTCTGCATCACATCCTGCGAACGCGGAAATCACATTGTCCGCGCCGCCGAGGAAGCCAGTGTAAACCATCGCTCCAATCGCTGATACAATCAGCACGGCAACTGGGAGCACGAGGTCGATGACTTTTCCGTTCGGATTGACCTCCTGCTCGGAAACCTGCTCAAACTCCTCGCCTCCGGTCGTGAAAAGATCACCTTTGGCGGCATTATCCTCGTGGAGCTTCATCTGACCAAAATCAAAGCCGGTGTAGCAGATGTAAAAGACCATCGCAATTGTAAGGATCGCATACAGGTTATACGGAATTGTCCGCAGAAACAGCTGGAATCCGCTGATTCCCGCATCCGCCGGCACATACGAGTTGACGGCTGCCGCCCAGCTTGAGATCGGCGCGATAATGCAGATTGGCGCTGCGGTGGAGTCGATGATGTATGCGAGTTTCGCGCGGGAAACCTTGTGGCTGTCCGTGACCGGGCGCATGACAGAGCCGACTGTCAGACAGTTGAAATAGTCATCCACAAAAATCAGAACACCAAGCCCCATCGTTGCCAGAAGCGCACTCCGCTTCGTTTTGATCTTCGTCCCCGCCCATTTTCCATACGCCGCCGAGCCGCCGGATTTCGCCATCAGCACGACAACCATGCCAAGCAGGATATCGAAGATCAGAATGTTGATGTTCATGCTGTTCCGTAAAATTTCAAAGAAGCTTGTGAACGCATCCCACGGATGGAAGCCGGTGTACAAAAGGACACCGACTGCCGATCCGATGAACAGGGAACTGTAAACTTCTTTTGTTACAAATGCAAGCAGAATTGCAAGCAGCGGCGGGACGAGTGCCCACCAGGTTCCGATAAACATTGAACCATTCATGTCGTCTGTTTTCCCTTTCTGCTGTTAAGTTCGTTTACACTTCCGGCGTCACAATTTTTCCAGCTACTGCACATGCTGCCGCTGTCTTTGGAGATGCCAGATAAATTTCAACTTTAGAAGTACCCATTCTTCCAAGAAAGTTTCGGTTGTTCGTTGCTACAACACGCTCGCCGTCAGAGAGGATTCCGCCCGCTCTTCCGCAGCACAGGCCGCATCCCGGATGTGTAATCATGGCGCCTGCCTCTGCCAGTGTATCGAGAATGCCCATTTTGCTTGCCTGCAGATAAATCTTGCGGCTTGCCGGTGTTACGATCAGTTTTACGTAGTCGGCTACTTTTTTGCCTTTTAAAACCTCGGCTGCCGCCTGCAGATCCTCGAGACGGCCGTTCGTACAGGAACCGATGAAGACCTGATCGATCGGGGTTCCCTCGAGAACGCTGGTATCACGGATCTTGTCTACCTGGGACGGGCATGCCATAACCGGCACAAAATCCTCGGCGCGGTAGGTGATGGTGCACAGATATTTTGCATCCTCATCGCCTTTTAAGCTCTTCTGATAGTCATTGAGTTCGATCTCGCAGTATTCTGCGGTCTTCTCATCCGGGGTAAAAAGTGCACATTTGGCACCTGCCTCGATCGCCATGTTGGCAATCGTCATACGGCTTGCCACGGTCATATTTTCTACGGTGCTTCCTGAGAACTCCAGTGCGCGGTACGTTGCGCCGTCTGCACCGAGGTCACCGATCAGACGCAGGATAATGTCTTTTGACATCACATTTTTCGGCAGTTCGCCTTCGATGACAACTTTGATCGTCTCCGGCACTTTGATCCACATCGTACCCGTTCCAAGGATGCTCGCCATCTCTGTGTAGCCGATTCCGGAAGAGAATGCACCGACACAGCCGTATGTCGTCGTGTGGCTGTCGGTTCCGAAAACAACGTCGCCCGGTTTTACGTAACCTGCCTCTGTCATTAACTGATGGCAGATTCCGTCGCTTCTGTGTACGTTTTTCATGCCGTATTTCTTTGCAAATTCATCGCCTTTGTGGAAATGTCTCGTATCGTCCACCTGGCTTGCCGGAACGAGGTGGTCGTAGATCAGAACGACTTTATCCGGGTCCCACAGTTTGGTAAAGCCCATCTCCTCGAATTTATCGCCGACAAACGGGATGAAGATATCATGAATCATGACTCTGTCCACGTTGACCGTCACAATGTCGCCCGGTTTTACGTCTTTTCCGGTGTTGTGGCGGATGATTTTTTCAATTACTGTATTGCCCATCGTTTCTTCCTCCCGCTCTTAATCCAATCCGTTGCGCTTGCGCATTGCCTTTACCAGGCCGCCTGCCTGAATGATATCCATCAGGTTCTCCGGCAGAGCTGCGATCGGGTATGTTTTTCCGTTGTAATCAACATGCTCATTCATCTTGACGGTGATGGTGTCGCCCTCTTTGATATCGTCGTGCAGATCCGGCTGCTCGATCAGAAGAAGGCCGTTATTGATGGAGTTGCGGAAAAAGATCCGAGCAAAGGATTTCGCGATAACGCAGGAAATGCCGAGCGCCTTGATGATCTCCGGTGCCTGCTCTCTCGAGGAGCCGCAGCCGAAGTTCTTTCCTGCCACGATGATGTCGCCCTTTTCAATCTGTCCGGCCAGTTCCGGGCGGAGCGGGGAAAAGCCGTACTGTTTCATATCGTCAATTGTCTTTAAAGCAAGATACTCGGTCGGGATAATGATATCGGTATCAATATCGTCTCCAAGCACCCATACTTTTCCTGTAAATGCTTCCATATGTTCATTCTCCCAAAAATATTATGTATCCCTCAAAGAAAATGGTCAGATCTGATCTGCCGTCGCAATCTTTCCGGCAATCGCGGATGCGGTTACCGTAGCAGCGGATCCCAGGTATACTTTGGAGCTTGGATGACCGGCACGGCCCTTGAAGTTACGGGTTCCGGTGCTGATCAGCACTTCGTTCTCGCCGATGACACCCTGGCAGCTTCCCCAGCAGACGCTGCAGTTCGGGTTCATGACGATGGCTCCGGCCTCCATGAAGGTGTCGATGATGCCTTCTTTTAATGCCTGGCGGTAGATCGTCTGACTTGCCGGAACAACGAGGAAACGGACGCCCTCTGCAACTTTCTTTCCGCGGATGATCTCTGCGCCGACGCGGAGATCTTCGATTCTTCCGTTGTTGCAGGATCCAAGGAATGCTTCATTGATCGGCGTTCCGCAGGTCTCTTCTGCCGGAACAACGCGGTCTACGAAATCCGGTTTTGCAACAACCGGGCGGACTTTGGAAAGGTCAAAGGTGTACTCTCTGACGTATTTTGCGTCCGGATCGCTGTGGAAGATTTCTTTTGGCTCTCTTCCGTGCTCTTTCAGGTACTCGATGGCTTTCTCATCTGCCTCAAAGATACCGGTCTTGGCGCCGGCCTCAACTGCCATGTTGCAAAGTGCCATACGGTCGCTGATGCTTAAAGTCTTTGCACCCTCACCGGTAAACTCCATCACCTGGTAGTTGCATCCGTTTGCGCCGACCTCGCCGATGATGGTGAGGATCAGGTCTCTCGCATAAACGCCCTCCGGCAGTTTTCCTACAAGATTGAATTTTACGCTTTCCGGTACGAGTACCCAGGAAGTTCCCGTTACCATGCCGTACAGGAAATCGGTACAGCCGACACCGGTGCCGAATGCGCCGAGTGCTCCGTAAGAGCAGGTATGGCTGTCAGCGCCAAAGATCAGTTCGCCCGGGCGGACATAGTTCTCAATCATCACCTGATGGCATACACCTTTTCCTTCCCAGAAGTCAATGTTGTTCTCTCTTGCAAAATCACGCATCTTTTTCTGGGATGCTGCTGTTTTCGGGCTGTCGGACGGCACGTTGTGGTCGACGATGAAAACGAGCTTTTTCGGATCCGCAATGTGCGGGTGGTTTAATTTGTTGCGGTACATATCAACCGTCAGATGGGTGGTTCCGTCGTTGCTCATCAGACGATCCAGTGTTACGGTGTGGATATCTCCCGGCTTTACTTCCGGAACGCCGGCTGCAGCGGCGATAATTTTCTCTGCAATTGTCATTCCCATGGTTCTTACTCCTCCTCGCGGTTCAAAGAGGCAATCAAGCCTCCCTGATTCAGTATGTTCTGCATATATTCCGGCAGTTTGGTGCAGGTGTACGTTTTGCCGTTCACCTCTGCGGTTCCCTCGGACATATGGAGGACCATGGTGTCCCCGTCTTCTACGGCATCCGGCAGGTCTTTACAGACAATCGCCGGCAGACCGATGTTGATGGCATTGCGGAAAAAGATTCTGGCGAAGGATTTTGCGATGACGGCCTGCACGCCGAGTGCTTTTAAGACTCCTGGTGCCTGCTCTCTTGAAGAACCGCAGCCGAAGTTTTCTCCTCCTACGACAAAATCTCCCGGTTTTACTTTCTTTGCAAAGTCCGGATCTAACGATTCAAACGCATGGCCTTTCATCTCATCCAGATTCGGCAGAAGCAGATACTGGGACGCGATGATCTGGTCTGTATCAAGGTCATTATGAAATTTAAAAATTTTACCCTGTTCCATTTTCTTTCTTTCGTTCCTTTCGCATAAAAATTCTGACGAATCTTATTGTATCACAAAAGATATAGTTTGCAAAAGAGAAAATAGCAAAAAAAGCAGACCGCCGCACCAAAATTCCGGTACGACGGTCTGAAAGTCTGTTTTAGTGGGTAGTTCCCATTGCTTCTTCTACTTCTTCTTTGTTGGTTACGACTGCCTCGATGCAGTATTCCAGAGATTTTGCAATCGTTTCCAGCGGCATGCTTGCCATGGTGCTTGCTTTTCCGACTACCTGCTCGCATGCGAACGGTACGTGGATGAAGCCTGCGCGGATGTTCTGATATTTCGTTGCGCACAGGTGAAGCACATTGTACATGACGCAGTTGCATACGTAGGTGCCTGCGGTGAAGGATACGTGGCACGGAAGGCCGTGTTCGCGGACGTTCTGAACCATTGCTTTGACCGGAATCGTTGCAAAGTACGCGGTCGGGCCGTCTGCCTGCAGCGGTTCATCGGACGGCTGCTCTCCGGCGTTGTCCGGGATTCTTGCGTCTGCAAGGTTGATGCCGACTTTCTCTACGGTTACGCATGCGCGTCCGCCTGCCTGTCCGACATCGATGACAACGTCCGGATTGTGCTCTTTGATGGCTGCTTCCACGCAGGAAATACTTCTGGTAAACTCGGTCGGGATCTCAACTTTTACGATCTCTGCTCCGGCGATGGTATCCGGCAGAAGTTTGATGGCCTCGAATGCCGGGTTCACGCTCTCTCCTCCAAATGGGTCAAATCCTGTTAATAAAACTTTCATCGTCTTTTCTCCTTTTGTCTCTTAATTTTTGTCTCCTGGTTCTGTCCTTTAATATAACACAGGCTCGGGTGCAATAATCTTTCCCCGGTCCATAATCTGACGGTTATCGGTAAAAATATCGGGTTCCCGGCAGACCAGGTCGAAGTGGCCTTTCGCATTCTGCACGCCGCCGAGCGCGATATTGCGTCCAAGCCCTACGTGGAAAGTTCCATACGCGGATTCATCCTCAATGTAGCAGTTGCCGAGGCAGTTCGAGCACGAATTCAGTCCGATGCCAAGCTCTCCTGCGATATAAATCCGTGGATCGAAATATTCCTCCATGTACTTCTTTAAGCGGATGCCGGTCTGTGTCTCCTCGATATCGACGATTCTGCCGCCCTTGAAGATGATTCTCGTCGGCTCATCGGCTCGTCCGATGTATCCCAGCGATCCGTCGAGCACCATAATGCCCTCTGTCTTTGTCTCCTCGATCGGCACATAGACCTCAATACTTGAGGACGAATAGCCTTTTCCGTCTCTTAATACGCCGTTGAAAAATCCCGGATTGCGGTTCTCTTTGTAGAACATCATATCCGTTCCTGCCGGTGTCGTCACATGCACTTTGCCGGATGAACGGAGATACTTCATAAACAGCTTTGCCATCATGCGGCTCTTTTTCGTGTCCATCAAAAGGAAATCGAACTCCAGAAGACTTCTTCCGTCGTTCGTCGAAAGCGGAAGCGACAGAAACTTTTTGTGCTTCTGAATCGCACGCTTCGCTGCTTTTGTTGTCACAAGCGAATACTCGGTCGCTGCAATGATCGCAGTGTAGGGATCAAAGACCGCCTCGTTATCGTCGAAAAAGATGCCCACATGGCGTCCTTTATTTTCAACAATCAGTGTGTTGACGGACCGCGCTTTTTTCCGCGCCTGCATTTCCAGCGCTTTCGCCTCCGCCTGATGCTCCTTTGATGTCACAATCAGTACTTTATCCCACGCTTTTACTCTTACCCATTCGTGGATGATGATCCGGGCCCCCCGTTCCATGTTCGGTGTCATTTGTTTCTCTTCCTTCTCCTGTCATATCTAGTCGACCATTTTACGGACGTTAAGGCCACCGCCCTTCCCTTTCGGAAAATACGATGACCTTAGTTAGTCTGTCCTGACGATTTACTTTAATACTATCATATAACAGATCTGGAATACAAGCATAATTAATCCAACCAGCACCTGATTTTTGATTACGCCCCAGCGGTCCTTCATATTCAGGATTGCAACCGGTACGATATTGAAGTTTGCTGCCATCGGAGTCATTAAGGTTCCGCAGTAACCGCAGGTCAGTGCGATCATACCGATGACTACCGGATTTGCACCGTATGCCAGTACGAACGGAGCACCGATACCAACCGTCATAACGGTGATGGCTGCAAATGCATTACCCATGATCATGGTGAACAGTACCATACCAACGGCATAAACGATGATACCAATATTAACATTTCCTTTCGGAACAACTTTCTCTACGATCTGTGCAATAACCTCACCAACACCGGCTGCAGTAAAGACACCGCCCAGGCAGCCAAGCAGCTGCGGCAGCATACTGAGCGGTCCTGTAAGGGAAAGGAAACGCTCGGAATCTTTCAGGAAAACCTGCGGTTTGTTCTCTTTCGAGTCGTATGCAACCAGGAAAATAATGGCTACGAGAACACCAAGTGTAATCGCGATCATGGAGCTCATATTGGAGAACAGTGAAAAAGCAAGGGAAAATACAGCAACACAGAATGCCGGAACGAAAATCTTCATTCCAATCTTCTTAAACTGTGCTTCGGTGTGTGCTTTTTCCGGTGCGTTTGTTTTTCCAACCTTTACTTTCTTGAAGATCGGCGGCAGACACATAATAATAACAAGGACACCGGAAACCTTGGCCGGAAGCCAGGTGCCAAGTGCTGTAACAATACCGAACGAACACCAGAAAATGGCTGTTCCGATTCTGGACGGATTTTCTTCATCCAGAAGGTTTTTAATACCCGCGTAGATTGCAATCAGGCCAACGAGAATCCATACAATATTTAATCCGGCCGTATTAAATGCGGCTGGAACCTGTATAACTTTTAATGCGCTCATCTAGTGTTCCTCCTATTTCTGTGTCTTTTTGCCGGCTGATTTTTCATAGTATTTTTTCGAAATCCGATTGTCTTTTACAATGACATAGACACAGGAAACAACCAGTGAGAATAATGCAACCGGAATTTCAACTGCCGCAAGGTCAATCAGGCTTACTTCATAGCCAAGACCGGCAAGTGTCGTCTGTACCAGAATTCCACCGGCACCGCCGACAAACAGAACCTGGAAGAAGAACCAGGTGAAGTTCTGCATTGCTGCTGCAAGTCCTTTGACTTCTTCTAAGTGCTCTTCGTTTACGGTACCTTCTTTGTTCTCGATCGCACCTTCTGCCATCGGAAGAAGAACCGGACGGATGAATCCGGCAACACCGCCGAATCCTACGTTGAATGCACCGAACAGGCCATTTAATACGCCGTATACAGCGATCAGCTTGCCGGCTGTTGCACTCTTAACTTTCTTAATCAGGTTTGCTGCTGCTTCACGAAGACCGTTTCTTTCAAGCGTACCAGTAACGAGCAGGATCATCATGAAGATCGCCATGCTTCGGTTCGCTACGAAGTTGGTTCCGATGGTCTCAAGAAGACCGCCGACGCCAAGGCCGCCAACGATCCCTGTCGTAATCAGCGCCAGGAAAATGATGAGGATTGAATCCAGTTTCAGCGCGAATCCGACGATAACGATTAACACGCCAAGTAATTTGATGAGTTCCATACCTAAACTCCTCCTTAAATAAAATGTAGTTTTTTTGGATACAGGCTGCTCCGCACGCTCGTGCTTTCACAACCCTGTATCCTGTATTTCTTCCAGTTACCTAGAGACAATCATCGGTCTCTTTCGTATGTAGCTGGTCAAAATCGTTCCATCCTGCTCGGTAAAGCGGCAGTCCATAACGTTCCGCGCCTCCATGAGCATCTGTATTGTCACTTCGTCGTGCGCCACATGAGCCCGCGCACACAGGTTCAGGTATTCTCCCTGTGCCGTTTCATCCGCAACCTCGCTCGTATAAGCGACGGTTGTAATCCACGGATAGCGGATCGACGAATATCCATGCGCCGGATTCGATTCATACGGAATCCAGTAATTGATCATTTCTTTATAATAATTGGCCGGAAACAGTTTCGGCATCCACGCATGGGCATATTTTTCAAACTGTGCACTCCACTCCTGGTTCAGTGCTTTCATCTCCGGATACGCTGCAATCTTGTCTGCGATCACATCCTCCATGACCTTATTCACATCATAGTTTCCTTTGTATTCCGGATTCATTACATACCAGAAATAACCATATAAGAGCGATCTCGGAAGCCAGAAACCTTTGTAGGACGGGGAGGTATAACCAGAAAACTGCTGCTCCCATTCGTGGCTTGGCACACCGTGGTTATCCACCATTATATCCGGTGCATATTTCTCGTAAATCCGGCTGATGCCCATCGCTTCGCTGTGAATCGTATCCTGCTGGAAATAATGACGGTAAAACTCTTTTCCAAGAGAATTGAACCGCGCCACATGGAATTTCCACGTCGGATGCTCCTTCTGCAGTTCATAGTGAATCGCTGCACCGTCCACGTTTTCCATCGGGATCAGGATCAGATTCAGCTTATCCGGCAGCTCTTTGTAAACATCTTCTGTTAAAAGTTTCTTCAGCAGCATAAACGATGCATTCGTTGAGGCAACCTCGTTTGCATGGTGTCTTGCATTGATCACCTCGCTCGGCACTCTCGCCAGACGCTTTGTCAGCGACAGATATCCCTCGTACTCCGGTTTCAGCCAGACTGCATAGAGCTCGCGGCCTGTATAGGAAACGGCAATCCGGAAGACCTCGATACCCGGAACTTCTTTCAGCTCCTCAATGATCTCCCGATACGTATCGTATCCGATCAGTTCGTGCTCATGCAGGTTGATGTTCTCGATCCGTTTCGCCTTTGGCTTTTCTTCCCGCTCCGGGGTCTGTACCGCGTACGATGCGCCGCTTTCTGTTTCAAAGACAAGCGCTGTTTCCGCAGGAACACAGCTGCATTTTTCAAGAACACCTTTCGACCACAGCGCTGCGTATGCTTTTACGGTAGCCTCTGCTGCGCCTTTCACTGTGATATAGAAATTCAGCTCTCCGTTTTCCCACGAAACTGCGGAAATCCAGGTTTCGACTTCACTTCGTTTTCTCTCTGCGGCAGCGGTCTCTCCGTCTTTTGTGATGCATGCCGCATCTTTTAACGGCTCTGTCAGCGTAACGCGAAAGACCGGCCGGCCCTCTTTCTGATGGATCACCGGCAGAATCAGGCCCGGTGCATCCAGCATCACGCCGGCTTTCTGAATGCCGTAATTTTTAAAATAATCACCGCCCGCAAAATACATGTCCTCATGGAGTGCATCAAGCGATGAGATCAGATCCTCACGGGAACCGGTCGGCTCGTCCGGCTCGCTTACCGTAATGTCCATTCTCAGTTCGTGGAAGAACGGCTGCATCTCCTCCGCAACGGTTCCGCCCGTTTTTTCCTCGATATAGCGGCGGCAGTCCGGAAGGACTTCGCTCTGGTAGACATCCCAGATTTCTTCCAGATCGGTGCGGACTTTTTTGTCAAGAATGGTCTTGCCATTTACTTCTGCTTTTATATAACCGGTCGACGGGTGAACTTTTCCCATCTGCGGGTATTCATTCATATACGGACGCTCCGACCACGCGGCCTTGTACGCATCCTCACAGCAGACGCTGTTTTCTTTGCTTCCCTGGCAGAGATATGTGATGTCATCTTCTCCCTCATAGGCTTTGAATACGACATTTTTTCTCTCGATACCGAGCTCTTTTACCAGAAGATCCTCGATCGGGTACAGCTCCTGCAGATAACGGATCGGTAGGTCGTACCATTTGTCCGGCGTCTCGGCACTCAGGTTGTGGTAAGACGGGATGGCTCCGTTTTCATCATTCCATTCCGTCTGGCCTTCTGGGAGAAACGGTTTGAAATAAACGGTAACCGTATCGGCTCCGGCCTCTTTCAGACGCGGAAGCATCTCTTCTGCCAGCCAGGAATAGCCCTGTTTGTAGGCACAGTAAATCGTTGTCTGTTCCGGCACAGCGCCTGCTTCGCGGATTTTTGCATCGATCGCTTCGCACATCTTCCGGCGCACGCTCTCGGTCTCGCTGACTGCTCCGGTGATTTTTACGGTGCTTCCCTCTTTGAGTTTCGGATAGACTTCCGTTTCCAGAAGTTCTTCAAATACTTCGACCTCCCACGGGAATTCATATACTTTCTCGTACATTTTCTGACCGGATTTGTAATTGTAAACTTCTGCATCTCCGGCCTCTTTTTTCTGCTCTTCGCTCCAGCGCGGCGATCCGTAAACCGCATAGGCGCCGCTTTCTTTTTCCTGTAAAGCTTTCAGTTCGGCAAGCTGGCCGTCCTCTCCGCGTAGGATAAAATCATCCACCATGTCCATCAGGAGATCTTTCCAGCTTCTCTCACCGCAGATCTTTGGAAATGTATTGCAGAGGCGGGCGGTGAATGCGGTCAGTGCTTCGCCGTCTCCGCGCAGATACACTTTTACGCCGTCACCGTCTGTCTCTCCAAGGACCAGTTCTGTCTGATCTGCTTTTTCAAAAATAATCTGATTTCCCTTGTAACCCGCCTCGGCAAGAATGGTTCCTTCGTATCCTGTCGTCTCCATCCCGAAACGGTATGCCAGATCACACGCTGCAAGAAACATAGCATCGCTTGCGTCCTCTGGAAGCACCAGTTTTACATCAAGTGCATCCGGGAGGAAATCGTGATTCTGATCTTTTAAAAACGGACCTTTTTGGAACATTTTTTCCAATCCTGTTTTTTCCCGGAAATCCAGGTCGTAAACCGGCCCGATGTGGTCCGAAGCCGCCTCATACCCCTCCGGGGCTGCATCTGCTGTTTTCTTCCACAGCTTCCGGAATTCTTCTTTTGTTTCCGGTACCGGGATTTCTCCATCCGCGGCTGCAACAGGAAACACTGCCGTCTCTGCCTGGAAACCAAGAAGCAGCGCCGCCTCAACGGTGTTTCGCTTCTGTTCTTTTGTCATATCTGCTGTAAACCTTAACCGTTTCATGCATGCACCTCCGAAATCGTTATCGTTCACACATATGTTGTAACTGTAACCAGCGGTTGGATTCGTCATCCAAAATCCGCCGTTTTCCGCACTGCATCATGAATTCAATTCTACTAAAATGTTCAAAAGATGTCAACCTGTTTCTGATTTTTCTATGAAATTTGCACAATTCTTCCAATAAAAATCAATTTTGCGTCCGTACTATCTGAAAATTTTGTGGAAAATTTCTTTTTCCTCAAAAAGAAAAAGAGGCGTTCACAGCCAGCAGAAACATTTCTTTCCTGCGGACCGTGACAGCCTTTTTGCCGTCTTTCTTTTTCTTATTTCCAGACCGTATCGTAGTTGATCGGTTTATAGAATGCTTTTTCCCGGCTCTCATGATCATCCGGACGGTTGCCGAGAAGCCACATGGTTTTAGTTGCGACTGCCTCCGGGGTCATATCGTATGACTCGAGAATGTTGCACAGGGTTTTCATCTCATGGCCGACTTCATAGACGGTCATATCGCTTCCCTCGTGAGAAACCTGGGTACACATGATGATGAGTTTTTCCGGGTACTTCTGGCAGAGCTCGTAAAACGGCTCCTTGATGCTCGCCGGAATACCGCCGACACCGAAGCTCTCCACAATGATCGCATCGTAGTGCTCAAAAATCGCCGGAAGCAATACCGGACTGATTCCCGGGATCAGTTTCAAGAGAAAAACGTTATCGCTTAAGTTTTCATAAAAACGAACCGGCTTTTCATACGGCAGCATCGGCAGATACCGCAGAATCCGGCGGTCCTGTATTACCGCAAGGTACGGGAAATCGATGCTGGAAAAGGCATTGTAGCTCTTCGTCCGCACCTTCTTCGCGCGCGTTCCCGCGATGACTTTTCCGTCAAACACAATCTGCACGCCCTGGGACGCATCATCACAGGCGTAATAAAAGCTGTCGGACAGGTTTGTCTTTGCATCCGTGATATCCAAATTGATCGGCCGCTGTGCTCCGGTGATGACGATCGGCTTTTCCGAATTCTGAATCATATAGGAAAGCGCCGCCGCGGTGTACGCCATCGTATCAGTTCCGTGCGCGATGACGAAACCGTCGTAATCCTCGTAATGCTCCTTCGCCACTTTCACCAGCGTGCTCCAGTTCTCCGGAACCACATTCGAGCTGTCCAGATTAAACGGATTCACCGCCGTAATCTCACAGAGGCCTTCCACCTCCGGAATATAAGACAATAACTCCTCCGGCGTAATCTGCGGAGTCAAACCATTTTCCGTCTTCTTCGAAGCGATTGTGCCACCGGTTGCGATAAATAAAATCTTTTTCAATGTAAATCACTCCTGTTTTCTCGTTTGGTAAGAAGTTTTCTTTATCTTAGCAGACTTTTTCGGCGGTGTAAATGATGAATTTGGAAATCGAGAAACCAATCCTTTCCATTGACGCAAAAAATTCCGTTTGCTATACTGAATTTTAGACACAGAAAATCCTTATCTACGAATTTTACATTCAGAAAGCCAGGCTTCCTATGAATCATGAAAATCATCCCGGTCATCCATATCTTTATTCTTTTCTTCTTGTTTTCGGTCTGACGCTGATCTGCGCTCTGCTTGCGGGATCTTCGTATTGATCGGAGCGTGAAAAACAGGAAGCTGCCGAACAGCGCAGAATCCAGGAGCTGCATAATGAATTTCTGACTCAGAAAGATTAAACACATGTTAAACATGCGTGAAACGCCCTTTACCGGCTACGCCTTCAGCAGCACCTTCTGCCCGCAGACCGGGATTTCCTCGAGATACTTAAAATACCACTTCTTCCTCCGCGCCGAATACCGCACCACCACCGGAATCCAGCAATTTTCCACTTTCAGATACACATACTGCCCGGAAGCCACTTCCACCTCGCCGTTCTGCTGCTCTACAAATGCACGGTTTTTCTTTATTTTTACAATGCCTTTCGTCATAATGATCATCCTTTCTGAACGGGTTTGAAAAGATACTCTACCTGTATTGTATGCAGAGGGGATAGGAAATTTCCACTTTTCAGGGGCAAAAAAAACAGGACACGGGATTCCCCCATTGTCCTGTTATCCTTTTATCACACACCTGCTTACCCCTCAGCATCGTTCTGCTGCCAAACTTTATCGCTCGAATCAGAACAGCTGCCCCAGCAGTTTCAGCTTTTCCTTTTTGGGAAATGCGGCTTCAAATTTTTCAAAAGCTTCCGGGTTCTTCTCACAGCTAAAACTCCAACGCCAGCTGCATGGCCGTTTCATCAGAATCCGCCAGCTTACGAAAAATCGCCGCCATATATTCCAATGGTCCGCCCGCCAGATAATCATGATGAAGCTGCGCAAGTTTTGGATCGCGGTATTGTTCCAGCGTCAGCATTTTGCGAAAATTGGCAGAGAATGTTTCTTTCGTCCAATGCTCAAACTGCGCCATGCTGTAATCATGAATCTGTGCAATCGGGGTCTGCAGATAGAAGTGTAATGGGGTCTGGTACCAATGTGCAGCTCCTCGGTGTCCAGAAACGCATCCTTGTGATCGACTCTTCCGGCTTTCCGGATCTGGCCTGTCTGTGCTTTTTTCAGGCAGCCACATTCCCGGCAGCCCGACTCACTGATTATCGTAACACGTAACCTCTCTTTGTGAAACCCCGGAGTCAAAAGCAAAAAATCTCAAAACCAGTTGCTCTTGTTCTCCTGGTTTTGAGATTTTTTATGCTGTGTATCTTTTATTTTTCACCCGTCATCGGCTGATGGTCTGCAATTTTCAGAAAAACAAATCCAAGTGCAAAGAAAACCGCCAGACATGCAACTGCTACGTTGATCGTTCCTCCCGCCAGCTTTACAACTGCAATGACTACAGATCCAAGGAAGGAAGCGCCCTTGGCAAAAATATCATAGATGCCAAAATATTCTCCCGAATTCTCCGCCGGAATAATTTTGGAATAATACGACCGCGACAACGACTGAATTGATCCCTGAAAGCATCCCACTCCAAATGCCAGAATCGCAAAGTGCACCAGCGTCCGCAGTGTCAGCGCATAGAGGCAGATGACAAAATAGCCTGCGATGCAGATCAGAATCAGGGATACCGTATCTTTTTTCCGCGACAGTTTTGCAAAAAACAGAGATCCTCCAAAAGCGACAACCTGCGTGGCAAGCAGGAAAACAACCTGTCCGACCGTATTCAGGTTCAGATCGGTTCCGATGTTGATGCAGTTGTCAATGATAGTTCCGACCCCATCGATATAGAGAAAGAATCCAATCAGAAAGAAAAATACTTTCCGGTCCGAAACTGCGATTTTTTTCAGTGTCCCGAAAATTTTTCCAAATGTCTGACCGACGGTAACCGTTCTCATTTCCACGTAATTCTTCTGCCGATATTCCTTCAGCAACGGCAGCGTCACCACCAGCCACCAGAGAGCCGTCACGCTAAAACCGATCATCTTAGAGACAAAATCCGGCAGCACCCCGACCATATCCGGCCCCAACACGTAAGCAATCAGTGCTACAAGAAACGGAATGCAGGATCCCAGGTATCCCCACGCATAGCCATAGGAGGATACCTCATCCATACGTTCCTCCGTTGTCACATCATTCAGCATGGAATCGTAAATCGTCAGCGATGCATTATAGCAGACTCTTGTCACAATATAAATGACCAGAAACAGCACCCAGCTCGTTGCAACGCCATTCAGCACACATCCTGTGATGCCAAGACCTGCCGTTGTGGTAAAAAAGATCTTTTTCTTATCCTTACGATCCGCCAGCACACCGCAGACAGGACCGATCAGTGCCACCACCACCGTAACAATGGAAATGGCAATCGAATAATACGCCGTCGCCTGATCCGAACTGATTTTTCCCGGCCCTGTACCGATTGCCAGACTCTTAAACCAGATCGGAATCAGCGAACAGGCAAGCATAATAAATGCCGAATTTCCCACATCATATAAAACCCATGCAAACTCCTGCTCCGTCAGATTTCGAAACACTTTTGTCCGATGAAGAGCCCGAAACAGACCACTCATACTACAATCCCCACTTTCTTTTATTTTGTCATGCAGTATCAGTGTAGCATAGATTTCTTGATATTCAAAGTATTTTTTGTATGAAAGTAGGCAAAATCATTTGCAAAACGCCAGTTTTCCCATCCTTCCATGATCCGCCGGAAATTTCACAGCAGATCATTTCGATTTCTCAGATTAATGCCGGTGTCTGCGCCAAAACGGAAAGGATCGCAATCACCGCAAAAATCACAGCAGCTGCCACTGCAGCAATCATAATTTTTCTTTTCATAGCATACCTGCTTTCTCTATCATGTTTACGGAATATTTTGTTTTCGTAATCATATCTTTTTTTCTAAAGACATTATACCCTATGCATAGGAATACATCAAACTTTTCCAGTCCAGGCCATTTCCAGACAGCTTTTAAAAACAGTCTGGCATGACTCCAAACGATTACAGGCGCAGGCGGTCATAACCGTCTGCGCCTGTAGTCGTTTCACTTTTTTTGCAGATGTTTTATAAGAATCTGATTACTATTTTTTATTTCTCTGCTATACTTATGCTAAGATACCAGACACGCCCTTGCACCGGCCTGGCAGTCCGTGCATTGAGAAAAAATAAGAAAGCAGAGGATCAAAGAGATGACGAAAATCCCAAACAGACTTCACAAATACGTGCCATCTATGCTGCTGTTTCTGCTGTTTGAAGCAGTGGCAGTTACGCTGTGGCTCACAAAGGACAATTTTTTCTATCTGCTGAATTTCAGCTACATCGGAGCCTGCCTTGGGCTTGGAACGGCACTGTTTACCGCCGGGAAACGGTATGCCCGGCATTTCGTCCAGTTGGCGGTGGGCAGCTATATGTTGCTGTACCTTGGCGTGATTTCCCGTGAAAATATGCAGATCGAAGGGTTCTGGTACTACCTGTTTCTCGGCGTTTTCGAAGCAGCAACTATCCACTACGCGGTTGCAAAAATTTTCGGACCGTTGCTTTTTGGGCGTGGCTGGTGCGGTTACGCCTGCTGGACAGCTATGGTGCTGGACTTTCTGCCCTACAATCAGCCGCAGAAGCCACGAAAAGAAAAGCTGGGCTTCCTTCGCTATGTGATGTTTCTTCTGTCTCTGGCGTTGGTGTCCGGGCTGTTTCTGATGCAGGTGGCACATCTGGAGCAAATCATGTTCTGGCTTTTCCTGGCCGGAAATGCGCTTTATTACCTTGTCGGTATTGTGTTCGCCTTCCTGTTTCAAGATAACCGGGCATTCTGCAAGTACCTGTGTCCCATTACGGTTTTTCTCAAACCTATGAGCTATTTCTCTCTTCTGCGCGTCCACTGCGATGAGGATAAGTGCGTCCATTGCGGGAAGTGTCTGCAGGTCTGCCCCATGAACGTGGAGGTTAATAAGGAAACCCGTAAGCGGAAAAACGGAACAGAGTGTATTCTCTGCTATGAATGCACGAAAGTTTGTCCCTCAAAAGCACTGCATTAACCGTTTTCCTCTTCCGTAAATTTATTCCTCGCTTCAGCCGTCAGATCATTCAGCTCAGAGAAAACAGCGTGGCAATTAATTCCTTCTCTTCCTCTTCGGTCGGCAGATCTGCCATATCCATCCATCGTTCATATTCTCCGGCAAATCCTCCGGCAGCCATTGCCTCCATGCGAAAAGACGATACAGCCAGAAGTACGGATTGTCGCCACATCCGGACCCAGCGGATTCATAAAACCGATCCCTTAATTACCTATACATAATTTTACCTGATTTTTCATGGATCGTATATACTAATGGTTGGAAATCCCCCTGTTATAACAAAATTCCAATCATTATCATACCATATATAGTACATTAATGATTGGAATTATCTATATCTTCTTTTAGCATTCTACTGCTACCTTAATTACACCGTCCCGCTTACCTTCAAAGAGTTCATAGGCTTCCTCTATCCTTTCTAAGGGATAGGTATGGGTGATAAGCGGCTCTGTGTTCAGTTTTCCCTCTGCAATCAACCGTAATGTTTCTTCACAGTCACAGCCATCCACCCCTCCGGTTTTAAAGGTAAGATTTTTTCCATACATATCCGGAAGCGGCAGGATCTGTGCCTGATCATAAAGAGCAACCACCGTCACCAGACCATTGGGTCTCGCGCATTCCCAGGCCAGACGGAAGGTAGCTTCCGCCCCCGCAACCTCCAGCACAACGTCAGCTCCCCCATGATCGCTGTTTGCCCGTACAAACGCTTCACACTTCTCCGGAGAAACCAACAAAATCTCCGGATAATGCTGTCGGATAAACTGCAGACGATTTTTATCCTTTTCACACACAATAATCCGTCTTGGTTTTTTCAGCATTACCGAAAGCAGGGTACAGATACCGGTGGGGCCGGCTCCGATGATCAGCACCGTGTCCTGCTCTGAGATCTCTGAAATACGCGCTGCCCAGTAACCGGTAGCCAGAACATCGCCCACCAGCAATGCCTGTCGATCCGTAACGCCATCCGGAATCTTATTCAGTCCCTGATCTGCAAAGGGCACACGCACATATTCCGCCTGGCCGCCATCAATCCGGCAGCCCAGCGCCCAACCGCCATTTTCATCTGTACAGTTATTCACATACCCTTTCTTGCAGAAAAAGCATTCACCGCAGAAGGTCTCCACGTTTACTGTCACCCGGTCTCCCGGTTTTACCTTGGTAACTGCCTTTCCAACCTCTTCCACAATCCCCACCATCTCATGACCAACCGTGATCCCGGGTACTGCCCGAGGAACGCTGCCATGCTTGATATGCAGATCGCTGGAGCAAATGCTGGCGAGTGTCACTTTGACAATAGCATCCCGCTCCTGCATCAGGGTCGGTTTTGGCTTCTCTCTTAATTCGAATTTTCCTTTTGAAACGTAGGTATACGCCTGCATATTTCTATTTTCCTCCACGCTTTTTATAATCCTCGTCTATACGTTTTTTCCAGTCTGCGTTCAACGGGGCACTGCACCGGACAGAGCTGATTGCTTCGCTGACCACCTCATAATTCAACGCGGTTCCTTCACTGTCGCACTGATAGTTGACTGCACGGTCTGCACCGATTCCGAACTGGCTTGCGGTCTCTACCGCATCAATATTAGCACCGAGGAACAAAAACTCCCAACCGTATTTCGCTTTCTGCCGCTCGATCATCTGCTTCACTTTTTCGCTGTCATACCGGCGGCTGGCATTTTCCATTCCGTCCGTAGTGATTACGAACATGGTGCGTTCCGGTACATCCTCCGGTCTTGCATACTTATGAACATTTCCAATGTGATGAATCGCACCGCCGATGGCATCTAAGAGCGCTGTGCATCCGCGAACTGTATAATCCCGGTCGGTCATCGGTCGGATTTTCTTTACATCTACACGGTCGTGCAGGACTTCACTCACATTGTCAAACAGTACCGTTGAGATCAATGCTTCGCCCTCTGCTTTTTTCTGCTGCTCAATCATAGAATTGAATCCGCCGATGGTGTCCCGTTCCAGTCCGTTCATGGAACCGCTGCGGTCTAAGATAAAAACGATCTCTGTTAAATTCTTTCTCATATGCTTGTCCTCCTCCAAAAAGATCTCGCCCTTGCGGGCTCGCTGTCGCGGTATTCGCCAAGGTTTCGAGCAAGCTCGAACTTTGGCTCATTACACGCGCATATGGCTGCTCGGTTTTGTACCTTACAGTCATAGTATAGCGATTTTCTTTTGTGGAGTGGTCGCATGGAAAGCGACATTTCTTTGTTCTTATGCTCCGATCAGACTCTGGTCAAAGGCAAACAGTGCCTCGTTAATTTCATACACATTATAGTTTCCCCGTTCGACAAAATATTCTACAATGATGTCAAATTTACTTGAATGGGACAATGTGAATCCTGCCTTGCCGAGCATCTCCTGCATCTGGGCAAGCGGTAGCTCCAAAGCGAGGGCAAATGCCAGCACCGTAGGTTTGGATGGCTTATAGAATCTATCCGAGCGAATTTTTGAGAAGAGCTTCCTGTCAATATTTGCTTTCTTGTAGCACTGTGCATCCGTCATACCGCTTTCCTCAATCTTTCGAAGCAGCATTTCTGAAAAGCTCTCATCCATCTGCCCCAGCGCCTCTTCTAAAGACTGACTGCTGCAGGATTTACAGATTGCTTCGGGCGGCAGCGGGACAGATGCAGCTTCAAAGCAGGATTCCTCTTGCCATGCTTCGGAACACCGACTCTGTTCTGCCCTCCTGTCGGTATGTTCTTCCACATACCTGTCATCTATGTACACTGCGATGTCATCAAACAGCTTTCCGCTAATCTGATATGTCTTTCGGTCAAAAATAACGATATAGACCATCATCTCGTTTTCCAGCAGAAATTCGCTGATGGTATCGACTGCAACCTTCAGAGCCTGGTCTTTTGGATAGCCGTAAACACCGGAAGAAATCAGCGGAAAAGCTACAGACTGACAGCCATTTTCTTTCGCCAGATTCAAAGATGTCCGATAACAGGATTCCAGAAGCTCCTGCTCCCGATGCCTGCCATCCCTCCAGCGCGGACCGACTGCATGGATCACATATTTGCAGGGCAGGCGGTATCCCTTTGTAATTTTTGCACTGCCGGTTTCGCAGCCATGCAGCGTACGGCATTCTGCAAGCAGTTCCGGTCCAGCCGCACGATGAATGCAGCCGTCCACACCACCGCCGCCCAAAAGGGACGTGTTGGCAGCATTGACGATTGCGTCAACGTTCATTTTTGTAATATCGTTTCTGATCATTTGCAACGGCATGAAGCACCCCTCCCATTCGTCCAGCAGTTGAAAATCAACATTAGTAAATAAAATATCCCATAACATAAGCTTCTTTAAAAACACTTTGATTCTTGACTCCAGGAACTTTATCGAGATATTCCATGTCATTACTTGCAATCTTAACTCTTTTTAAGTTAAGATGCAATATTTGAGTTAAAAGTAGTTGAAAATCAACATTATTAAAAATCATTTTCGAAAAAAGTCCGATGTAGCATGAGCATTACACCCACACTGCACCGGACATTCCACATCATCAACTGCTCTGTCTATTTTCTTCTTCCTGCTCATGCAGCTGCTCTTTTTTCTACTCGTCCCCTTTCAGGATTTCTTTGCCACAATGTCAAGTGATGAATTAAAAAAAGACAAGCAACATCAAAGAAAAATTTCTTTCACAGCACTTGCCTTTTTCTATTATATTATCGTTATAAAAGCTCCTACTTGAATGCTTACAAACTGTTCTTCAAAATCTCCAATACCTCATCATGATTCAACACCTTATATCCACCTTCCATGATGATGGTTCCATTTGCAATACCATGCAACATTTCTTCTGTTGCCCCCAACTCATGGAGATTCATTGTAAGTCCCAGTTCTTTCATCCAAACTTCCATACAGGAAAGCCCTTCTCTGGCAACCTGTTCATCAGCTTTTCCAGCAGGATTGACCTCCCACACATTCACAGCAAAACGGCAAAACTTGCTAAGACCATAAGGCATAATATACCGATATTGAACTTATTATAAATGAATCTATATCACCTGAAATGTTTTCCATTTTCCGGACTTCTGCCTCCAGAAGAAAATGACCGCCCGAATGCTCCAGTCACAAACCATTGCAATAGCAATCCCGATCACGCCCATTTTCAAAACAATTCCCAAGAGCCATGATAAAAGCAGACGCACCGCTATCGTGGAGATAACCGAAACATACATGGTAAATTTCACATCACCCGCTGCCCGCAGCCCATTACTAAGCGCACCGGAAAAGGGATATGCTGCTGCATTAAACACGTTATGGATTAAAACCAGCCAGATTACAAGCCGTTTGGTCTCCGGCTGCAAAGCATAAAATTTCATAAAGAATGGAGTCAGAAGAAAAATCAAAAGATTCCATGCCGATGAAATCAGCAATGTGATTCTTGTCAATCTCTTAAAATAATGCTCCGCAGCATCTGCATCCCCATTTCCCATACACTGTCCAATGACCGTTATAAATACGGGACCCATAGCGACTCCCGCCAGCGCAGCCAATGACCAGATACTTTGTGCAACACCATTTGCAGCAATCTGATATGTTCCAAAAAGTGCAACGATACCGCTTAATGCTACTTTGACTAACTGGAATATACCGTTTTCCATCCCATTTGGAATAGCGATTTTTAGAATTTGTTTCATGAAATTCACATTCCACCGGAAAATCCACTTGCAGCGATAGAACACTTCATTTTTTCTCTGAAAACAAAGTACTGTAATCATCACGGCTGAAAATGTCCGAGCGATCAGTGAAGGGTATGCAACACCTGCAACACCTGCACGCAAAACAAGTACACCAATGAAATTTCCAATAACATTGATGATATTGGAAATTACCGACAAATACATGGTCACACTGGTTTTTCCAATACTGCGAAAAAGGGCAGCGCCAGCATTGTAAACCGCCAATGCCGGATAGGAATATGCAGAAATCCTAAGGTATGTAATACAAGAGTGCATCACAGAATCTTCCACTTTACCGAACATCAGACGAAGCATCCCTTCATTTCCAATTAGAACCATCACTACGATCAGTATGGAAAAAATCGCAGAAAATGAAAGAAGCTGACTGGCGGATTCTCCAGCGTCATCATTTTTCTTTCTACCAATATACTGGCTGATCACAACCGCCCCTCCAGATGCCAATGCTGTAAACAGATAAATAAAAATAGTATTGAACTGATTTACCAGTGAAACACCGGATACTGCCGCTTCTCCTGCGTAGCTGACCACCAGTGTGTCCGCCATCCCTACAAGCATTATCAGCAGCTGCTCTAAAAACAGGGGAATAATCATAGCCATCAACTTCTCGTTTGAAAACAGAGTTGTTTGCTGATTCACGCCTTTTCCTCCTCTTATTGTTATTTTTTTGTTTTACAGATCATATAATCGATTGCATCAAGTGACTGCTGCTTTTCATGTACCTCATCAAGCAATTTGTACCGATATTTTCGCAACATCCTTATCTGCATTTCTTGATCTTCGCATCCTGAAATTTTTGCGATTTCTTCTTTGCTTAATCCGGCGTTTATACGGGAATCATAATCCGGTTTCATGAAATGGCACTCCCTCCTCAATAAAAAATATAGGTGCAGAAATTAAAGCTGTTTGCTTTATCTCTACACCTATATTATAATTTTCTAATTGAATTATATCAAATACTTAGTTTTTATGGTTTGTCCATGCCTAAAAAGCATTGAATATGTTTGATGAATTTTGTGGTTGCTAAGCTAAACGGCTGACCACGTTTCCATGCTAATACACTTGTTGCTGTAAGTGGCGGATCAAGCGGTCTGAATGTAACCTTTGATTGATTCCAGAACGGTACAGCCCCTTCAATCACCAATGAATATGCCAAGCCTCCATTCACCATAATTGCGCTGTTCGTACTTAAATTGCTGGTAAAAACAATATCCAGTTTCTCATAGTAGTTGCCAAACCAACTTGCCAACTCACTCTGCACATTCATACGCCTAGGAAGAATCAAAGGCAGTACAGACAAATCTTTTGCGCTTACCGTTTCTTTCTTGGAGAGTGGATCATCCGATTTCATCAGAACCACCCATTTTTCCCTTATATTCAAGCGAATAAATTCATATTTTTCCATATCAACCGGCTCAAGAAGCAAACCAATATCCAGTAGTCCCTTCTCCATTTGTTCCTTTACCAAATCTGCTGTGGCTGTAAAAATGTCAAAAGTAACACGGGGATATTTCCGACGAAAGGACTCAATTATTTTAGGAAGAAGTTGTACAGCAGCAATTTCTCCACACCCAATGGAAATTTTACCTTCCACCTGTTCCTCTTGCTCCACTAATTCTTTTTCTGTCTTATCTACAAGCTGCAAAATTTCTTCCGCACGACGGCGAAGAAGTATTCCTTCATTTGTCAATTTGATTTTCCGTGTCCCTCTATCAAACAGCTTTACACCAATATCTTCCTCCATCTGTGCAAGCTGACGTGAAAGTGTCGGCTGCGTGATATGTAAAACTTCTGAGGCTTTTGTGATACTTTCTTCCCTTACTACAGTCAGAAAATATCGAAGAACTCTAATTTCCACGAAAAATACCTCCCAAATTCATCATGCTTAATAAGTATATTTTAACGTATCTATACTCGAAAGGCAATAAAAAACATCTGCTCATCGTATGCTTACCGGTAATATAATTTTATGTAAAACTTGATAAACACCTATCATTTAATCGTTCTGTCTACATTGTAGAGCGGGGAAAATCGAAAAACAATGGACGGAGTACAAGTCCTTCCAAGAGGGATAAGAAAACTTCTGAATGGGTAAACAGTGCTAAAAAAGGTTCTGACATTGAAGCACAGCTCCATGTCAGAACCCATTTATTTCACAAATTATTTTTTGGGTTGCGTCGCCCGGTGTTTTCCGAGCCACGCACTTCTTCATGGTAAAAGTAATCCACAATGACCGGGTGCCCAGGCTCTGCCCGGCCGTAGGGCAGCTCGTTGTCCACGAAGGGACAGCTGTTTTCTTTCGCCAGCCGTTCCGCTTGATCCTCCAAACCACGGAAGTAGCTTCTGTCTCTCTTGTTGTAGATAGCGTCGTACAGCGGAACCAAGTCAGGATATTTTTTACAAATATAGTCCATGATGTCTTTTTTGAATCCGCCTCGCAGGTTTAGATTTTCTAGCCATATCAGGTCGCATTGATTTCTGACCTGATGGAAGATAGCCTCAAAATCCGTGATACCCGGAAAGACAGGGGCAATAAAGCAGACGGTGCGAATGCCCGCATCATAGATCTGCTTCATGGCATCCAGCCGTCGCTTGATGCTGACGGCATTGTCCATATCGTTTTTGAAATCCTCGTCCAGCGTATTGATCGACCAAGAGACCGTGACCTTTCCCAGTTCTTTCAGAAGATCGATGTCACGGATTACCAAGTCTGACTTGGTGCAGATGAGAATTTCCGCCTCGCTGCCCCGGAACTGTTCAAGAAGCTTTCGGGTGTTCTGAAACTGAGCCTCCTGGGGTAGATAGCCATCGGTCACAGAACCGATGACTACGCGTTGCCCTTTGTACTTTTGCGGATTTTTGATTGCTGGCCAATGTTTCACATCCAGGAATGTACCCCACGGTTCGGTGTGCCCGGTAAATCGCTTCATAAACGAGGCGTAGCAGTATTTGCAGCCATGGGTACAGCCCACATAAGGATTGACGGAATAGCCGCCCACCGGCAGGGTGGATTTTGTCATAATATTTTTGGTTTCTACATCCTGAATCAGAATGCTGCTCTCTCTCACTTCTGCCACGTCTTCTGTTCCTCCAATACCCGGTAAAAAGCCGGGGGAAATTCTTGTACCATCTGTGCCTCTCCCATGATAGGAAGCAGATCTTCCTTCATAAATACAGGGATGCCAAGCTCATGGGCCTGATGTGTCAGGTTCCACACCCATTCCGGTTTCGATACGGCTTTGCCCTTCCTATGTCCGGTCTCAGTCCCAATAACGATCCACTCAATTTAATACAAACGGCCACCGCTGATGCCTCCTTACCGTTTTAAGATTTAGCCTTCTGCCGCAGGTGCAACTTTCCCGAAGCCGTTCCAGGCATACAGCCCCTTCTTGTCCTCATCGCCCAGGAACTTGTCCACCTGACAGATGTGCAGGATATGGTCGCCAACTTCCACCGACTGCTGCAGGGTGGCCACCATCGCCAGACGAGTATCCACCGGAATCTGGATATCACTGCCATCCACAGCCATCATCTCGATGTTGTTGGCGGCCACCTTGTCGGTCTCGGCACCGGTAGATGCTCCGCAGGCCATTACTGCGCCTGCCAGACTCTCACAGGGAACAGTGACAATGACTTTGCCGGTCTCACGCACACGCTTGCCGGTGTGGGACTGTTTGCCAGTGGCGAAACCCACCATAGGCGGATTGAAGGAGAGGTAAGACACAAAGCAAATGGGAGCCAGGTTCGTAGAACCATCCTCCTTTTTAGAGCAGATCAATGTCAGCGGATTGGGGGAGGTCAGAACAGTAGCCTCCATAATGTTCAGTTCTTTCATATCATTCAGACCTTTCTGAGAAATTTCAGTCGTTGACTGCATGGCCAACCAGTGATATATTTATTATACTTGACAGCAATTTTTGTTCAAGTACGCAAATTATTTGTACCTGGTATCAAAAAGTATACTGCAAAAGACGAGGAAAGATCCAATCATGACTTATGAAGAATTCAAAGAAAAGGTTGGCAGTGTCATTCTAACCGATGATGGAAACTGCCCGGTCACACCGGTGGTTCAAATGCTGCAGGGCAAATGGAAACTCCAAATTCTCTATGAACTATGCATCAAGTGTCCCATGCGGTTTGGGGAACTGAAAAAAGTTCTCAAGCCCATCACCAATACAGCCCTTACCAACGCCCTGAAGGAGCTGGAAGCGGATGAATTGATCCAGCGCATCCAATATAATGAAATGCCTCTGCGAGTGGAATACTCCCTCACCGAGAAAGGACGGGATCTGTTGCCGGTCTTTTACGCCATTTCCCAATGGGGAATGAAATATATACCATGATTCTAACTATATTAATATCTGCCTGATAATAGCCGGGAGGCATTGACAATTTGAGTCAACTTCCCGGCTTTTTATGCATTCTCTACTGCTGCAAAGGATTCAGGAAGCAACCTGATTCATGAGAGTTTATGCATTTGTATAGTCATTTTGAACCTGCTCCAAAATCGTCATACCTCGCACGCCTCCCGGAGAGCAGGCAGCAGCTCATCCAGCCGCCCGTCCAGACCGAAGGACTTTTCTTTGATATTGTCCGTAATGTAGATCTCACCAAGATTGAGGGTCACATAAGTGGCGTTTGGCTCGCCGGCCACCAGGCGCATCATCGGGGCCTTGATCAGCTGATTGCGCCAGCCAATGCCCAGCTCCAGAACCACCAGTTTCTTTCCGTGGTAGGTTTTCAGAAAGTTTTGGAACCGTGCCTGGGCAGCGGCATCCGGGATCATTCTCTGACCCGCGCCCATGTGGATGTCCATGGGACCTCCGCACTTGGGACAACGCGGCACCAACTCTGTAGGCACATGGCCGCCCTGTTCGGCAGCCGATAATTTTTCGGCCACCTCTAAACTTGAATAGAGGGTATCGTGGCAGGGGCGGGCACACTGCATAGTAATCCAGTTGCCCTCAATCTCATAGATTTTCGTCGGATCGAAGCCACACAGTTCAAAGTGACCTTCTCCGTTTGATGTGACGACAAAGTAATCTTTTTCTCCTACAATGGCCTTCAAATCGTTCATCACCGGCGTAGGCTGGTACTGCCCACAGTAACGATGGATGAGCCGGGCCCAGAAGGCCCATTTTTCCTCCTCGCTGGGCCATCCGGCCATCATGCCCTGCAAAATACAATGTAAGCCGTATTTTTGTTTGAAATCTCCAAACAGTCTTTCAAAAGTCGCATTGTCCGCAAACAAATGCAGTCCTTCGGTGATGGACAGGCCGTTACTGGCTCCGATCAGGATAGCGTCCGCTTCTCTGAATTTTTTCGCAATAGGGTTCCAATCAATCATATTCGTTCGCTCCTTTCTATTTTATGGTTGCTGCGATGGATCGCTCCTGCCGGAGGGCAGCCAGAGTTTCCGCCAAATCTCCTTGCAGATACAGGCTACGTCCCCGCAGATGCTCTGGCCTATGAGCTGCCTCTCGATTAAGACATGCATAAAAGACGTTTTCGTTTTTGGCAGTAAGTTCCCAGAAGGGCAATTTGATGATACTGGGTGTCATCTCACCCACGCCAAGTTCCAACAGCAGGACTTTTTTGTCGGACTGATCCATTATCCAGTGTCGTAGGAATCTATGGTAGCGATGCAGACTATCCTGCCAGAAGGTTCCCTCTAGAAAGGTATCATCTCGTACCCAGGGCACCAGCACTCGCCCGCAATCCGGGCAACGAGGAACAGCCTCCTCCGGCAGGCGAACACCTGCCAGGCAACCAGTCAGTTCCTTCACCAGTTCGCGGTTTTCCCCAATATCATCCCGGCAGGGCTGACTGCATTGGCAGTAGCTAAAGTCTCCCTGAAAGGCGCAAATTTGTTTCTGGGGAAATACTCGAAAAAACTGCTGATCCACATTGGTGGTCAGAACAAAAGCAGGTTTGTCCGCAACAAGCGCCTGCAGGTCCAGATAGGGCTGCCCAGTAGGGGCTTCCCACATGAAGCGGATATATTGACTGTAATACCCCCACTGTTCCCCATAGCTGGAAAAGCAATGGTAGAATCCAGCCAGCGGAGAGGTAAAGCCATACTGTTCGCGAAAGGGAGCCAATGCCTCCGAAAGTGCCGGGGACCAATGGTAGTGGTCGTATCCAGCCGCGCTTGACAGGCCGGAGCCGCCTCCGATCACAACAGCATCTGCTTGATCAATACGCTCGGCAAGTTCCTGAAGCGTCGCTTGGTTTGCAACCCTCATCGATCGTTATCTCCGCTGTCCATGGTATCCCGTGCATCCCGCAGCACTTGAGCAATGTCGGCCACAATGGTCATGCCCTTGTCCTCCAACTGCTTGGGCAGGAAGTCATACTTGTTGTTGACAGCAACATATCGAGCATGGGGAAAGCTGAGGGTCATGTTCCAGAAAGGTTCTTGGATAAACATGGGAGTCATTCGGCCCACGCCCAGCTCCAGGAACAGAATTTTGCTGTCTTTGTGTTCCAGCACATAGCGAGAAATTTTTTCGTACTGTTCTTCGTATTTCTTTCCTTGCAGAAAATTCCCATATCCTCGCACCCAAGGGAATGCCTCGCCGCCGCAGTGGGGGCATCGGGGAATGAGATCCGTGGGAATCTTCGTGTCACTCCCCATAGCGGCTACCATATCAGCCACCGGCTTTACCGCATCCCAAGTGTCATCGGTACAACAGGCGGCACACTGGAAGAAGCGGTGATCCCCCTGAATCTCTGCCACCTTCTCCTCCGGGTAGAGTTTGACAAACTGGGTATCCTGGTTCGTGGTGAGGATGAAGAAGTCCTTGCCTTTCAGCAAAGCGTCTAAATCCAAATAGGAATGACGCACAGGTGCGGTCTGGGTGGTGTGAAGGAATGTGGCGAGATACCCCCAATACTCTTCCCTTGTCTTCCAGGGGTGCATCATCCCTGCAAAAGCACCTTTGAAGTGGTACTTCTCGGCAAAAGGGCGGAAGTATTTGCGGTAAGAGTCGTTGTCCTCGTAGTAAAAATCTCCACCACCGGCAGCGGACAGGCCGGAGGCCCCGCCCACTACCACACAGTCAGCTTCCTTTACCTCCTGTACCAAACGATGGATCTGTTCGCTATACGGCAGCGGCTTTTTGTCAGTCAGCTGATAAGGCGTACCGCCGGAAGCATAGATATGATAGTGCCTGGAATAATTCATCTGGGTCTGCATGACCAGATCATCATAGAAGTTCATTGTCACCATTCCTTTCAAGTGGGTGTTATTTTTATTATTACTTCAAATTATTTTAGCATCCTCTTGCGTCACTGTCAATATGTTGTTATAATAAAAATAACATCAAAGCAAAAAAGGAGATCAGGCTATGAAATATTCTACCCGCCTTAGCGATGCTGTTCATATTCTGGCTTTTATCGCTCTGTACCCAGACTGCGACCTGACCAGTAACAAGCTGGCAGAGAGCATTCAGACGAATCCTGCCTATGTGCGCCAGCTCATGTCCGCCCTGCGGAAGGGAGGACTGCTGGTCAGCGTGAAGGGACATCCCCGCCCCGCTCTGGCTCGTGGGCCGGAGAAAATCACTCTGCTGGATGCCTATCGGGCAGTAGAGGGCAACAAGCCCCTGCTCCATCAGGACATCCACACCAATCCTGCCTGCGGCGTTGGTGTAAATATCCAACTGGTGCTGCGGGATTTTTACTTGGACATTCAAAAAACAGCGGAACAAAGAATGCAAGGAATCACGTTGAAAGATGTGCTGGAACAATATCACATGACTCCCATTGGTTACCCCTGTCCTTTTGCCAAACGTATGCGGGAGCTGGTGCAGAAAGAGATAGGTGATGGTGTCCGTATCTTGGATTACACCCATGACGCTGGTCCTGAACCAGAAATATTTCAGAAGTAAAGTTTCTTTTTCCTTCAGCCTATGGTAAGATAGACTTTAAGGAGGAGTGCTAAATGATTCAGAACCCCTTACCACACGACCACGGACAAACTATCGAGCAGGAACTGGAACATATGCCCAGCGTAGAAAACTTTCAAACCGTAGCTGATATTTTCAAGCAGCTGGGGGATGGCAGCCGTATTCGCATTTTTTGGTTGCTTTGCCACTGTGAGGAATGTGTTATCAATCTTTCAGCCATGGTAAATATGAGCAGTCCTGCAGTTTCTCACCATCTCAAGCAGTTGAAATCAGCAGGTCTGATCGTTAGCCGCCGGGACGGAAAAGAGGTCTATTATAAAGCGGCCGATACCGAGCAGGCCCGAAATTTCCATCACATGATTGAGTGGCTTGTAAAAATCGCCTGTCCGTCGCAAGTAGAAAAACAAAAAGGAACGCCATGAAAAAAGAAGAATCCAAAGTTATCGCTCAAAAATTTCAAAAAATTCCAAACGGCACCCTCGCCTTGAAGCATTGCCGGGCTGGCGGAACGGGTACCACACTCTTTGGAGAACAGTTTCGAGCGGTTACCGCTGGAAAAGGGGTTATGGAGGCATATGAAACTTTTCCTGGAATAGAGGTATCCTTCAATGTTTTTCTTGCTTCAGAGATCAAGTTTCAGCATGATGCTTCGGATTCTGTTTTAGAAATTTACTATTGTCGCAGTGGTCGCGTGGGTTGGAATATGCAAGACGGTACTGCCGTCTATTTAGGTACAGGTGATGTGACAGCACACAGTATGGCCTGCTGCGCGGATTCCGCCATGATGTTTCCCCTAGGATATGCAGAGGGAATTTCCATTTCCGTGGATCTGAAACAGCTCTCTTCCATTTGCCCGGAAGTTTTAAAGAATGCCGGTGTGGAGGCAGACCAGTTACGGGATCGATTTTGCTCCGGAAAGCCATCCGCAATCCCGTCCTGTTCCGATTTAGAGCACATTTTTGCCCCACTCTTTTCTGCTCCTGTATCCGTTCGAATTTCCCTCTTGAAATTGAAGGTGCTGGAAATTTTGATTTATTTGAGCAACATGAAATCGGAGCATAAAGAATTGACTCAATACTTCTCCCAGCAAACCGAATTGATAAAAGAAATTCATCAACAGTTGACAGAGCACTTGGATCAACGATTTACGATCGCAGAACTTTCCAAACAGTATTTGATAAATACCTCCACTCTAAAGGAGATATTCAAGGCAGTCTACGGCCAGCCTATCGCCACCTATATGAAGGAATTTCGAGTGCGTCAGGCTATGAAATTATTACGGGAAACAAATGACACTATCGCGGATATTGCTTCCCAGGTAGGCTACCAAACCCAGGGGAAATTTTCAAGCGCTTTTCAGTCTATAGTCAAAATGTCACCCAGAGAATACAGAAAAATCCAGGGTATAGCTCCATCGGATTCCTTTAGCAAAACACTGTAATGAAAAATTCTGGTAGACTACTGCCAACAAAGCCAAGTTCTTCACTTTTGATGTATAGTCAATCAGCGTTGTCATCCTAATCTGTGCTGACTGCATCAGCAGCCGTTTTCCACATACTGAACATAGGAGATCAAACCGTCTGTTCTTACAGCATCCAGTGTTTTTACGCTGATTCCCAGTATACTGGCTGCTTCCTTCCTTGTAATCAGTTTATCCATCGCCTTCTTCGTCATAGTTCATAGCGAAAGCTCCCTTCCTGTGATAGCTACATACTACCACAAAAGTAATTATCTTTCACTGACAACTATCCTAACACACAGGGATAACTTGAATAGAGTAAAATGCTCGCATCTATCATTTCAAGCAAGAGAAAATGAAGTGAAATGCTTGCATTCTCTAATGATTATTATGAATTGATTTTTAGGGCAACACAATCCGTCGAATTATTTTGCGCTTACTTTCAAAAAATCTTGAAACGCATATTTTTAAAAATGCAGATGTAGACTGTCAAGGAACTGGAAGCGGATAAACTGATCGTCCGCACCGAGTATCCGCAGATTCCGCCGAAGGTGGACTATACGCTTTCGGAACGAGGAAAAACGCTGATGACTGTGCTGGATCAGCTCTGTGTCTGGGGCGAGGAGAATCGACTGACAGAGTGACAACTTCCAATGGAGCAGTGAAGCACACTGCCGCCTGTGAGAAATCCTACATCTCTGGGGTGATAAGAAAAAGTACAGAGAAACCATATTTTCAGAAAGCACTGCCGGGTGCTGTATCAGCATGATACTTGGCAGGCTTTATCCATATCAGTGTATGGAGATTGGAGACAACAGCAAATGAAAGAAAACTGTCTATGGTATTGGCAAAAAAAGAGACAGGGCAAATGTCGAAAGGATAGTCCAGAATTAAAGGATGCACTCCTCAGGAGGATGCTTCCACCAAACAATGAATCTATTACCAAGATATCCAGAGAAGAAGGAATCTCTGAACAGACACTTCGTAACTGGCGGGATAAAGCCAGAAAGGAAGGCTATGCTGCTCCTGGTACGGATGCTGTTCCTGATGACTGGAGTACACAGGATAAATTTTTAGTTGTTGTTGAAACAGCAGGTATGAATGAAACGGAACTTGCCGAGTATGCCCGTAAAAAAGGTCTTTATATCGAGCAGATCAAAGCCTGGAAAGATGCCTGCATGAATGCCAATGGTGGCATCGCTAAAGAAGCTTCCCGGCTTAACCGCGAACTTAAGGATTCTGAGAAAGAACGCAGAAAACTTGAAAAAGAATTACAGCGCAAGGGCTACGTCTGCTTCCATCAATCGGGGCTTGACCGTATCGCCCAGACCGTCCTCGGCGGTCTGATAGATGATATTGAAAGGTTCAAGTGTCTCCATACCGGGCAAAGGCTTTCGATTGGTGCAAGCCGCCGCAAGGCGCATGGCAAAGTAGGTCTTGCCCTCGCCGGGATTACCCTGGATAATTGTCAGCTTTCGGGAAAGGACTTGCCGTAAAACTCTATGACAAAATCAATGGGATAGCCGCCCTTGCTCTGGCTGTGGCGAAACCACTTGTTTCCCCGGACGGTCAGACTGTCATGTTCTTTCCAGCGGTATTCTCGTCCGCTTTTTATCAGTGTCTCTCCCTGTGTGCGGAGAAAATCTTCCAGACTGACGGCATTTGCCCGGTCAATCTGCGCTTGGGTATAATTCATCGGGATAGTTCCTCCTTTTTGTGTCGTGTTTGGGGTCGATTTTGGTGCATTTGTTCCTCTGTACGCTCGTTAAATCGGGCGGCAGTATCTACACATGACTTGACCTTCCAAAGGCGGTGTAAATCGTCTCTGACAGCCTTAAACTCGCCGTAGGTGCTTTCGTGTGCCTGTTCCAGCTCGTCATACTCGTCGGACAGCTTTTTCATATCCACCTTGCCGTCCGGGAACTCCTCGGTCAGCTTTCGTCTGGCGGCGTAGAACTGTATCAGTTCCGCTTCATGCTCTGCCTTGTACTTGGCTCTGGGCTTCTCAAACTTGATTTTCTGCAAGCCGTCATAGACAGGCTTCAAGTTCTGGAAAGCGGCGGAGCTGTCATAGAGTTGCTTAATTGCTTTCATTCGGGCGGTCTGTTCGTCCAGCGTTTTCTTCAAGCTCTCTGTGGCAGCACTGTGTTCGCTGACACGGCTTTCCAAATCTTCAAGGGAGTAAATGCCGTTTGCCCGGAGATAATTGAAAGTCTCGTTCATCTCCTTTAGATTGCTGACCTTGCCTTTCTGCGAATATGCCCCGGCTCTGCGCTGGGTGTAATAGGCGCTCAGCAGCGAAACAAGGTCGGGTGCCTGCGGCTTGGCAAGCTCCGCTTTTGCTTCGGCAATCCAATCAAACAGGAGAGCGATTTTCTTCTTGATGTCCCGGATAACGGCATTGGTGGCTCTGATCCAGCGGTTGAACTCGCCTTTCTCGGTGCGTATGCCTTTCTTCTCCATTGCCTGGACGGTTGCGCCCTCATGGACGGTGGGAAAAAGCTCCACGCCCTGACGCTCATAGCTCCGGTGGTCGATACGAACATCAATACCTTTTTCCGCAAACTTGGCATTGCATAGCTCCGCCCATGCTTCACGCCAATGTTCCAGCGTTTCGGGACTGCCCCAGTCGGTAGTGGGAACGGCGTTGAACACAAACTTTCCGTCTGCGTCTCGGATACGGTTGCCGTCCTCGTCCAGCTCATACACCCGGCGTTGCTTTAGTCCCCATTTGCCGTTCTGCTCGATGGGGCGGATGGGGCAAAGCACATGAAAATGCGGATTGGGTACGCCGCCGTCCTCCCGGTCTGGCTGGTGTACGGCGAAGTCAACCACCATGCCACGGCTCACAAAGTTCTCCAATAAAAATTGCCTTGCAAGAGCGATGTTTTCCTCAAGGGAAAATTCATTCTGCAAGGCAATGTCAAAGCTGTATGCAAGCCGGGCGTTCTTTCCACGCTCGGCTTTTTCCACGGCGTTCCATAGGGTTTGGCGGTCTGCGTATTCTGGCGGTGCATGGGACGGCAAGAGAATGTCAGAGCAGATCACGCCGCCCTTGCGGGTGTAGTCGCTGTATTCTCCGTAATACTCGCTATACAATCGCTCCCCGGCTCGGTAGGCAGCAGAAGCGATAGCGGACTGTCCTGCGCTTCGCTTAGTCTGCGTGACGCTCAGATGAAATAGTGCCATCGGCTTTCAACTCCTTTTCTCTGTTTGCTTGGCTGATGTGGGTAATCGTCATGTGACGGACGGCTCGCTGGACTTCGGACAAAGAAAAGATTTGTTCCATCAGCTCTGTCATTTCGGTGCGTGTGAGATCTTTGACCTCCGGGGCAAGGCTCTCAATCGTGCCGCCCAGATTGCAAAGACGATGGGTGCGTTTCTGCCTTTCGCCTTTCTCCAGATATTTCTTTCTGTTCTCAAGACGGTTGAGCTTGTGCTGTTCCTGTGCAAGCTGCGTCTCGGCCCGTTCCTTTTCGGCTCGGAGCTGGTCAAGGGTTTTCGGTTTTGTCATTGTGATTGACCTCCTATTTTTGATTTTGGGGATAAAAAAAGACCGTCAACTTTTCGCATAGTGCGACCAGTCAACGGTCTGATTTTCGGTATTTGTTTTTCCAAACTTGCTGGCGGCGAACGGTTTGTCAAAACCGTTTGCGGACGGCAAGTACACAAGGGATAGCCGCATTAGCAGCGCAAGGGGGTGTAGCCACCTTGACGGAACGAAGTGACGAAACATTCTCGGTCATGCAGCTTTTTTCTGCTGACAGAGAATGAAGCTCCGCAGGACGCACGATACTCCCGATAGGAGAGTATAGAAGTGCGCCCTTTAGTTCCTAAAGGGATTTTATCAGTTCGCCAAACTTGAATCTGTCGTATTAGAGATTCTTCGCTTGCAGCTCCCTTAACGATTTCTTCGCTGGCGAAGTTGGTAGCGACCGATACATCACCGGCTACAAACTGTGATAATCAAAAATAAACACATTTGCCGATATTAAAGAAAGGAAGCCCCCTTTTTGGGGGCTTCCTTTCTTGTTTACTCCACCGATCAACGGCTCAATATTAAAAAATCTCCGAAACCAAGAACGCTACAACATAGCAGATCGGTTGGTGTATCATGTAAATAATAAGCGAATGTTTCCCTAAAAAGTTAATACCTGGAACTTTCCATTTCCCAAATAGCCGGTTAATCAGCCCCTTTTCCTGTAAGAAACTGTACAGGAAATATCCTGTTGCAAATAAGAAAATCCATGGGAGCAACGGAAAATAGTCGGTAGATGAAAAGCCAGCTTGCGGAAATCCAATATAAGCTAATACCGATTTCAACCATGTAACATTCAGCAAATTATCAGATAGTTGGATAGGGTCTTGCTTCGTCCAACTTCTGAGAATGAGGAATAGCACAAAACTAACACTTACCCCAACCCCAGCCGGGATTTTTTTCAGAACCTTATCCAGTAAAATCCATATCAAAATACAGCTGCCAATAAGCGTTAGAACACCGTAGCGCACCCGATCATTGGGAAGAACTATGGCGGTAACGAGCGAAACGACCACACCACCACCAAACGCCCACAATCCCCTTTTCATGTGTTTTTTTCCTAAATGCCAGCTGAACCCAGCCAGCAAAATAAAAGTCCAGCAAATGGATTGCTGCCAAATATAGGCACCGTGGGACTTATACCATGGAATATCTGCATTATACAGATAAACTAAATCCCATAAGAAATGATACGAAATCATTTCAATAATGGTTATACCTCTTATCAAATCAATAAACGGTAAACGCTGCTTTATTTGCGTTGTTTCCAGCAAAATTTCATCCCCCCTTTTATTTACTCCAAAATCGGCTCCACCAGCTCCGGGGCGACTCTGGCTGCTGCCGTTCCGGCTCTGCCGGAGCTACGCAATCCTCTGATTTTCTTCATGTTCTGTACCTCTTTCGTAAATTCCGATTCATAATGTAAGAGTAAGGTCTATCCGGCCTTGCTCTTTTCTTTTAAAATGGAGATATGGTCTGACGAAATTTCCGATTGGGACATCACGCCCGCAGACAAATGTGTCAGCCAGCCTCCATTTGTTGCTCACTTTTCGTATTCAAATTGTACCATAAAACTTGTGAACAGTTCTACCGCAACTTTGGACTATATGAGAAAAGTCCGAACAGTTTTCTGCCCGGACTTCCTCGCTCAATCATAAATCAATTCCACTTTCACAATCTCCTCTGCCTGTGCCTTGCAAGCGTTCATCTGCCGCACCCATTCCATTTGATTATCGGCTTTCAGTTGCTCAGTCACACCGTTTTGCTCTGCCAGTGACCGCACGATCTGCTCCATGCGGTTTCGTGCCGCTTCGTCAATCTCGGCACAATGTTCAAAGAGCTTGTCGGATAGCACCAGTTCATTGAACAGTATCGGGCGGTGCATTTCCAGATACGCCTTGCGAAGTCTGCCGTAGTGTCCGATGGGCTTGGTCTTGCGGATAACGATGTTCGGGATAAGATAATCTCCGTTCCGTGTGTAAGTGATATTCATGCTGTTTGTACTCCTTTCATCGGCTCTCTCTGCGGTAAACTGCTGACAGGGACGAACACGCCCTTTGCAATGTCCTCCGCACGAATGGCGGCTTTCTTAGCTTCAATTTCTGCCTTTTTCCGCTTCTTGATTTTGTCCTCGTATCGCTTCTGCGCTCCGCTGGCTTTCCGCTTCAAGTAGTTCTGATGAAGCCTGTCCTTGCGTTCCTCACGCTTGCGGATTTCCTCTAATTCCTCCGGGGTAAGCTCCGCTTCTCCAAACGCCGGGGGAACGAATCGCCCAACAAAATTGAAGTAAATCTCGACCTCCTGTGTGGTCTGTATACTGCCTTTACGGTCACGCTCATGCACAAGGATTTTCTCGATAAACTCGTTGAGCATAGCAATGGTCAGCTTGTCGAAGTTCTCATACTTGTCAATCAGAGCGATAAAACGATCAGCGTCCTTTTCGTGCTTCTCATAGCTCTTGACAGCCTTTTCCAGAACAGAGATTTCAGCGGTAAGCTCGGACTGTTCCTTTTCGTATTGAGCGTCCAGAGTGGCGTATCTGCTGTCGGACAGCTTGCCTAAAATGTTGTCCTCATAGATTTTGCAGAGCAGGACTTCCAGCTCGGAAACTCTCTGCTTTGCTGTGGCAAGGCGTGTACGCTGTTTCCTGACCTCTGTGGTCTGCTGGCTGGATTGCGCTTCCTGCACCACACGGACAAACTCGGCTCGGTCATGCTTGGCATACTCGGCAATGGCTTTCAGCATTTCAGAGACAAGGGACAGTACCACATCTTCATTGATACGGTGCTGGGTCTTGCAGAGCTTTCCAACTGGGACTTTGCTGTATTGGGAACAGGTATATTGAGAAATGCGCTTGCCGTTGTTGGTGCGGTGGACATACATCTTGCCGCCGCAATCGGCACAATAGAGCAAGCCCGTGAGGGGAGCTGCTTCGCCCCAGCCGTCCGGGTAGCGTCTGACATTTCCACGGATTTTCTGCACAAGGTCAAAGGTCTGCTGGTCAATGATAGGCTCATGGGTATTCTCAAAAATTGTCCATTCGTCCTCCGGGACATAATGGCTTTTCTTGTCCTTGAAGTGCTTTCAGGTCTTGAAATTGATGGTGTGTCCCAGATATTCACGCTTTTCAAGAATGTTGCAGATGGTGGAAGAACCCCAGCCGTACACATCTTTGAAAGTCTTGTTTTTGTTCACGCCCTCGCTGTGCTGGGCAAGGTAAGCGGACGGAATGAGGACTTTTTCTTCTTTCAGCTTGCTGGCGATCTGATACGGACCGTAGCCCTCAATCGTCATGGCAAAGATGCGCTTGACCACATCAGCGGCTTCGGGGTCAACCAACCATTGGTCTCTGGCTTCGTTCCAGAGATAGCCGTAAATGACCGTGCCTGTGAGGTGCTTGCCGGACTTGCCTTTGGACTGGAAAGTGGAACGGATTTTACGGCTGGTATCTCTGGCGTAATACTCGTTCATAATGTTGCGGAACGGGGTAAAATCATCGTCCCCTCTGGCACTGTCCACGCCGTCATTGATGGCGATAAGGCGAACGCCACGCTGACGCAGAATTTCCATAATCTGACCGACTTTCAGATAGTCACGACCCATGCGGCTCATGTCCTTGATACACAGATACTCCACATTCCCGGCTTCCACTTCTTTCATCATTGCTAAAAATCCGGGACGGTCAAAGCAGGTGCCACTAATGCCATCGTCCGTGAAATGGACAATGTTTGTAAAGCCCTGCCGTGCGGCAAACTCCTCCAACATAGCCTTTTGATTGGAAATGGAATTG